>CAXTRQ010000084.1:12759-21462 GCA_964246705.1 uncultured Pyrinomonadaceae bacterium
CGTCCCCCCGGCGGCGATGAGCGCGCGCATCCTCTTTTTCAACCTTGCGCGCCGCCGACGGGCAGACCGACCGACGACAAGCGCGGGGGAACGGGACGCGAAGAAGAAGGCGTCACAGGAATTGGGCGACGCGGGGACGGGGAAACAGCCGCCTTCTCAACCGCACGCTCTCCTCTCTGCATCCCGTACCCGAAACTCTTCTGCACGCTCGCCTGTTGTGAGATATTCAGGAGCACGCCGACGGCAAAAAGCGTCGGCACAAGCGACGAGCCTCCGTAAGAAATAAAGGGAAGAGGGATGCCCTTCGTCGGCACGAGCGCGACGACGACGCTCATGTTAAAGAGTGCCTGCGCGACAATTCCCGTCACAATTCCCATCCCCAAAAGCATCCCGAACCTATCAGGCGCATTGAGCGCCGCGCGCATCCCGCGCCACAGAAACAGACCGAACAAAGCCAGCACGCCCAGCGCGCCGAACAACCCCAACTCTTCACTCACGACCGCGAAGATAAAATCGGAATGGGCGAACGGCAGAAAAAACATCTTCTGTCGCCCTTCCGTAAAGCCCAATCCGTGCACGCCGCCGGAGCCGACCGCGAGGAGTGATTGCACGACTTGATAGCCTGTCCCTTGCGCGTCAGCCCACGGGTCGAGAAACGCGATCATGCGCTCGCGCCTGAACGGCACGAAGAGCAGCAGCGCCGCCATCCCGATGAGCGCCGGGGCAGCCGCCAACGCCATGTGCCGCACCCGCACGCCCGCCGTGAAAAGCATCACCACGCAAATTACGCCGATCATCATCGCCGTCCCCAAATCCGGCTCCTTAACGACGAGCAGCATCAGCACGCCCGCCGCCAAGATTGAGGGCATGAAAGTTTTCAAAAAAGAGCCTTCTTCGCCCGCGCGTCTTTCGAGAAAGCGCGCGAGGAAAATGGCGAGCGCGAGTTTCGCCACTTCCGAAGGCTGAAAAGTAAAACTGCTGAAACGAATCCAACGCCGCGCGCCGTTGACCGCCGGAAACATAAAGACCGCGACGAGCAGCACGAGCGACAGTCCCAACAATCCATAGACGATGCGCGGATCGCGCAGCCGCCCGTAATCGAACTGCATCGCTCCAATCATCGCGCCCAAACCGATGAGCGTCCACAGCCCTTGCCGGACGACGTAGTGATACTGGTTATGGTTCTGCTGTTCAGCCATCACCGCCGACGCGCTATAGACCATCACCACGCCAAAGAGCGCCAGCCCCACGGTCGCCGCAAACAACCACTCATCTGCCTGTAACTTTCGAGCCATAAAAAGCAAGACGGATAGCGAAAGGTTGAAGGTTGAATCAAGAGACCGTCGTCTCTCTCTTCTCGTTCAAAGCTCCGCGTTCGGCATTCATAGTTTCCAACACTGCTTCTTTGAACACGCGCCCGCGATGTTCGTAACTCTGAAACATATCGAAGCTGGCGCAAGCCGGGGCGAGCAGCACGATGTCGCCGGGAAGGGCTAAAGCGTGTGCGCGCCGGACGGCGTCGCGCAAATCGTCCGCGCGCTCGACCGGCGCGTAAGCTTTCAACTCGCGCTCAATGCGGTCGCCGTCTTCTCCGACGAGGACGAGCGCGCGGCCTCTGCGCTCGATGAGCGGCGCGAGCGGCTCGTATGGCGCGTTCTTTCCGCGCCCGCCGAGGATCAGGACAATCTTGCCCTCTTCGTCTGCCAAAGCTTCGAGCGCCTTCAATGCGGCGTCAACGTTTGTTGCCTTCGAGTCGTTGTAAAAAGCCACGCCGTCAATTTCCGCGACGCGTTCCAGACGATGCTCGACGGGAGCGAAGCGCCTGATTGTCTCGCGCATGGATGCGGGCGACGCGCCGCAGGCCAATCCGGCGGCGAGCGCGGCCAGCACGTTCTGCACGTTATGCAAGCCTTTCAACTGCATCTCGTCGCGCGTCAAGAGCACGCGTTCCGCGCCGCCTTCGCGCGTGCGCGAAATAATCTCGCGTCCGTTCCGCAAGAACAGACCCTCTTCGAGTTCGCGCTCCGTGCTGAAGAAAACAACGTGCGCGCGTAAGCCTTTCGCCCATGAAGCGACCGTCTCATCATCTGCGTTGAGAATCGCCACGTCGCCCGGCTGCTGGTTGCGAAAAATCCTATGCTTCGCTGCGCCGTAGTCTGTCAGAGATTCGTAACGATCCATGTGGTCGGGCATCAGGTTCAGGACGACGGCGATTGTCGGACGAAAATCAACAATCGTCTCAAGCTGGTAGCTCGAAAGTTCCGCGAGCGTCCACGTTTCATCACTCGAAGTCTCTGCTAGAGAGATGAGCGGCGTCCCGATATTGCCGCCGACCTGCGTAGGGATTCCCGCGTCCTTCAACAACTCTCCGACGAGCGTCGTCGTCGTCGTCTTCCCGTTCGTACCCGTGATGCCGACGAAACGCCCGCGCGAAAAACGCCAGGCCAGTTCGACCTCGCCGATAACTTCCGCGCCCGCGCGCTCCGCGTATCTGACCGGAATACTCTTCGACGGTACGCCCGGACTCAGGACGACCAATTCAATCTGGTCGAGCAGCCACGAAGGCACGTCGCCCGCCATCAGCCCGACGCCTTCCCCCTTCAAAGAACGTGCTTCCTCCGTCCATTCTTCGAGCGGCTGGCGGTCGTTCAGCGCAACCTTTGCGCCGCGCGCCACGAGGAAACGCGCCGCCGCCGTGCCGCTGCGCGCCGCACCGATGACCAGGACTTTTTTGCCGCTCACTTCCAACTTCTTTTCGCTCTCTACCGCAGTTTCAACGTCGAGAGGCTCAGCAGCGCGAACAGGATGGCGATAATCAAAAAGCGGAAGACGACCTTCGACTCTTTCCATCCGGCCAACTCGAAATGATGATGCAGCGGCGACATCTTGAAGATGCGCCGCCCCGTCGTCTTGAAAGACGCGACCTGCAACATGACCGACAGCGCCTCGATGACATAGACGCCGCCGACGAGCAGCAATATCAACTCTTGTTTCGTCAGGACGCCGATAGTTCCGATAGCGCCGCCGATGGCGAGGCTGCCCACGTCGCCCATAAAGACTTCCGCCGGAGGCGCGTTGAACCACAGAAAGCCGAGGCTCGCCCCGACCATCGCGCCGCAGAAGATGGTCAACTCGCCGATGTCCTTCTGGTGCTCAAGCCCCAGATAGTTGGCCCAGCGCTGGTCGCCGCTCAAGTAAGTGAAGGCCGTCAGCGCCGACATCGCGACGACGGTGATGCTGATGGCGAGACCGTCGAGGCCGTCCGTCAGGTTCACCGCGTTCGAGAAGCCGAGCAGCACGACGATGATGAACGGCAGGTAAAGTATCGGCCCGATTTCCGTGATATTTCTAATTGCCGTGTCTTTGAAAAACGGCAGCGCGAGACGCCACGAATAATCCGTCCAGCCGTAGGTCGTCGAAATATAGAGCGCGCCCCACACACCCGCCGCAATCAAAAACTGCGCGGCCAACTTTTGCTTGCCCGTCAGTCCCAGACTTCGTTTCCGCGCGACCTTCGCGTAATCATCCATAAAACCGATGAGCGCAAAGAGCGTCGTCGCAATTAACTGAATCCAGACGTAGAGGCTTGAGAGCCGCGCCCACAGCAGAGTCGAAATCAACACCGAACTAATAATCAGCACGCCGCCCATCGTCGGCGTGCCGCGCTTCGCCATGTGCGCCTGCGGCCCTTCTTCACGAATCTGCTGGCCGACGTTCCATTCCTTGAGCGCGCGAATCACGCGACCGCCGAAGGCGAGCGAAATCAGAAGCGCGGTAATCGTGGCGTAGGCGGTGCGGAACGTGACGTATTGAAAAACATTCAGAGCCTTGAAGAAAACCGATTCCGAGCCTTGCGCCGACAGGCTTTTGAAGAGCCATTCGTAAAAGATGTAATAGATCATCAGCGCTCATCAAAGGATGAAGGCGGAAGGATGAAAGATGAACAAAACGGGGAATCTTCTTTCATCCTTCATCTTTCATCTTTCATCCTTGCCTTTCGTGTCGTTCCTTCAAAAGCTTCACCACTTTGTCCGTCTGCACGCCGCGCGAACCCTTGACCAGCACGAGGTCGCCCGCGTCGAGAAAATCTGAGAGCGCAGCGGCGGCCTCTTCCGACGACTCAAAGAACCTCGTCGCCTCCCGGCTCATCCCTGCGGCGCGCGCGCCTTCGATCAATCCCCGCGCATGCCCGCGCACGCCCCAGAAGATGTCAGGCGCGAGCGCGCCGATTTCGCGCCCCGCCTCTACGTGCATCGCCGCCGCGTCCGGCCCCAGTTCCAACATCTCGCCCGCGACGATGATGCGCCGTTTCGTGTTCTCGCTCATCTGCGCCAACGCTTCGCACATACTGAGCAGCGAGCGCGGATTCGAGTTGTACGAATCGTCAACCACCGTGAACCCTCGGCGGAAGCGAAGCACCTCGCCGCGCATCTCCGAGGGCGCTGCCGTCGAGATGGCGGCGGCAATTTCTTCCGGCCTGATGTCGAAACAGGTGGCGACCGCCGCCGCTGCGAGCGCGTTCATCAAATTATGCCGACCGGGCATCGGCAACTCGGCGACGGCCTCGCCCTGTGGCGCATGCAAGCGAAAGCGCGTTCTGCCGAGTCCATCGCTTTCAATCTCCGTCGCCGTGACATCTGCCGCGTGCTCGATGCCGAAAGTAATAGTGCGCCCAGTGGTGTGCCGCTCGCGCATCGCCGCGACGCGTTCATCGTCGGCGTTCAAGACCGCGATGCCGCCCGGCTTCAACCCTTCGACGAGTTGCGCCTTCGCCTGCGCGATGGCCTCAATCGTCCCGAAGAATTCGAGGTGTACCGGCGCGACCAAAAGCTCGACGCCGACATCCGGCGGCGCAATCTCGCACAGGCGGCGAATCTCCTTCGGCGTGGACATCCCCATCTCAAGCACGGCGATGTCGAAATCTTCCGGCTTCGCCTCGCCCGTCTCCATCTGCAAAATCGAGAGCGGAAGCCCCAGTTCGTTGTTGTAGTTCTTCTTGCTTCTCAGGACGCGCCGACCACCAGCGACGCCGAGCACATGCGCCGTCAAGTCCTTCGTCGTCGTCTTGCCCGCGCTGCCGGTGATGCCGATGACGGGTTGCCCCCAACTTTTGAGCACGCCATGTGCGAGCACCTGCAAGGCTTCGATTGCATCCTCGACGAGCAAGAGGCGATCACTGTAGCGTTCGAGTTCGGCGTCATCCTCGACACGTGCCCTGCGTGCGACCGCCGCCAGCGCGCCGCGCTCGAAGGCTTGCGGGATGAAGCGGTGAGCGTCCGTGAAAGAATCGCCCGTGAAGCCATGCTTCCTGTAATCCTCAGGCGACAGGGCGAAGAAAAGTTCGCCCTCTGCGACGGAGCGCGAGTCAATCGAGAAGCCCGCAATCTTCTCTGTCCATATTTCCTTGTCAAATATCGTGTCGCCCCGTTCTTCGACGGGCGCGCGCATGCCTGCTGCCGCTTCTTTAATGTTCACGCTCGATCTCTTCCCCTCGCGCCATCCGCGCGGAAGAGTCAAACATCTCAAGCTCTTCCGTCGCGCCCTCGTCCAACGAATCAATGCCGGGGGCGGCGCTCTGTGGGGCCATTTTCTGCGTTGTGCGCGTCCGGCGCAAACGCTCGCGGCAGCCAGCGATTCTGCGCCGCATTTCTTCAATATGTGGGATTCTGTTTTGCGTGAGCGGCATAATGAAAACCGTTGATTTAGTTTTCGGTTTTTAGTTTTCAGTTGAAGTTCGCAAAGTCTGTGGCTGAAAACTGATTACTGCTCAATTCAATCGCTTCTTCCGAAATCAACTTTGACCATCTGGCCTGCGGCGACGCTCGCGCCGACCGCCGGGAACTGCCGGACGGCGCGTCCCTCGCCGCGCGCTTCGAGTTCGAGACCGAGTTGCGCGCAGATGCGCGCGGCGTCGCGCACGCTGCGCCCGCGCAGGTCGGGCATCAACAGGAGGCGGTCGCCAGCCGTCGCATAGACGATTTCACCGACATCATCCCTGCCGCCTCGCGCCGCCACTTCCGGTAACACAATCTGCTCCGCTTCATCCTTCACCTCTTCGGGCGTCGAAGTCTTCAGCGGGGAGGATGTCTGAGAGTTTCGCGCGACGAGTTGCTCGCGCACCGTTGGCGTCGGCGTCTCAAGGTCCGGCGTGACGTTCATGTATGGCAAGACGTTCTGGGCAATCTCACGGAAGACGGGCGCGGCCACGTCGCCGCCGTGATAAGAGCCGACGGGTTCGTTAATCACGACGGCGATGACGATTGAAGGATTCTCGACGGGCGCAAACCCGACGAACGAGGCCACGAACTTCGTCTTCGAGTAAGTCTTCGTTTTCGGGTCAATTTTCTGCGCCGTGCCGGTCTTGCCCGCCGCCGTGTAGCCTTCCAGTTGCGCCGCTTTGGCAGTGCCCTTCAAGGTCACGCTCTCCAGCATGCGCCGTACTGTGCGCGCCGTCTCTGCGCTGACGACGCGACGCTCGTCCGGTGTCGCCTGCTTGATGCTCGCGCCGTCCGCATCGCGCATCTCGCGGATCAGATGCGGCGCAATGCGGATGCCGTCGTTCGCCAGCGCGCCGAAGGCCGCCGCGATCTGCAAGGGCGTCACGCCGACCTCCTGCCCGATGGCGATTGAGCCTATCGAAGAGGGCTGCCAGCGTTCGACCTTACGCAAAATCCCTCCGGTCTCGCCGGGCAGTTCGATTCCCGTCTTCGCGCCGAAGCCGAAACGCGTGATGTAGTCATACATCCGCGCATCGCCGACGCGCAGGCCGAGTTTAATCGCCGCGACGTTGCTCGATTTGGCGAGCGCTTCTGTCAAAGTCAGCGTGCCGAAACGCGAATGGTCGTGGACGAGACGACCGGCGACCGTAATCGCGCCCATCTGACAATCAATCCGGTCGTCAGGCTTCGCTAGTTTCTCTTCGATAGCGGCGGAGTAGGCGACCATCTTGAAGGTCGAACCCGGCTCGTAGATGTTTTGCAGCGCGTCGCTGGAGCGCGCCTGCGCGTCCGCTTTGCCCGGCTCGTTCGGATTGAAGGTCGGCGCGTTGGCGAGCGCGAGTATTTCGCCAGTGCGCGGGTCGAGCACGATAGCCGTGCCTGACTTGGCGTGCGCCTGTTCGACGGCGGCGGTCAGAGCGCGCTCCGTCTGGTACTGCACTGTCTGGTCAATCGTCAGCACGATGGTCTCGCCGCCGCGCGGCTCGACCTCGACGCTCTCATAAGACTTGCGGCGCGCGTCTCCTTCGACGAAAAGCTTCCCGGCCTCGCCTTCGAGCGCCGCGTTATGAACGCGCTCGACGCCCGCCAGTCCCTCTCCGTCCAGATCAACGAAGCCGAGGACGTGCGCTGCGAGGTCGTTGTTCGGGTAACGACGTTTCGCTTCTTTGAAAGGATAGATGCCTTTGATTTTCAGTTCGGTGACAGCCCGTGCCTGCTCTTCGTCAAGCTTGCGCGCGAGCCACATGAATGCGCGGTTAGCTTCCCTCGCCTGACGCAGATGAGCGGCGAGCGGCTGTGCGGCAGTCCCAAGCACGCGCGCGAGTTGTCCTGCCGTCTCGTCAACATTCTCAATCTCCGTGGGAACGGCGAAGAAAGAATCCGCGTCGACGCTGCGCGCGAGTTCGCGCCCCTCACGGTCGAGGATGAGTCCGCGCAGAGGGCTGGTCTGTACGGCTCGCTGCTGCTGCGCGCGCGCGCGTCTGCTCAACTCGTCGTGCTGCGAGGTTTGCAGATAGACGAGACGCGCCCCGACGACGCCCCTCCACGCACAAAGAAAAGTGGCGACCCCAATAGCGCGTCGCCGCGAGGACCTTCCAGCACAAATGAACCAGGCCGCCCGCATTGGCGGGGCGCCGCGAGGCGTCGGGTTTGATGGCTGTTTGCGCAGACTGGCGCTCAGACATAGACAGGAACGGCTTCTTCATCCTTATCTCAAAGCGCGCCGTCTAAACACGGGATACGCTACGATTCTTTCAATCTCTACAGGAATCTACGGGGGACGTGCGCGAGGGACTTCGGTCGCTGTTCATCATGCTTGGTCAACGGCGCGTCGCTTCGTCAACGGCGCAGAGTTGTCGTCGCCGCCGAACCGACGAAGGTCGAAGCCGCACCGCGCTCTGTGTTTGAGATACGATGCGGCGCATCCGTCTCTCTGCTCGCGGTGTTTGTTTCGGTCGCGCCAGCTTCGACGCGGGGTGCGCCGGAACCAATCTGCGAGGCGCGCGCCGGTTGCAGTCCCATCGCGCGTGCGGTGCGTTCGAGGCGGGCAGGCGAAGAACTCTCTTCGAGTGCGACATGCAGGCGGCGCTGTTCTTCCAAGAGGCGCTCGCGCTCGCGCCGCAACTCTTCGCTCCGGTAGCCGTACTGCACGGCTGCAAACTGCTGCCGCGCTGCGATGACGAATCCGACCGCAAGCACCACGCAGCATGCCAGAAGCGTCGCCTGACGGCGGAGCGCACGGCGGTCGCGCTCGCGTCGAACGTATGAATTGGGGTGTTGCTGGGGCATTCTTCTCATCTATTTTCCAGCCTCGAACAAGTTTGCGGGTCAGAAGAGTTTTGAGCGTCGAAAGATCGCCGGTGAGGGTTTAAGTGATACGAGCCTTTCTGTTCTCAACTGCGCGGGGAGCGCGCATTAAAGTTTTCGGCAGGCGCGCAGTTTGGCACTCCGCGCGCGTGGGTTTTCCTCCATCTCAACTTCGGTC
>CAXTRQ010000084.1:21472-24882 GCA_964246705.1 uncultured Pyrinomonadaceae bacterium
GTGCAATTGGCCGTTTCGTCAAAACCTCTACGCTGCGACGCGCGCCGCACATGCAGACAGGAGCGCGCGGGCTGCATTCGCACTGCCCTGCGAGACGCCTGAGCGTCCGCTTAACGATTCTGTCTTCCAGCGAATGAAAGCTGATGATCGCGAGCCGCCCCCATGGTTGTAAAAGATCAATCACGTCTGTGACGAACTGCTCCAATCCCTCCAACTCTCTATTGACCGCGATGCGCAAAGCCTGAAACGTGCGCGTCGCAGGATGAATGCGATCCGTCCTCTTGTGGCCGATGGCTCGCGCCACCAGTTCCGCCAACTCGCTCGTCCTCTCGATTGGCGCGCCGCGCTCGCGCCGCTCGACAATCCAGCGCGCGATGCGTCGAGACCTGCGCTCCTCGCCGTATTCAAAGATGATGCGCGCAATTTCCTCTTCGGGAAGACGCGCCAGAAGTTCCGCCGCTGTCTCTTCGTCTCCCAAGGCATCCATTCGCATATCGAGCGGCGCGTCGTGACGAAAACTGAAACCACGCTCCGGCGTATCAAACTGGAGAGACGAAACACCGAGGTCGGCCAAGATGCCGCTCGCTTCATGTGCGCCCTCTTCCGACAACACACGCGCGATGTCTCGATGGTTCGCGTGCACCGCACGGAAGCGTTCCCCAAAACGCGCGAGGCGTTCGACGGCGATGCCGAGCGCGACCCGGTCACGATCAATTCCCAGCACGCGCGCCTCTGTCGAGCGTTCGAGAATCGCCTCGCTGTGGCCGCCCATGCCGAGCGTCGTATCAACGAACAGCCCGCCGCGCTCCGGCGCAAGACTCTCAACCGTCTCGACTAGCAACACGGGGCGATGGGGCGCGCCCGGCCCCCCTCCGAACTCCGCCATCACCACCGCCCCGTGATCTCAAAGAACTGTGACGAGTGCCGAATGAGGTGCGACCAGTCGAAAAACCGGCTTGCCGCACGACTCGTATCTGGTTTCAACTCGTCGTCCCTCACTCTTTACTCGTCACTTTCTATATTCCGAGTCGCGCAATCGAAGCCTCGTCCTCTTCCGTGTAGGGTTCGGCGCGAAGACGCCGCTCAAATTGCTCAAGCTCCCAAACTTCCAGATATGTCAAATAGCCGAGGACAGCAACTTCGCCGATCACGCCTGCGCTTTTTCTGAGAAGCGGGTGAATGAGAATGCGCCCCTGCGCGTCCATCGTCGCCTGCTGGCCGTAGTAATTAGTCCGGTCAAGGAACTTGCGCCGCGCCGGGTCCATCGTGGGCAGGAGCGCCAAACGCTGCTCGATTGACTCCCATTCCGGCAGAGGGTAAAGTCTGACGCATTCTCCCGTCAGGCTGGTCACGTAAAATTCCGCGCCCTGTTTCTCCTCTATATAGCGGCGAAACACTGTCGGCACCTTCAAACGCCCCTTGGAATCAATACGCGCCGTGTAATTTCCTCTTAACATAAGGGTTGCGGCGGTCGGACGGGACGGGCTGCTTAAAACTTAAAGTGAAACTCTAACGTTTGGCGGCAAGCTGCTCTAAGAAGCCCACTTTTAGCCACTTTTCTCCACCCGTGGCGCATAGTAAGCCCGTTTATCGAAGCATGTCAAGAACAAAAATCGCGTTTAACGAAGAATTTTTAAGCACGATATGGTGTATTTTATCTTTCTACCGACCGTAGCCAATTTCGCCGGTCATCCTGTATAGTGGCGCGTCATGCATAAAAATCAAACGGCGCAGGCTTCCCTGAGTCTGACTGAGGCATGAACTACGGCGAACTTCTCTTTTTCGGCGTGCTCGTCGCGTCGGCCAACGTCCTCGGCGGCATCTTGCTTGCGCGCCCCGGTGCGGTGCTTCGCAATACGCAATATCTCAGGTATCTGGTGGCGCTCGGCGCGGGATTCATGCTGGCGGCGATTTTTATCGAGATCGTGCCGGAGGCCGTCACGCTCTGGACGAAAGAGGGGATGAGCGACGCGCAGTTGAGTCACGGCGTGCTCGGGGCGATGACGCTGCTGCTGGCCGGTTATCTACTCATCCATTTTTTCGAGCACACGATTGCGCCGCACTTCCATTTCGGCAAAGAGACCCACCCGGAAGCCCTCGTGCGCCCTTCGGCGGCCTACACGGCCATCGGCGGACTATCTATTCACACATTTTTCGATGGCGTTTCGGTGGCGGCGGCCTTCATGGTCGACCGCAAGGTAGGATTGCTCGTCTTCGTCGCCGTCCTTCTGCATAAAGTGCCGGAAGGATTCACGGCGGCCTCAATTATGCTGGCATCCGGGCGCGGGTCGAACCGTGCGCTGATGGCGACGTTAATTATCGGCGCGGCAACGCTGGCGGGCGTGCTGTGCGTGGCGTTGTTGCAATCGAGGGTGACGGCGGCGGTCGTCTATGCGCTGCCCTTCTCGGCTGGCGTCACCCTCTACGTCGCGGCCAGCGACCTCATACCAGAGGTCAACCATCTGGAGGAGAAGAATCCTCTGGTGTCAATTGTTGTCTTCGGCGGGGTCGCGCTCTTTTATCTCCTGCATCTCATGATTGAAGGATAAAGGATCATAAGGGAGGTTCAAAGCGGGTCGAGAATTTTTGAAAGCTTGAAGCTCCAACTTCGCCTTTTCGCTTCCGGCTGCTATTATTATGTCATCAATGCAAACCCGACAGACACTTTCATTAGCCGTACTTTTGGGCTTCCTCTCTCTCGTACTCTGCGCCAGCCCTGCCCGCGCGCAGTACAAACCGCAGTCTCCGCTTCCTCCGCCAACCGCACGGGTCAATGATTATGCCAACGCCATTGACCCTGCGACCAAGGCGCGCATGGAGACGATATTAACGAATCTGAAAGAGCGTGCAGACGTGGAATTTGCCGTCGTGACGGTGAAGACGACGGGCGAGCAGCCAATCTTCGACTACTCGCTGGCGGTGGCGCGCGGCTGGGGCATCGGTTCGAGCGAGGGAGAGAAGAAGGGCTTGCTGCTGCTCGTGGCGATTGACGACCGGAAGTATCAGATACAGGTCAGTCGTCACCTCGAGGGCGATTTGCCGGATGGCCTCGTTGGCGAGCTTGGACGACGCATGCGCGACCCGTTTCGCGCCGGAGATTACAGCCGTGGCATCATGGATGCCGTGCAGACGTTTGTCGCGACGCTCGCCCAAAAACAGAACTTCAGTATCGAAGGCATTGACCAGAGCTATGCTTATCGCCCGACCGCGAGCAGCACGCAGCGCGGCGCACCGAGAAGAAGTCAGGTCGGCGGCTTGAGTTTGGGCACGTGCTGTCTGATCGCCTTCGTCGTTATCATCCTGCTCTCGATGTTTTCCGGCAAGGGCAAGCGCGGCGGCGGTTTCGGCGGCGGCGGTGGTTGCCTGAACGCGCTCCTGCTCGCTAATCTCTTCAGCGGTCTGAGCGGTGG
>CAXTRQ010000085.1:0-4644 GCA_964246705.1 uncultured Pyrinomonadaceae bacterium
CGGCATGGCTATCGGTGAAGCGCCGAAGCCGGTGCGTCTCGTCGAGGGGCCGACCGTCAAAGAGTTTGCGGAGAAACTCGGCCTCAAGCCGAAAGACGTGGTCTCCGTACTTTTGCAGCGCGGTATCTTTGCGACCGTCAACCAGACGCTTGACGACACGGTTGCCATCGAACTCGGACAGCGTTTCGGCTTTGAAGTTTCATTCGTGCCGTTTGAAGAGATGGTGACCGAGCAGGAGTTTGAAGACCTCATTGCGACCGACGCCAACGACGTGGAACTGCCGCGCGCGCCCGTCGTCACCGTCATGGGTCACGTCGACCACGGCAAGACCAGCTTGCTCGACGCCATTCGCGCCACGGATGTCGCGGGCGGCGAAGCGGGCGGCATCACACAACACATCGGCGCATACAGCGTCAACGTGTCCAGTCCAGACAATCCGGGGGAGACGCGCCGCGTCGTCTTTCTCGACACGCCGGGTCACGAGGCGTTCACGATGATGCGCGCGCGGGGCGCGAAAGCGACCGACGTGGTCGTGCTCGTCGTCGCGGCGGACGATGGCGTTATGCCGCAGACTATTGAGGCCATTGAGCACTCGCGCGCAGCGAATGTTCCCATTGTCGTCGCCATCAACAAGATTGACCGTCCTGATGCTAATCCCGACCGAGTCCGGCAGGAGTTGGCCGGTCAGGGCTTGCAGCCGGTCGAGTGGGGCGGCGACACGGAAATGGTTCTGGTCTCAGCTAAGCGGCGCGAAAATCTCGAAACGCTGCTGGAAACCATCTTGCTCACTACGGACATCCTCGACCTCAAGGCCAGCCCGACGCGTCTCGCTTCGGGCGTCGTGCTCGAAGCGAAACTGGATCGCGGTCGCGGCGCGGTCGCCACCGTGCTCGTCCAGCAAGGCACGCTGAGAATCGGCGATCCGTTCATCGTCGGCCAGATTTTCGGTAAGGTGCGCGCGATGTTCAACGACAGGGGCGAGTCTATTACCGAAGCAGGCCCCGCTACGCCGGTCGAAGTCCTCGGACTGCAAGGCGTGCCGCAGGCCGGTGAAAGCTTCCAAGTCGTCGCGGACGTTACGCGCGCACAGCAGATTTCGCATCAGCGCCAGATACAGTCGCGGCAGAGCGCGCTCTTGCAGAGCACGAAGCGCGGCATCGAGGCGCTGGGCGAGAAGGAAGTCAAAGAACTGCTCGTTGTCGTCAAGGCGGACGTGCAAGGCTCTATCGAAGTTTTGAAGAGCACCTTGCAAAAGCTTTCGACTGATCAGGTCAAGGTCAAAGTTATTCGTTCGGGCGTCGGTGCGATTACCGAATCCGACGTGCTTCTCGCCTCCGCCACGCAGGCCGGAGCGTCGAGTTCGGCGGTCGTCATCATCGGCTTCAACGTCAGGCCGGAAGCGAGAGCCAGCGAGCTTGCCAAGCAGGAAGCCGTTGACATCCGTCTCCACTCGATTATCTACAAGGTCGAGGAGGAAATTCGCGCGGCGATGATCGGCATGCTCGAAGCTGTCGAAAAGGAGAAGATTATCGGCACGGCGGACGTGCGCGAAGTTTTCCGCGTCCCGCGTCTCGGCGCAGTGGCGGGCAGCATGGTCAAGTCCGGCACGCTTCGCCGCACGGCGCGCGCGCGCCTGATTCGCGACGGAGTGGTTGCATGGGAAGGCGGCATCGCCTCCCTGCGCCGCTTTAAAGATGATGTCTCGGAAGTACGCGAAGGCTTTGAGTGCGGTATCGGCTTGGAAAACTTCAACGACATCAAAGTTGGCGACCAGATCGAAGCCTATATCATCGAGAAAGTCGCAGCTACGGAACTTTAGAAAGGATGAAGGATGAGGGATGAAGGATGACAAGGAAGAGGCCGGTTTGTAAACCACGCCTTCCGCCTTCCACCTTCCGCTTTCATCCTTGCTTTCATGCGTCGCCCTGAGAAACTTGCCGAACTGGTGCGTGAAGAAATCACGCAGATTGTCGGTTATGAGATGGAAGACCCGCGCATCGAGGCGGTGACGGTGACGGACGTGCGGATGACGGACAACCTGCGCGACGCACGCGTCTATGTCACCGTCACGGGAACCGACGAAGAGCGCGTGGCGGCGATGCAGGCTCTCAAAAAGGCCGCGCCCTACGTGCGCCGCCAACTCGGCATGGCGCTTAATCTGCGCTATACGCCGGAGATTCATTTCGTGCGCGATATGGTCGAGGAATCGGCGACGCGCGTCGGACAGTTGCTGACAGAAATTGAAAAGGATAACAGTTCCACTCCCACCCCAAACGAAAACGGAACTGTTGATTCCAACGAGAGAGGAGACATAGCTAAGGATGAAGGATGAAGGATGAAGCAAAGACCTCATGTGTCTTTCTTCTTCATCCTTCATCCTTAGCTTTTAAACCGATGCTCAGTCAAGTTGTTGAGCTAATCGAGGCGAAGCGCCGTTTCGCGATCACCTCGCATTTACGCCCCGATGGAGACGGATTGGGTTCGTCGCTTGGCCTCTACTGGCTTTTGCGCGCCCTCGACAAAGACCCGGAAGTGATTATCAGCGACCCCGTGCCGCATGCTTATCTGAAGCTTCCCGGTGCGGATTCGATTCGCGTCACGCCGTCGGTTGATAAAGATTACGACGCCGTCTTCGTTATCGAGTGCTCGGACATTACGCGCCCCGGTCTCAATAATCTGGACAAACAGACGGTCGTTAACATTGACCATCATTCGACGACCTCGCTTTTCGGCACGATCAACTGGATTGATTCGACCGCCTCGGCTGTCGGAGAGATGATTTTCAATCTCTGCAAGGCTCTCGGCGTGCGCGTCACCAAAGAGATCGCCGAGTGTGTCTACACGGCGCTCGTCACCGATACGGGTTCGTTTCACTACTCGAACACGACGGAGCGCACCTTCAAGGTCGCCTCCGAACTCGTCCGCGCGGGCGTCAAACCGGCGAAAGTTTCGCAGGCCGTGTTTGGCAATTACCCTTGGACGAAAATCGAGTTGCTGAGCGAAGTGCTCTCGACCGTGCACCGTGACCCTTCGGGACGTGTCGCATGGCTCAGGCAGACGCTTGAGATGCAGCAACGAACGGGCGCGACCGACGAGGACGCCGACGGGTTCGTTAATTATCCGTTGGCCTGCGGGCAGGTCGAGGCGGTCGCTTTTTTGAAAGAGAGCGAGCCGGGCGTCTATCGCGTCTCTCTGCGCTCGAAGGGTGAGGTCAACGTCGCGCGCATCGCGGAGGCGTTCGGCGGCGGCGGACATCGTAACGCCGCCGGTTGCACGCTGCGCGGCGCGTGGGAAGAAGCTGAACAGACACTCGTGACCCTCTTGATTGATGCGGTTGAGCGGCGCGCCAACGGCGAGATGCCGCCCTTGAGCGGCAACGGTCAGGGACGCAATATGGCTGGAGTGCTGAACGCGGACTAGGCGGCTCGGCTGCGCATGTGCCCGTCTAGCCTTCTGCATTCCCCGTCCGTTATGTTACCCTTCGCGCTCACCCACAGGTAAATCACATGGATATCAGGAGCGCGCAGGCGTTGCGCCGGGTCGGGTCGGGTCTTCACGAGCGGATATAGTCTATGTCTTGGTTTCGTAAAAAGAACCAGCGAATCGAATCCGTCCCGGCGGATGAACGGCGTGTCAAAACTGAGGGCATCTTCGTCAAGTGCCCTGAATGCGACGCGGCGCTCTTCAAACGCGACCTCGAAGAATCGCTTCAAGTCTGTTCGCACTGCACACACCACTTCCGCATGGACGCGCGCTCGCGCCTCGCCATGCTCTACGACGAAGCTAAATTTGAAGAGTATGACGGCGACATTATCTCCGGCGACCCGCTTCACTTCGTCGACTCCAAGCCTTATCCGCAGCGACTCGAACAAGCGCGCCGCTCGTCGGGTTTGCCCGAAGCAGTCATCAGCGCACACGGGTTGATTGGCGGGCATCTCGTCCACACGGCGGCGATGGATTTCACTTTCCTCGGCGGCTCGATGGGAACGGCGGTCGGCGAAAAGATTACCCGCCTGATCGAGCGCGCTATCGAGGAACGCGCCGCCGTCATCACGGTCTCGCAATCGGGCGGGGCGCGCATGCAAGAGGGCACGCTCAGTTTGATGCAGATGGCGAAGGTTTGCGCGGCGCTGGCGCTGCTCGGCGAAGCGCATCTACCTTTCATCTCGGTGCTGACCGACCCGACGACCGGCGGCGTAACCGCCAGCTTTGCCTCCGTCGGCGACATCATCATCGCCGAACCGAAGGCGCTGATCGGTTTCGCAGGGCCACGCGTCATCGAGCAGACCATCCGCCAGAAGCTTCCTAAAGATTTCCAACGTTCCGAGTTTCTACTAGAGCACGGCATGATAGACGCCGTCGTTGACCGGCGCGAGATGCGCGCATTTATCATCAAAGCCCTCAGCTTCATGCTCAACCCGGAAGCTCAGCTTCCCGCCAATCCGACCAAATTTTTCCCAGACGGCAACGGCGCGAGCGGCCAACAAGTTCAAGGCTCAAAGTTCAAAGTTCAAACTCCGAAGTCCTAAAGTGCTCATCCTATCTCAAATTTCAGAGTTGAAATTTTAGACTGCTCCACGTCTTGTCGTCTTAGCGGAATTTACTAAAACACCCCAAAAAAACATTATTTTAAAAAACAAAAAA
>CAXTRQ010000085.1:4654-24583 GCA_964246705.1 uncultured Pyrinomonadaceae bacterium
TCTCCCGCGATAAATTCTTTTCTTTCTCAAGAACAAAATTTTCGCGCTGGATACGCAAAGACGCGAAGAAGAATATTGAAGTTTGCTCTAAACTTTAACTGATGAACTTCGACGAGGCGCGGCAATATCTTCTCAGTCTGGGGCACGAGGTGCTGGCGATGAAGCTCGGACTCGCCAACATCGAGCGACTGCTCGACGCGCTCGGCAATCCGCAGCGAAGTTTTCGCGCCGTCCAAATTGCAGGGACGAACGGCAAAGGCTCTGTCGCCGCGATGCTCGACGCGATACTGCGCGCCGCGCGAATCAAGACCGGCCTCTACACTTCACCGCATCTTGTCTCCATTACCGAGCGCATACGTATCGCTGGCCGCGAAATCACACCCGCACGCTTCGCCGCGCTGGCGACGGACGTGCGCGCCGCCAGCGTTGAGCTTGAACGCAGGACATCCGCCCTCCCAACTTTCTTCGAGCAGGTGACCGCCATCGCGCTTCTCGCCTTCCGCGAAGCCGGAGTCGAGTTCGCTATTCTTGAGACGGGTCTCGGCGGAAGGCTCGACGCGACAACCGCCGCACGCGCTTCTCTTGTCGCCATCACTCCGATTGCGCTCGACCATCAGGAATATCTGGGCACGACGCTCGCTCAAATCGCCGCCGAAAAAGCTGCGATTATTCGTCCCGGCGTAGCGGCGGCTGTCATCGCGCCGCAAGAAGCGGAGGCCGCTGCCTTGATTGAAAGGCGCTGCCGCGAATGCGGCGTCGAGCCGACGTTTGCGACGCGCGCCACGACGTTCGCCGGAAGTTGCGAAGAGTGGCGCATGCGCTTGGATTTCGAGACCGAGCGCGACACATATAGAGGGGTCTGCCTTTCTCTGCGCGGGCATCATCAGGCCACAAATGCCGCTGTCGCCATCGCGCTCGCAGAGCATTTAAGCGAGCATGGCTTTCAGGTCTCGCGCGAGCAGATTATCGAAGGCTTGGAGACAGCAGAGCACGCGGGACGACTCGAACTGCGGCGCGATGCGGCGACCGGACTTCGCATACTCTTTGACGGCGCGCACAATACGGCGGGCGCGCGCGCTCTCCGCGCATACCTCGATGAATTTATCAGCGCGCCCGTCACGCTCGTCTTTGGCGTGATGCGCGACAAGCAGGTGCAGGAGATTGCCGCGACGCTCTTTCCCTCGGCGCATCGAATCATTCTGACGCGCCCGGACAATGTCCGCGCCGCGTCGGTTGAAACTCTCGCGCGCGCTGTTCCCGCGTCTCTCGATTCGAGTACAATCACGCTCGCGCCGACGGCGCGTGAAGCGTTACAGGCCGCGCGCGCTTTGACGCCCGAGGGCGGAGTAATCTGCGTGACGGGTTCGCTCTATCTCGTCGGCGAAGCGAAGAGCATCCTCGAAAGTTGAGGGCGAGGGGTGAAGAGAGGTTGAAAGGTCAAAGCAAGCGCGAGGGTCTGGAGGGACAGAGGCCGTGGTGGTTTTCCATCGCCGTCGTCGCGGCGACGGGGGCTGTTCTGCTGATTGTCATGGGAGCGATACTGGCGGGCATTGCTATTCCGACTTACAAGAACAAGGTCATCATCGCCAACGAGACGACCACACTCTCAAATCTCAACGCCATCGCCGCACAGCAATACATCTATCTGGCGAGCACGAGGAGCTACGGAACTTTTCAGCAATTAACCGACGCCGGGCTTTTAGATGCAAAATTCTCAGGCGATACGCCCGTCGTCGGAGGTTATGTTTTAACCATGAAAGTTGTAGCGGCAAGCGAGAGCGCGTCGCCGTTTTTCAGTATCAATGCCGACCCCGCGCAGCCCGAAGGCTTTACGCCCACCGGCAAGCGCCACTTTTATCTCGATTCGGAAACGGCGGGTATTCGCTACAATGAAGACCGCCCCGCGACGGCAAGCGACCGCCCGCGCTAGTGTCACCGCTGAATCCGGTTCGCGCTTATTCTTCTGAGCGCCTTCAAATTTCTTATGGACACATCCGGCAAAGAGTCGCCCGAAGTTTTGGGCAGCGAAGAGATTTACAAGGGGCGCATCTTTGAAGTCGCGCTCGACACGGTGCGCGAACATGATAAGACCTACACGCGCGAGGTCGTCCGGCACGGCGGCGGCGCTGGCATCGTCGCGGTCTTTGAAGATCAGACCGTCGCGCTCGTCCGCCAGTATCGTCATCCGACGGTGCGCTACGTGCTGGAACTGCCCGCCGGAAAATTGGAATCGGGTGAGCGGCCTGAAGTGTGTGCGGCGCGCGAGTTGGAAGAGGAACTCGGAGTAGTCGCAGGGCGCATGGAGCAGCTTTCCGAGTTTTTCACGACGCCCGGTTTCTGCTCCGAAAAGCTCTGGGTTTTTCTCGCCACAGAGTTGAGCGAAACGACGCAAAATCTGGAAGACGATGAGATCGTCGAAGTCGTGCGCCTGCCCTTCTTGCGTGCGCTTGAGATGATCGCCTCGCGCGAGATTGAGGATGCCAAGACGATTATCGGCCTGCTGCTCGCCGCCGGGCGTCTCGGCATTGCGACCGGCGACGTAGCGCAGACGACGCTGTGAACGGACGTGGAACGCTCCAACGCTTCAATACAAACTACCGCGCTCGCCAGAGACGAAACCGCGTCAGGGCATCCGGCTCAATCGGACGCGCCGCGCACCGCGCTGCCCCGCGCGCCGACTGCTCTCAACTATCTTCATTCGGCTATCGCCATCCCGCTCATCTATCTCTACACCATCTTGATGGGGACGCTCTCGCTCACCATCTCTTTCTTTGACCCGGAGGGCAAGCGCCAGCATTGGTGCGCGCAGACTTGGAGCCGGATGATTACGCGCACCGTCGGAGCGCACGTCCGTGTGCACGGCGCAGAACATATCCGGGGCGGCACGTCTTACGTCTTTCTCTCGACGCACCAGAGCTACATGGACATCCCCGTGATGCTCGGCTATCTGCCCGCACAACTCCGCATCGCGGCGAAGAGAGAGGTCTTTCAGATTCCCTTTCTCGGCTGGCACATGCAGCGCGCAGGCCACATCTCCATCAATCGCGGTTCGACGACCGAGGCCGTCTCGACGCTCCAACAAGCGACCAGCGGCATCCGCGACGGTATCTGCGCCTTCCTCTTTCCCGAGGGCACGCGCTCACGCGACGGCGCGCTGCAACCTTTCAAAAAAGGCGGTTTCAAACTCGCCATGCAGGCGGGTGTGCCCATCATCCCCATCACTATCAACGGCACGCGCCAACTTTTGCCGCGTGATTCCATCATCTTTCGCCCGCGCACAATTGACCTCTTCATTGACGCGCCCATCCAGACCAACCGACTCGGCGACGGAGACCTTCCAGCCCTCATGCAAACTGTCCGCGATGCGATGGCAAAGCACTTTCGCAACGATCAATGATGAACGCCGCAACGCTGAACTGAAAGATAAAAGCTCCGCTGTTTGACGGTTCATCCTTCCGCCTTCCGCCTTGCTTTGTGTTGACCCTTCTGTGCAAGTCTCTTACACTCTTTGGCGTGAGCACACCTTTGGAACCTTTACCGCATGACAGTTATGCAGAATTTGCAGCGCCGCCGCCGTTTGATCCGAACAATCCGCCGTGGTCAATTTTCGGAGCCGTTGGGGTCTGGTTGGCGAGCATCTTCTTCATCGTCTTGATGCCGCTTCTTTTCGTGCTTCCTTATGCCCAGCGGCGACACATCGGCATCGAAGCTCTCGGAGATTTTGCGACGACGGATAAGACGGCTATCTTTCTTCAAATTCTTTCAATCATCCCGGCACACCTGTTCACGATTGCGCTGGCATGGGCGCTGGTGACGCGTCTCGGCAAGCGACCGTTTCTCAGTTCGCTCGGATGGCAATGGGATCGCCGTTTCGGATTTTGGGTGAGTGCAGGTCTCGCCCTCATCCTGCTGTTTGCGGGCATCCTCATCATCAAACTATTCGGTGGGCCGGAGACGCAAATTGATAAGATCATCAACAGTTCCCGCTTGACCGCTTTGAGCACGGCATTTATGGCGACGGCAACCGCGCCGCTGGTTGAAGAGGTCGTCTATCGTGGCGTGCTCTATTCGGCATTGCAGCGCGCGATTGGAGCGGCCGGGGCGGTGTGTATCGTCCTCAGTTTGTTCGCGCTCGTGCACGTGCCGCAGTACTGGCCTAACTACGGCGTCATCTACACCATCTGCCTGCTGAGCGCATCGCTCACGCTCATCCGTGCCTACACGGGCAAGCTCCTTCCCTGCTTCATCGTCCATCTCATCTTCAACGGCATTCAATCAGCGGCGATTGTGCTCTACCCGTATCTCGAAAGATTTGAACCTCGCGCCGCGCCGACCTCGATGATTACAGGACTGCTCGCTCACCTTCCCTATTTCATCAATTAGAAGCATGACGTTTGAGATTGTGGTCGTCGGCGGTGGAATCGGCGGTTTGACGGCAGCCGCGCTGCTGGCGGCGCGCGGCTTGAGCGTGTGCTTGCTGGAAAAGGAGTCGCGCGGGGGCGGCTGCGCCGCCGCGTTCGAGAAGTTCGGATATAGCTTCGAGCCGGGCGCATCACTCTACGCGTCTTGGCAGCCCGGAGAGATTCACGAACGCATCTTCGCGGAGCTTCCATCCAACGCGCCTCCGGTCAAGCGAGTCTCGCCCGCCTACGTCGTGCGCCTGCCCGACCGGACAGAGGTATGCATCCGTGGAGACGCTGCGGAGTTTGAAGAACACTTGCGCGCGGCTTTTCCCGAATGCGCCGCCGCCGCCCTGAAGTTCTATCGAGAGCTTGCGCCGATTGCAGACGCTCTCCAACGCGCTGCGCAGAGACGCCCCGCGCTGGCGACTCTCACGAAACTTCAACTTATGAAACTCGTCGCTTCCGAGCCGCGTCTCGCACCGCGCATTCTCGGCGCGCGAGAGCAGACGGCGGCAGAGCATCTACGGCAAACCTCTCTGCGCTTTCGCCGCTTCATTGACGCACAACTACAAATCTTCGCGCAGACGCCGAGCGATTCTTGCTCCTACCTCTACGCGGCGGTCGCGCTCATGCAGCCCTTGCGCGGCCTCTACACAATTCGCGGCGGCGGCTCTGCGTTGGCTGGTGCGCTCGTCGAATCAATCAGGCGTAGCGGCGGCACGGTGCGCTTCGATACGACAGTTCTCAGGCTCTTTCGGGACGCGCACGGGCGCGCAGCAGGCGTCGAGCTTTTAAGCGGCGAAAGAATTGAGGCGACGCGCGGCGTCGTCAGCAACCTGACGATGTGGGACACCTACGGGAAACTCGTCGGATTGAACCAAACTCCGGCGGAGGCGCGCGCGCGCTTGAAGCACTTGCGCGGCTGGGGCGCGTATCTCGTCTATCTGGGGATGGACGAGGAAGCGGTCTCGCGTCTTCCGGCGAACAACATTCTGGTTCTCGACGATTGGCAGGAGGCTGCGCCGTTCGACCCTGAAGACACGCAACTGATGTTCAGTTTGGCGCACGCTTCCGATTCGCGCGCGCCCGCAGGCAAACGCGCCGTGACCGTTTCAACTTTCACCGAAGCCGAAAAGTGGTTCTCTTTCCACGAAGACGAAACCGAGCACGAGGAGCAGGATCAAGCGGCGCTGGAAAATTTATGGACGCGACTGCACGCCGCGCTGCCGGAACTGGGCGCGAGCGTCGAGGTCATCGAGACGGACACGCCCCGCACCTTTTATGAACGGACGCGCCGCAAACTTGGGATGGTCGGCGGCATCGCTCAAACGCCCGACATGTTCGGCGCAAACGCGCTCACGCATCGCACCGCGATACCGAATCTTTTCATGGTTGGCGACACGGTCTTTCCCGGTCAGGGCATCGCCGCCGTCACGCAATCGGCGCTCATCGTCGCCAACGAAATCGCCCCGCCGACCTGAACCGTGGCCGGCGGGGCGCAAAACAAAATCCGCTTCAACTTGATTATTTCCGCTGCTCCGTAGCCGTCTGAAATCCTCTGTCGGAATCTCTACGCTTAGTGGTCGCGCGGCGTGTTGACCGAAGGGCCGGCGATACGCTGTTCGACGTTGGGCGGTCGCGGCGTCGGGATGTCGCGTATCGGGGGCATGTTTTGCTGCGTCGGAGCAGGCGTCGGATTGGTGAATGTTCCACCGTTGCCGCTGCCGCCGCCGGGTGTAGGATAGGCCGTTATCCCGCCGGAGACGATGCCCCCCGACATCCCATTCCGATTATGCTGGCAACTGGAGCAAGGGTAATTGAAGGGGCCGACGATACTGCTGTCGTAAAAGCCGCCGTATGGAGAAGTCCAACCGAAGGAAAACGGAAGGAACGTATAGCTGCACGTCCGCGAATTGTAAATCCAGACGCCGTTTCGATTGTTACCCGATGTGAATGAGCCGAAATTATCAAAGCCCATGCTGGCAAGCACAGGATTGAGCGTGCGCGCTGAAAGCCCACGGTTCAATGACGCCAATTCCTTGCCGCGCTCCTTGCTCCAGGCGTCGAGCGCATCCTTGCTGTTCTTATCAAACTTCGCAACCTCGACAGCGCCGCCGCCGAAGTGCGCGGTCTTGCCGCCCTTCAAAATCGTCGCCTGATCCATGCCGACGAGCGCGCGTCCCTTCTGGACAGCGACATCGCTGCCCGAAGCAGAGGCATTGATGCGATAGATGCCGCTGCGGATAATCGAGACTTGGGTGTGCGGCGTGTCAACGGCAATTAAAATCGCCATGTCGTCGTAGCCGGTCGCCTCGATGACGGCACTGCCGCTTAGCAATTTAACGCGCAACGCATCGAGCGAAGCGTCTGCCAACTCAAACTCCGCGTTCTCGCCGACGCGCATGTACGAGCCGGGATTCAGCAACACTTCGACGCGCCCGCCCGCGCCGGTCTTAACCGTATCGCCGCTTTCGAGATTCTCTTTCGTCGTCAGCGCATTCCACACGGTTTCACCTTTGAGTTTGACGGACACGCTGCCGGAAACATAGTTAACGCCACCCGCGCGGGCAGAGATGATACGCGCGTCGCGGCTCTGCCCTTGGGCAGTGAATGCAACGCAGAGAACGGCGAGCGCCAGAACCGGAAGGCGGTGTGAGACAGTTCTGAATACTTGTGACATGACTTCTCCTTACAAAAGATAGGGCACACAAAATTTTTATCAAAAGGGAGAGAATGGTTGCTTGACGCTCATAGCATACTCCGGTTGGCGTCGAGAGAACAAGACAGTTTTGAACTTATTAGACACGTGAGTTTCAGATAAGGAAGCAGTTAATTGCTCGCTTTACTGTAGCGCCATCCGTGCGGCGGTTGGTACGTCCACCTCTGCGCCGCGAACGACGAGCACGCTGTCGCCCTCGATACGCACGAGCGTCAAGAGCTTTCCTTCACGCCAGAGCGTGAAAGCATCGCCGCCGGGATTGAGGGCGGCCGCGTTGGCCTCGTCCGCGCCGATTTTCTGAAGGGCGTTGTAGGCGCGAAAGAATTCCTGCGCGTCCTCGCGCTTGTCCCAGACCGTCTTCCAGACGTAGAGCGGCGTATGTCCCTCACGCTCGAAGACGGAGGCGAGGTCGCCGCCCCAACCGGCAGCCGCACGCCGCGCGTCGGTCGTGGCGATGCCAGCCATCAAGAGACCGCGCACGCCGATTTCGCCGAGCGGCGTCGCAGCCGTCAACTGCCAACCATCGGATGAGAAGGCATC
This sequence comes from uncultured Pyrinomonadaceae bacterium, assembly GCA_964246705.1. Taxonomy (GTDB): domain Bacteria; phylum Acidobacteriota; class Blastocatellia; order Pyrinomonadales; family Pyrinomonadaceae; genus DASZCR01. Next base: position 12,317 of record CAXTRQ010000085.1, read on the forward strand.
TGTCCTGACATCAACTTCACGCGGCGCTTCACCTGCGAGATATTTTTCTGGATGGAGCACCTGCTCGCTCGATGCGGGCGGGCGTTGAAACAGTTCGTCCGCGCTGATGGCGGGGCGACTGCGGCGCATGGTTTCGATAAAGCGCGCGCCGTCGCGATAACGGAAGATAAAAGTCTCTGTGAGGAGCGGCGGGAAGAGCGCGCCGATGCCTTTGCGGTAGACATCGAAACGCTCGTCTTCCTGCCGCGCAATCTCTTCGACGGAGCGACGCGCCCAAGATGCAGCGTCACCCACTTCGAGTCGCCGCTGCACGTTCATCGCGTCGCCTTCGACGAGCGCGAAGGTGGCCTCCGTCCGGTCGAAATTGTACGGGCGCACGTCCAGCATCTTGAGCAGATCGAAATGCTGGTCTTGCAGCGCGTGGACAAACTCGTGCGTCAGCAGAGAGCTATCGCGCGGCGGCGGCGAGCCTTTCTTTGAATCTTCGGAGACAAGGAGCACCTGCTTGTCGAGCGGCGAATAAGTCGCTCCGGCGGTGGCCGCCGTAAACGTGACGGCGAGAGAGGCGAGGTCTGTTCCTTCGGGCAGGATGCCTCCGGCGATGGCAAGTTTGCTCATCCCCTTCAAATCATCCGTGCCGAGCACGTCGGCCAGTTCCTTCGTGCGCGTGCCGTACTCCCAACCGGAAAGCTCCGTCATCCCGACCTTGTCCGTCCAATCAAGCCCGCGCATCTCGGAGGCCGAGCGCATGGCGCGGGCGCGCAACGCCTCTAACTGCGGCGTGAGCGGGCGATTCGGCAGCGGCGGCAGTGTGCGCTTGGCGGCAACAGGCAGTGTCGCCGTGCCGGTCGCAACGACACGATGCGCCGCGCGCTTATCGCCGCACGCCGCCGCGAGCGAGGCCAACACGGCGAAAACGACGAAATAGAAAATACGGCGCGGTCCCTTTGTTCGCATACTTCAGCTTAGACGCACGAACCGCCCCCGGCGATGCCGCGAAAGAAACTCGGAATGCTGGAACGCAGAGATTTCAGATTCAAGATTTAAGATTTGAAATCTTGAATTTCCAATTACTCAATATCCTCATTTTCTTTGCGGCTTGGCGTCATGGGGTTATAAATAGTTCCACGCCTTTAGGCCAAGGAAGCAAAACGCTCGGAATATCGCTTTGAAATTTTGTATCTGGCGGTAGTGCATCAGAGTTTCAAGACACTCAACCGCAATCCGCTCTACTCGATCATTTCGAGCATCGAGCCGCCAGCGTTCTTCGTCTGCGTCTCGGCGGCGGGCGGGGCGCTGCCCATGTCGGTGAGGCGGAGCAGGAGATTGCCCTGATTCGAGGCATAGGGGATGGCCTCCTCTTTGCTGAGGACACCGCTGCGAATCATCTTTTCGATAATGCCGTCGAAAGTTTGCATTCCTTCCAGATCGCCCTGATCCATCGCGTCCACGAGCGAGCGTCCTTCGTTCTCGCCGCGCTCCATGTATTCGCGCGTGCGCGCCGTGGACTTAAGGATTTCAATGGCCGCCACTCTTCCGTTTTTATCGGCGCGCGGCAGAAGGCGTTGCGAGATGATGAATCGAAAAGTCTGCGCGAGGCGCGTGCGGATGGACTGCTCCTCGTTTTTGGGAAAGACGCCGATGATGCGATCAACCGTTTTTGAAGCGTCAATCGTGTGGAGGGTCGAGAGCACGAGATGTCCCGTCTCGGACGCTTCGAGCGCGACTTCGATGGTTTCGCGGTCGCGCATCTCGCCGACGAGAATAACTTTCGGAGCCTGCCTGAGCGCGGCGCGCAACGCGAGCGCGAAACTCGGCGTGTCGGCATGGAGTTCGCGCTGGTGAATCGTCGAGTTCTTGTGCATGTGGAGAAACTCGATGGGGTCTTCGATGGTGATGACGTGATACGACTTGCTCTCGTTGATGAGGTCAATGATGGCGGCGAGCGTCGAAGATTTGCCGCTGCCGGTCGGCCCGGTGACGAGGACGAGTCCGTTTTTGATGTCGACAATTTCCCGCAGCACTTCCGGCAAATTGAAGTCGCTCCACTGCGGCGGGCGTTGCGGAATCACGCGCATGACGATGGCGTGCGTGCCGCGCTGCATAAAAATATTGACGCGAAAGCGAGACAGACCCGGCGCGCTGAAAGAGAGATCGGCTGAGCCGAGCTTTTCGAGATTTTCAGCGGCCTGCTGGTGACTGCCGATAATTACTTTGGCGATGCTCGCCGTGTGCGCGGGCAACAATTTTTCGAGGCCGGGCACGGCGACCGGCTCTAATTTTCCCATCAATTCAATCTGCGGCGGCCTGCCGGGCGAAAAGATGAGGTCGCTGACTTTGGGCGAGACTGACAACATGCGTTGCAGCACGCCGATGAAATTTGGCGGCGGTGCGACATTCGGAACTGTCGGAGCGGTCGGTGGCGCGGGCGGTACGGGCGGTGCGGGTGTTTGTGGTGCGCTCATATTCGGATGCTCAAAGAGGGATTTTTTGCGGCACAAGCCGCGCGCGTCGAAGACTCACGCGAAGGACTTCCGGTGCAAGTGGCTCAAGCTATTTTCAGTCATTCATGAATAATCAAAGATTAGTGCAGCATGCGACGGAGTTCCGGTGGTCTCCCGTCGTCCGTGCTTAGCGGGACATTGTCGCCTCTGGTGAGGGGCGACAAAGATTCCGTAACTGTTGTAACCGAAAATACAGGTGGAAGGCAAACAACCGCGCGCCGTTTGACGTACATCAGAGTAGTTGCAAGGCGTGGGCGCGTTCGCCGGTATGAGGAAACCGCTCTCGCAAACAGGAAAGGAGGCGCTAGTAATGGCAACATACAGAGACCCCGTCAGAGTATTTGCTCCTCTGGAAGTGATTGAGCGCCTGCTGGAAATTCGTTCTGAGGCAGGTTACTCTCCTGCGATTTTTCTCCGTGCGCCTGAAGACCTCGCGGAATATTTCGACGCTTACGGCTTCGACGTTTATATGTTTACAGGCGCTGAAGCCACGTTTCACTACGGCAAGTATCGCGCACCCTTAGCGCCCGGCGGCGATCACGCACACTGTTCGCTGACGGCACACTAAAAGAAGTCTGGAGTCTTAAGTTTAAAAACTCTGGAGTCTAAAGACGAGTCACGACACGCTCGCTTTTAGACTCCAGACTTCCTTTAGACTTCAGACTTTTACAGGGCTTTGATGATGACGAACGTCACGTCGTCGGTCGCGCCGCGTCCCGCCGTCCATTCGAGCATATCCGTGTGAATGAAATTAATAAGTTCGCGGGCGCTATGGTCGCGTCCTTCGCGGACGGCCTGCTCCAGACGCCCGCGACCGTATTCCTCGCCGTGTTCGTTCTCGGCCTCCGTGACGCCGTCCGTGTAGAGCACGAGCGTCTGCCCGGACTCGATTGGCAAGTAATATTCGTAATAACGCGCGTCCTTGAACATCCCCAGCGGCAACCCACCCCGCTCGATAAAGCGTGCATTGCCTTCCCTGTCCATCAAGAGCGGCGGATTATGCCCTGCGTTCGCATAAGCAAGCGTCTTATTCGTTCCGTCGAGCGCGCCGTAGAAGGCCGTGACGAACTGATTCGTCTCGATTGATTCCCAGAGCAGATAATTGACTTTCGACATCGAGACGTTCGGCGCATACCCGATATGAATCGCGGCGCGCAGAGAAGCACGCAGGAAGGCCATCAGCAACGCTGCCGGAACGCCCTTACCCGACACGTCTGCGATGACGAGGCCGAGATGGTCTTCGTACAGACTGACGAAATCATAATAGTCGCCCGATACCTCTTCGGTCGAAAAGTTGTAGGCGCTGATGTCGAAGCCTTCGAGCTTGGGGTCGCGCGGCGGAAGCAAGGATAGCTGCACTTGGCGCGCGACTTCGAGTTGCGCTTCGAGCCGCTTCTTCTCCACAAGCTGCTCGTGCAGCATCGCCTTCTCGATGATGATGGCGACCTGTGAGGCGAGCATCATCAACACGTCGCCGTCATCTTCCGTGTAGGCGTTGAGCTGGTCGCTTTCGAGGTCGAAGACGCCGATTACTTCGTCGTTCGTAATAATCGGCGCGACCATCTCGGAGCGCGTCTCCTTGCGCGCGTTGATGTAGCGCGCGTCCTGTCGCACGTCCGGCGCAATCACGGCCTCGCCCGTCTGCGCAACATAGCCGATTAATCCTTCGCCGCCGTGCACGCGCAGTTCCATCAACTCTTCGATGTCGTAGCCGCGCACCACCTCGGCGTGAAAATGGATGTCGCGTTCCGCGCTCTGTTCCGATTCTGCTGCGTGTTGCCGCGCTTTGCGCTTCACGACGTAAATCCCCGCCGCGTCGTAAGGTATCAAAGAATCGAGCGTGTCCATCACCAGCACCAGCACCTCTTCGAGATTCAGCGAACGGCTGATCTTCTTGGTGATGTCGAGCAACAGACGCAGCTTATCCTCCACGGACAAACCCGCGACCGGCGCTGCTGCTGCTTTTAACTCGTCTGACATAAGAGCAATTATAGCAGTTTACAGTTTTCGGTTTTCAGTTATCAGCGGCAAATCGTCTGGAGTTCTTCTGAAAACTGAAAACTGTAAACTTAATCATCGTTCAGCTTTTCAATCGCCGCTTCCGTCAGGAATGTAAACTCAAGCGAGGCTGATGGGCGATGACGGAAAAAGTCGTTAACATCCGCCGGAAGTTCGATATTCGCCAGACGCATGCCGCGCCGCGCAAACATCTCTTCGTAGCGCGCAGCGGCACGGCGTCCGGCGGCGTCAGGGTCGAGCGCCGTGACGACTTGAAAACGTCCCAGAGGCGCAAGCCATTCTTCTTTCAATCCTCCCGCGCCGACCAACCCTGCGGCGTTGAATCCATTCGCCATCAAAGTCAGAGTATCCGTAAAACCCTCGACGAGATAGACACTCGCGCCGCTCTCAAGCTGCGCGAGCGCATCTACGTTGTAGAGCGAAGATACACGCCCGCGCATGTTGTGCCAGCGCGGCTCGACCCCGGCGGCAATCGCGCGCGCTTGCAGATAGACGGCGTGCCCTTCCGTCAAGAACGGGAAGAGCAGACGATGACGATAAAAGGTTAAATGGCGGCGCTGATTGAAGAGGCCGCCGCGCTGCAACTCTTCGAGCGGGAAGTGTTCGAGCATCCGTCGCATCACGCGGCGGTAGGCGCGGCGCGGAAAATAGGCGACTCCTGCGCGCCGCGCCGTCTCCAAATCAATCCCGCGCCGAGCGAGATACCGGACACCTTCCAACTGGTCTTCGCCGCGACAGATTTCTAGAAAAGACTCGCACACGGCGCGCATCTCTCCGGCGTCGAGCGGCTCAGACGCCTGCGCTCCCGGCCTCTCCGCATCGGGCGCGGAACGCAAGGCGAGTGAAGGCTGCTTTTCCCTTCTCAGCCCAAGCTCGCGCGCCATCTCGCGCACCGCGCGGCTGAACGAAGTGCCGTGCATCAACTCGTAGAACGTGATGCAATCGCCGCCTTCATCGCGCGAGAAACAATTGAAGAGTCCCTGTTGCAAGTCAACTGAGAGACTCGGATGCCCTTTGCCGCTGTGGGCGTGTGAAGGCAGCGGACAGTAAGCGTGGAGGCGTGTCCCCGTCTGGCGCGCGTCCCGTAAGTAGCGAAGATAAAACGAGCGATAATCTATGACTCGCTTGATCTCGTCGCGCAAATTCAGCAGCCGCTCTCTCTGCGCGTCCCCGTCAGCCATCGCCGCGTTCGTCGCCGTTGCCGCTTCCAGCCATGCTCGCCGCGAAAATCGCGCGCCGCGCCTCGCGTGCGGCGTCCTCTTCCGGGTGGCGCGCGCGATAATCAGACCACAGCCGCGACACCTTCATACGGTATTCGACCAGCTCGCGGCTGACATTGAAATGGCGCGCAATCTGAATCGAGCTAAGGCCGGAGCGCACCATCCGGCGCAGCGCCACGAACGGCACGAGCGCCGCCGCGCCGACCGCGTACGCCGCCTCTTCATCCGCCTCGTTATAATCGCGCGCGACGGTCTTGCCCTGCTTGTTCTGCGCGACGATTGAAAGACGGTTCGCCTTGTGTCCGAGAAAGACGTGACAGACCTCCTCCATCAACGTCGCATTGTTGCGCGAACGCCCGTGCTTCGGATTCAAAATCACGAGCCGCCAACCGTTCGGCAGAGGGCGCGAAGCCGTCCCGCCCGACCAATCGTTGGCCCCCACGCCCAGCAGATGCTCCCGCGTCTCATCCGACAAACCCTGAATCTGCTCGAAATCAATCACCATCAACTTCGCAAAATGCGCCAACTCAAACGGGTCGAGCGGCGCATCCTCCCGGCGCAGCCCCGCGAAATCGCGCAACCCCAACGCGCGAATCTCATACTGTCTCCCCTTAAATGTCGGCGGCAGCTTTTCCGTGTCCACGCGATTGATTATACCTGTCCCGGCAGGTTGTTTGCTAAGACTGTCTGTTAAAGCATTTGAGTAGGAGTTATAAAGAATGAGGCGCTCAACCCACCGGAGTCGAGCGCCTCTTAAACTTTCAGAACTGAAACTTGCCTCTCTTACTTCCGCTTGTTGCGCCCGCGCGACTCTTCGCCGGGATGGCTGAACTGTGTGTAAGCGACGCGGAAGAGTTCCGAGAGAGCTTTGGCGGTTTCGGGCGTGAGATTGCGGTCTGCTCTCAGGTGTGCCTCAACGATGTCGGGCATGGCTTCCTGCGGAAAATAGACGACGGCCTGCGCCGGGTCGCCTCCGTCCACCGTCGTGCGGCCTGACATCACACGCTCCATCGGCATGTTAAGCCAACCCGTGAGACGCGCGATGTTGTCGGCGTCCGGCTTGCCCGTGCCGTTTTCGATGCGCGAGAGCGTCGAAGCCGAGACGCTGGTTTCATCCGCGACATCTCTCAGACTCAAGCCCATTTCCTCGCGTTTGCGACGGATAGCTCGCCCTAATTCCACTGTATTTACTAGACTTTTCGATGTATCTGCCATTATTTTCGGCCTCCTTCAGGATGACGCGCGCATCTAAATTGTGACGCGGCGAACCTCATCAATCACAGAAAATAGCATAGTAAAATCCCAGATGCAAGATATTGTTTTATGCTTGCAACAGGACGGAGTACATGGTACACTGTTTCACGTATGAAACAGTGCGGTTTTCGACAAGCCGTCAACTGTCAGCAGCAGAGGAGGCGAGAAGTGAGCGAGTTTATCTGGGAGACATTCGACAGCCTTTTCAAGACGGTTCACCGGCAGGGTCGGCGGGTCGAAGAATTGGAAGCACGCCTCTCTGATCTTGAGCGTCGCTTGCAGGAACGCGCCGCGGCGCAGACGAGCGTGCAACAGCCCAAGTCGGTCGAGCAGGTAATAACGGAGATGCCCGCCGAGCGCGCGGCTTGAAATTTAAGTTTTAACGATTTTCTGTAAGGAGAAGGCCATGGCAGCCGTACTCGATAAAAAAGCGATGATGCGCGACAAGCGCGCCCAAGGGATTGCCGCGATGGGTCTGGTTAACCGCGAGGGCGACCGCTTTCGCGTCACGACGCCCAGCTTGCGCGGACGCCGTTCGAGCTACGAAGTGTGGCGCGATGAGGCGGGCAAGGTGCGCTGCTCTTGCCTTGAGTTTGAAGAGCAGTCGGCGCTTGAGCCGGGCTTTCGTTGCGAGCACATCCTCGCGGTCAAGCACTCGCTTCTGAATAAGACTTCCGAGGCTGTCACCAAGCAGCCGCAGGAAAAGTCCGTCGCGTCGGCTGAGAGCAGCGCGACGGTTAACGCAAACGTAACGGCGACGAATACGCCCAACACAAACGAAAAAGACGCATCCGAGAAACGTGAGGCCGCGATTGAGGCAACTATCAAGTCAGCCTCGAAGCGGACGCCGCGTTTCGCACGGGAGCAGAAAGAGCCGTCTATAGTAGAGACGACGCAGCAGACCACTGTGGCCGTCGCAGAGATGCTACTGACGGATTCGCTCGCGCAACACGGAAACGAAGAGGAGCATGTAGAAATGAATAAGAGACAAGCAACCGTTAACGTTGAAGAATCGAGAGATTCGGAGTTCATCACGGCTGAAGAGCATGAAGCTTTGAATGCACAGCCGCCGCAACAGAGCGCGCCGGTCGTGCCGCTCGCTTTCACGAACACGCTGCGCACGCTCAGGCAGCCGATTGACCCGCGCTTCATCAAGACGCGCGAGGGCTGGATTGATCGTCAGGGCAACACGCACATGGTCGAATACGTCGAGTGGCATACGGTCGCAGACCTGCTCGACCGCGTTACCCCTTCATGGTCGCATTCTGTGCGCGGCATCGTCCAGATTGGCGACATGGTCGCCGTCACCTGTGCCATTACGATTGATGGCGTGACGCGCGAAGGCGTCGGGACGGGCACAGCCGACAACGAAACCGGCATCAAGAAGGCAGAGCACGATGCGCTCAAGCGCGCCGCCATTAAGTTTGGTATCGCGCGCGATCTCTACCAGAGAGAATCGGACGTGATTGAGACGACGGGCGCAGGCCCGCAGGTTGGTGACTTCCCGCGTGACCCGCTCGCAAAGTCAATGGCCGACCTCGTGACGCCGAAACAGCTTGGCATGATTCGCGCTCTCGCGCGCGAAGCCGGGGTGGATGTCGAAGAAGAGTGCCAGCAAGTCCTGCGATGCCGCACAGAGGAGTTGTCGAAGCGCGCCGCGTCGAGCTTCATTGACCACTTAAAGAATTCGCAGACGGAAGCGGCGACGGACGGCATGCGTCGCGCCAGCTAAGTAAGCACAGTAGGCAGTAAAGCGGAAGGCAGAAATTTCAGATGAGAGATTTGAAGTCTCTGCTTTCGGCTTACCGTCTGGGAGGTACGAAGAAATGACGACTGAAGAATTGATTCAGGAACAAGCACGGCAGCAGCCGCTCTCGCTCGAACTCGAATACGCCGACGAGCCGAAGACGAAGACAGTCTCCGAAGCTGAAAGTCAGCGGGCTGGAACGGACGAATCATTCGAGCATAAGTCGAAGAAGGAGCAGATTCTCTCTCTGTACGAGGCAGGGACGACCGACATCGCGGAAATCGTCCGGCGGATTGCGGCACGCCCTTCTTACGTCGCGCAGGTCTTGCAGGCGGCAGGGCATCTGACCGGCTACTTCGACCTCTATACGACGACGGCGCGCGAGCAGAACGTCTATACACGATTTTTCCGCAATGTCTTGTCGTTCAAATCCGTCGAGGCATCGCGTGAATCCGTGCAGAAGATAGACCGTCTCTACAACTACTTTGAAAGACTGGGCGACCGCGCCGGACAGCATCAGGCGATGGTCATGGCACTGACAGGAAAAAATCGCGCCCGTTGGAGTGGTAAACAGGAAGAAGCGCAAATTTTCAGTGAATGGCTCGCCGCACATTAAGAGCCGAACAAGTTTTAAGAAGGAACACAATCGCTAGACCCTCTCTATCAGCGAACAAGAACAAGCAAGGGGTTAGCTTGAAAGGTGAGTTTTTTCCAAGGCGGGAAAGGCTCGCCTTTCTTTTTTTACGACGAACGGCGCGGCTCACCAAAGTCCGCTTTGTCGTGTCAACAATTCGGGCGGCGATTGCAGTACTTGAGACAGTCGTTCTCGCACGCCCGGAATAAACCCCCGTTGTGTGCACAGAGCTTTTGACTTGCACGCGTCAACGGAGACGAGGAGACAGCGATGACAGTCAAACCAATCCCCGACGGCTATCACAGCCTGACGCCTGCCCTGAAGATTAAGGACGCAGCGAAGCTGATTGATTTCCTGAAGCAAGTGTTTGAAGCCGAGGAAATCGAACGCTACTCAGGGGCGGATAACGTCGTCATGCATGCCGAGATCCGAATCGGCGATTCAATCCTGATGATGGGCGACGCCGCTGGCGAAGCCCCGATGCCCGGCTCGTTTTACCTGTACGTCAACGACGTAGATGCAACCTACAAGCGCGCGCTCTCCGCTGGCGCGACCTCTCTGACGGAGCCTGCCGACCAGTTCTACGGTAGTCGCGTGGCGCGCGTCCGAGACGACTTCGGCAACCTCTGGGCGATTGCGACCCATCAGGAGGACGTATCGAGTGAAGAAGTGAAGCGGCGTTTCGAGGCTTTGATGGAGACGCATGTCGCAGTCTAGCTCCGCGCGCTTTCTCTGCGGCGCGGGACTTTCGCGCTCCGCTCAAGGACGCGCGGATTCCAACACACTAACCGACAATCAATAAGGAGAAGAAACGATGGCTGAACACCCTGATTATCCCCTCAATACTTTCTGCTGGAACGAACTGGCGACTTCGGATGCGGGAGCCGCGAAGAAATTTTACACGGAGCTTTTCGGCTGGAAATTGACGGAGGGAGACGTGACGCCCATGGTCTACAGCGAAATCGTGGCTGGCGAGCGTCACATCGGCGGCATCTACCAGAAGCGCGAGGAGCAAGCAGGCATGCCTTCACAGTGGATGGCCTACGTCGCGGTCGAAGACGTTGACGCGTCAGCACGGCGCGTCGAGGAGTTGGGCGGAAAGCTTCACATGCCGCCGTGCGATATTCCGAAGGTCGGTCGTTTCTGCATCATTGCAGACCCGACCGGCGCAACCCTCGCCATGATTACTTTGAATGACCCGCACTCTTAAGGTGCAACGCGGCCTTCGTCAGAAACCCTCGCCGCCGCCCGGATTTGTCAGCTTCAGCAGTTCATTACCTCGCCGACAATTTGATTTGCGCAAGGCGCTCGCGGCCTTTCGTATTCCGAAAAAGGAGCACGAAGATGAAAGTTCGTCTCTCCCTCGTCCTGTTGGTACTGGCGCTTTTCGCTGCCGTCTGGGGTTTGTCCGTAATCAGCGGTTACGCGGCGACCGGCGCGCAGCGCAACGAAGAGATTGCCCGCGCCGTCATCGCGCGCGAGAAAGCTTCAATCGAAGCGTGGCAACGTAAAGACAGAGCCTTCTTCGCAGACTTCCTGACCGACGACATGACCAACTTCACCGCGATGAATCCTTATCTTGAGGACGAGCCGAAAATCAATTTCATCCCGAAGTTCGAGCAGTACGCGGAGATGTACAAGATTCTCGATTTCCAAATGTTCAACCCGCGCGTCCAGACTTACGGCGATACGGCTATCCTGACCTACAACAACAGTTCGATTGTCAGCATGGGCGGGCGTGTGTCGAACTTCACGGGCAAGGTCAGCGTCGTCTACGTCAAGCAGGGCAACACTTGGCGCGTCGCACATTTCCACGAATCAATGAACGCGGGCGCGATGCAGTGAAGAACGTAACCGTTGAATGGAAGACAACAAATTAAAGCTTATAAGGAGACACAGAGATGTCGAGAGTAGTGCATTTTGAAATCAGCGTGGACGACGAGGAGCGCGCGCTCAAGTTTTACACGGACGTGTTTGGCTGGAGCACATCGAAATGGGGAGAAACGGATGAAGCCTACTGGCTCATCAAGACGGGCGACGACAACCAGCCGGGCATCAACGGCGGGCTTTACCGGCGGCACGAAGGAATGAGCTTTACGACCCACGTGAACACGATTGACGTGCCCTCGGTCGACGGCTTTATCGAAAAGATTACGGCGCACGGCGGACGCGCCGTGACGGCGAAAATCCCGATTCCCGGCGTCGGTCATTTCGCCTACTGTCAGGACACGGAAGGCAACACGTTCGGCATCATGCAGCCCGACCCGACCGTTACGGCCTGAGCCGGAGAGTATGGCTTTCAGATTGAGAAACGTCGAAAGGAGAAACAGTATGACAAGAATCAACTATCCGGCGGTGCTCGTCGCGGCCATTATCTACTGGCTGCTCGGCGCGCTGTGGTATTCGCCGCTGCTGTTCGCCAACAAATTTGTCGAGATGATGCGTTGGACGCCGCAAGACATCGCGGCCATCCAAGCGGCGGGCGAAGGGAAACTGATCGCCGTCGCGTTCGTCAGTTCTCTCGTCCTCGCCTACGTGCTGGCACATTTCATACGCTTCACGCATGCCGAAAACGCGCGCGACGGATTCAGGACGGCGTTCTGGCTCTGGCTCGGATTTGTCGTCACGAGCAATCTAGAGACGGTGCTGTTTGAGAAAAGACCGCTCGGCATCTATCTCATCAGCAACGGCTACCACCTCGTCGGCTTTCTTCTGATGGGCGCGTTGCTCGCCGCATGGAAGAAACGCGAAGCGACCGCGCTGGCCTACCAGACTTAAAAGAACCGGCATCACTCAACTTTTCTTCTTCTGAGCGTCTTGGCGTGAGAGGGTGACAATTATTCTAACGCCAACAACCCAAGGCGCACACAAAACAGGAGGCGAATATAG
>CAXTRQ010000086.1:0-6808 GCA_964246705.1 uncultured Pyrinomonadaceae bacterium
ATCCCATGCTTTGAAGATAATCCTTCGTCCCGCCGTACCAGTTATAGGGATAAAAGACGCGCGCTCTTTTCGGCAGTTCGCCGAGCGGCGGCGCGTGCAGATGATCTTCGTGGCCGTGCGAGAGCAGAATCACGTCAGTACCGGAGAGCGCACTGGTATTGACCGGCTTCGGAAAGACGTTCCACTGGCCGCAGTAGGCCGGGCCTTTGAACCACGGGTCGATCACGATTTTCAAATCACCCGTGTCAATCAATACGCACGCGTGGCAGACATATTCGACTCGCATATGTGCCTCCGTTAAATGGCGTGACTCAGTTTCAATGCTTCAAATCTCCACCGCCGAATTTGTTCCAAGCGTGCCTCCGCGTCCTCACCGGCGCAGACAGGCACGAGCGCCCAACGTGCGACGAGCGGCGCGTGGGCGCGCACCGTCCAGCAAGCGGCCTGTGACTGAATCTTCGACCCGTAGTCGCGCGAACTCCAGCGCGCCTCAATCGTCGCCGCTTCTTTCACATCGAGCGGAGAGACGAGCAGGCGTGCGCCCGTCATCTTATCGCAGACCTCGACGATTTTATCAGCGCGCAGGCGCAGGTCTGTGCCCGGCGCGAAGTGAAAAAGAAAACGGCAGATGTGTGCGCCCGCGCCCGCGAGCGTGTCTTCGACGAGCCAGAAGCGGGCGCGCTTTTCAAATGTCACCGCGCGACGATGCGTCACCGCTCCGCCCGCGAGCCGACGGTAGCCATAATGCTCGGCGGAAACCACATCGCGCACGGCGTTGCTCTCCCACCGAAGGACGCGCGGGCGAGCTTCATCGCCGATGACAAAAGGCGTCTGCTCGTCAATGGTGTTCTGCTCCGCGCCATCAACTTCGACGGTCGAATGATAAGCGGTCGAGCGAAACTGTTGGCGCGCGCGCAAATCTCCGACGTAGATGTATGTCGCGGGGTCTGCGATGAAGATTGCCCCGCAGGCGGCGACTTCGATGCTCAAAGCGTCGTTGTGCCCGTGCGAGCCGCGCCCGGAGAGTCCTGCGCCGCTCGCGTTGAAGAACAGGTAGAGGTCTCCCTCGCGCATGATGTATGTTCCCGCTTCACGGAAGGCGCGCGAGGCCGGAGCGGGCGCGGTTTCGTTGCGTAGCTTTTGATAAGCGTCGAGTCCGTCGCCGCCGAGCATCCAGAGCAACTCGACGGGCGCATCAAACTCCGCGCGTGTACCCCCAAATAATTCGCCGGAGAATTTCCAGCGCGGCTCTCTGAAGAGCGCCGCGCCGATGGCGAGCACGTAAGCATGTTCGTCCGCCGCGTGGCGCTTGATGGGCAGTATTTGACCGCTGTCCGTATCGCCGACGAGCGGAGCGCGCCCGTCGGGGCGCAGGTATGCGTGCATGTAGTCGAGCATTGCGCGCAGCTTTTGCCAGTATCTCTCGTCAATCTCAATTTCGTTGGCGCGACACAGGATAAAAGAGTAGAGAAAAAGCTCCAGCACGAGACGATGATAGCCGGTCGAAGCCTCCGCGTCTGCGCCGTCTTCAAAAACCTGCTTGTCCATCTCTGCCAATAGTTCGCGCAATGCCAGTTCGCGCCACTTCTCAGCCGCCGCCAACTCAGGCAGACAGACGCCGAGCCACAGCAACCCCGCGACATCCGAGAGATAATGATTGCTCGTCACGAGATGCGAAAATTCCAGATTGCGAATGATGTGCGCGCCGTGCTCGTCAAAGATTGCGAGCATCATCGAGAGCCGCGCTTCGTTCAACTGCGGCGAGCGTCGAAAGAGTTGAAAAGCGGCCAGCAAATTTATCGAGCGCAACGCCGCTTCCATCGCGCAGTTCCAGTTGACGCCGCGCCCCAGAGGATTCTGCTCGCGCCAGCTTTCCACCTGCGAGAAAAATTCCGCCGCGAATCGCTCGTCGCCGTTGACGGCGTAGGCACGCCCCAGCGCGTTGAGATGAGAGAGACGATTCAATTCCCAGACAACGCGCGCGTCGGAGCCGTCGCCGCGAAACAGATTCACGTCGCAGTGATATTCGAGCGGCCAACGCACGCCGGAGAGCGGGTCACGCCGCCAGTCAATCTCCGCGCCGAAATTCCGGACGCCGTAGCCGAGCAGAGGCCACGCGTGTTCCTCCGAGATGCGTTGCGCCTGTTCAATCAAGTGCGCTGTTTCAGCCGGAAAGAACTGCTGCTGGCGGCGCGCGAGTTCTTCCGGCGGGAGGTTGAATCCGGGCAGAAACGCGGGGCGCGGGCGCGTGCGGAAATAAGCGAGCAACCCGGTCGCCGTCATCTGCGCGAACTCCCCGCTCAGACGCGCCGTCTCGTCTCCGCCCGCACTCCGCGCCAGCATCGCGCGCTCGCGCCTGTGCACTAACCCCACGCGGCCACGCCGTCCAACTTCCAGTAGCAGCGTGCGCCACTTCACATCCCCGCGCACCGCCCGTTTGATTTTGTGAAGCAAAGTCATAAGAAAAACGATGAACGCCGCAACGCGGGGCGATGAACTGAAGACAACAGCTTTTCTGTTTTCAGTTCACCGTTCCGCGTTCATAGTTCAGCATTTCATCAAGGATACGTTCGGCGGTATGACCATCCCAGAGCGGAGGGATGCGCGCGGGTTCGCTGTTGCGCGATGCGTCGAGCGCGGACGTGGCGGCGCTGATGATTCTGCGCGCGTCTGTGCCGACGAGGGTGTTTGTTCCCATCTCGACGGTGATGGGTCGCTCGGTGTTTTCGCGCAGCGTGAGACATGGAATGCCGAGCGCGGTCGTCTCTTCCTGAATACCGCCTGAGTCCGTGAGCACGAGCCGCGCGCCGCTATAGAGTCGCAGGAAATCGAGATAGCCGAGCG
The DNA here is from genome assembly GCA_964246705.1 of uncultured Pyrinomonadaceae bacterium. Taxonomy (GTDB): domain Bacteria; phylum Acidobacteriota; class Blastocatellia; order Pyrinomonadales; family Pyrinomonadaceae; genus DASZCR01. The sequence goes on from CAXTRQ010000086.1 coordinate 2,845, forward strand.
GCTCGATGAGACGCAATTTTCCTTCGCGTTCGATATCTTCCGCGAAACCGAACTCCGCGAGATTGCGGCGCGTGCGCGGATGAACCGCAAAGATGACCGGAAGCCTTCTGCCGATCTCCGCGAGGGCGGAGAGGATACGCGCGAGCGCCAACGAATCGTCAACATTTGAAGGACGATGCAGCGTCAGCACCGCGTAGTCCTGTCCCGCTACTCCCAAATCCTCGCGGATGGTTGACCGGGCGGCACGCTCCAGTTGTTTGAAGAGCGAATCAATCATCACGTTCCCGACGAAACGGATACGCGCGCCATGGATGCCTTCGGCGCGCAGGTTCGCCCCGGCGTCGAGCGTAGGCGTCAGCAAAAGGTCTGCGATTTGATCTGTGAGCAGGCGGTTAATCTCTTCGGGCATCGTGCGGTCGCGGCTACGAAGACCCGCCTCGACGTGCGCGACGGGCACGAGCAGCTTGGAACAGACGAGCGCACCAGCGAGCGTCGAATTAACGTCGCCGACGACCAGCACCCAGTCCGGCTTCTCACGCAGCACGACCGGCTCGAATAGTTGCATCACCATCGCCGTCTGCTGCGCGTGGCTCGCAGAACCGACGCCGAGATAGACATCCGGCTCAGGCAGTCCGAGGTCGCGAAAAAAGGCATCCGACATCTGCGCGTCGTAATGTTGCCCCGTATGCACGACGAGCGGCGTGAACTGCGCTTCACGCCGCCGCATCGCCTCGACAATCGGCGCGACCTTCATAAAGTTTGGCCGCGCTCCGACAACGTTGATGACTTTAAGCACTATTCGTAAGCTTTATTGCGCTGTCTTACAGCTATTACTTCAATCACACGATTCGCATCATCTACTACATAATTCAGCTTCAACATCCTCAAGAGACAAACTTGGTTCGCCAGCACGCTCATCTGCGAACATGTTGTCGTAGATGTTTTCCCAGACTTCTCCCCGCCCTGTAGGGCTAACATGGCGGCGACCTTCTGTCCGTCCGTGTCAGTCGCAAATTGAATACCTTTAATGCTCATCTTGTTTCCTTACTCGCCTCGCTGTCCCAGCGCGCTGAAGGCAGCTTACAGTCTGATGATGCGCGCGCAGCTTTTCTTACGGAGGTCGCCATTGAGGGCGTTGCGCGTGTCTATGATGAGCGTCGAGAGCGCGCAGGTGCGTTGGTAGTCGACGCCGCTGTGGTCTGTGACGATAACAACGCAGTCCGAGGCTTTCAGTTCTTCATCCGAGAGGGCGACGGAGTGGAGCGGCTCGCCGCCGCCGACCGTGTGCGCGTCGTCGAAGCTGACCTCGGAGACGAACGGGTCGTGATAGCGCACGTCCGCGCCCTTCTTTCGCAGCAGGTCAATAATCGAGAGCGCGGGACTCTCGCGCATGTCGTTGATGTCTTTTTTGTAGGCGACGCCGAGGACGAGCAGGCGCGCGCCGTTGAGAGCTTTCCGGTCGTCGTTCAATCCGTCGGAGACGAGTTGGACGACGTGTTCGGGCATCCTCGAATTGACCTCTTCAGCCAGCCCGATGAAGCGCGAATCGAATCCATGCTGGCGCGCTTTCCATGAAAGATAGTGGGGGTCGAGCGGGATGCAGTGGCCGCCGATGCCGGGGCCGGGATAGAAGGGCATAAAGCCGAAGGGCTTCGTCGCCGCCGCGCGAATCACTTCCCAGGTGTCAATGTTCAGAGCGTAACAGAGCCGCGCCATCTCGTTCGCCATGCCGATGTTGACCGCGCGAAAGGTGTTCTCTAAAAGCTTTGCCGCTTCGGCGACGCGCGCGCTGCTGACGGCATGAACGTCGTTGACGATCTGGCCGTAGAGAGCCGCCGCCACTTCTGTCGAATCGTCTGTGCAGCCGCCGACGACTTTCGGAATGTTGTGCGTCTGAAACTGCGGGTTGCCCGGGTCGACGCGTTCGGGCGAGAAGGCGAGGAGAAAATCTTCGTCGAGTTTCATGCTTCGCTCCTCGAACATCGGGAGCAGCACTTCGTCGGTCGTGCCCGGATAGGTCGTTGATTCGAGGACGACGAGTTGTCCGCGCCTGAGACGCGTCTGAATTTCTGTGGCCGCCGCGAGGATATAGGAGATGTCAGGCTCTTTCGTTTTTCTGAGCGGAGTCGGCACGCAGATGACGATAACATCGCACGTCGAGAGATGATCGAAATCGGTCGTCGCGCGCAGCCGCTCGGCTGTCACCATCTCTTTGACGGCAGACGAATGCACGTCGCCGATATAAGACTCGCCGCGATTGATGGACTCTGCCTTCGCGGCATCCACTTCAAAGCCCGTCGCACGAAAACCCTTGTGCGCGAACTCGACTGCCAGCGGAAGGCCGACGTAACCCAGACCGATAACGCCGATCTGTGCGTCTCGCTGCGAAATAAGCTTTTTGATTTCCTCTTTGATCATACCTTTTTTTTTGCTGATTATCCAAGATTCACATGGTAGGAGAGGCACAAACTTTTACGGCCTCTGCAAACTTTAAGACTAGGGGAGCACAGCATGGCTGTCAAGCAGGCGCATATTATTGGCCGAACTCGCGCACGACGGCTTCCGTCACATCTCAAGTATTGACTCTCCGCCGCCAGTCGTCATATTGTCGCGCTCCCTCGTCAAGAGTCCGAGTCCAACCAGAGGCAGAAGATAATCACTACTTTTAGTGGGAGGGATGATCGGTACGTTCCACCTCAACGAATCCCTCGCTACATTCAAACTAGTAAGGAGACAATGATGAGAAGATCTTTCGCTTACCTTTTTGCAGCACTAGTCTTCGCGCTGGCGCTCATCTTCCTCCAGTCCTTCACCGTTCAGACGGTCAAAGCCGACGGGAAAACTCTGCAAGAGAAGTGTGATCAATGCAATATCAGAAACAATCAGCAGTATGAGCATTGTGTCGCCATTCACGCCCTCGACGATGTCCGTTGCTCCGATCAATTCAATGCCGGTGTCGTTCATTGCTTCCGAAATTTCTGCGAGCAATAACACGCGCCCCGCTTCAACATGTCCCATGACGGCGGGCGATAAAACACGGCAGGCGAGTCTCTTCCGAAGAGGCTCGCCTGCTGGCGTCTATGGCTTTTTAATGAACTGTTTTTCTTGACAGTCCCCCTCCGAGAGTAGTACGAAGAGCGCACATAACGTGCAAGCGTCTCCATCAGACCGACAAGCGTTCCCGCATCAACTGATTCAAGCTTCGGAGGATTAATATAATGCTCATCCCACATGCGCAAGTGACGGCGCGGCATTTCATGCTCACCTTCGCCGTCTGTGTCTGCCTGCAACTGTTGACGGCGACGCCCGCCGAGGCGCAGAGAAACCGTCCGGCGTCGAACCCGCGCGGGCGCGTCAACGAGAATGCTCTGCGGGATTGGTCGCGCGAGCACATGACAGAACAGATCAATAAACAGTTTGAGAAACAGCGCATCTCGCTGCTGCCGCAGATTAAGGAGGACTTCGCGCACATGCAGGTCGTCAACAACGAGATGATGCGCGCGGTCTTCGTCGCCGACACGCACGATTACAAAATCATTCTCGACACGACCGACGAGATAAGAAAGCGCGCCCGTCGTCTGAAGATTAATCTCATGCTGCCGGAGCCGGACGACGACGAGCAGATAGGAAAGCTGCCCGCACAGCAGGACGACAAGGCGCTCAGGAAATCGCTCCTGCTGCTCGACAACTCGATCATGAGCTTTGTCAACAACCCCCTCTTTCAAAAAACCGATGTGCTCGACACGAAGCTTTCGACCAAAGCGAGCCATGACCTCAAGTCCATCATCGAACTGAGCGCCGCCATTAGAAAGAGCGTCGAGCGGCTCAGCAAAATTCCAGCATCGCAGGAAAATCCCGACCGATAGCACTAATCTCGCCAGAGCAGACGGATTGAAGATATAAAACCTCGAATCTTCAGTCGCTCAACTTTTATGCTTCTTCGCGGCTTGGCGTCTCCAACGTC
>CAXTRQ010000086.1:6818-24509 GCA_964246705.1 uncultured Pyrinomonadaceae bacterium
GGCCAGCAGCGGCCGGTACCGCCACGCGCGCGGGGGGGGCCCCCCACTCTCATAAATTTTTTGTGTGTGGCCCCCCCCAACCCCGCGAAGAAAGCAGAAAGCAAAGGAAGACGGCTTATCAATTTCTTGAGGGACTACCCGCCGACGTTCAACCTTCCGCGCACAAGCCCTACTTGACCCACTCATCCGCAATCTGCGACTCGACTTTGACGGGCACTTTCTTAACGAACTCCTCGCCCGCTATGCACATCGCTGCTTCGACTGTCTTCGCCACCGTCTCGGCTTCGTCCGCGTCGGCTTCGACGACAATCTCGTCGTGCACGATATTGACGATTCGCGCCGTCCCGTCTTTCAACTTATCGTGCAACAACCGCAGAGCGCGTTTGAGAATGTCTGCGCTCGAACCCTGAATGGGCGAGTTTTTGCCGTTGCGCTGTGCGGCAGAGGCGGCCTGTTTGTCGTTGGGGTCGAAGTTGAAGCGCGCGAGCCGCCCCGCCATGGTGCGCGGCGCGACACGGTCTCTGACAGCCATCTGTGCGGCTTCGCGCAGCCACTTATCCAATTCGCGGTAGGTTGAGAAGTAGCGGCGCAGGAGGTCTTCGGCCTCCGTCTCGGAAAGTCCCGTGAGCATCGCGAAGCGCTTCGCGCCGATGCCGTAGACCACTCCGAAGTTGAGCCGTTTGGCAAAGTCGCGCTGCTCTTTCGTCACCGCTTCGAGCGGCACGTTGAAGACCTGCGCGGCGGTCACACGATGGAGGTCAGCACCGGAGTTAAAGGCATCCACGAAGCCTTTATCGCCCGTGTAGTCTGCGAGGATACGCAGTTCTATTTGACTGTAATCGCTGATGATGAGTTTGCGGCCTTCGGGCGCGCGGAAGCAGCGCCGGTACTCGAACGCGTGCGGCACTTGTTGGATGTTCGGCGAGGTACAGGCCATGCGTCCGGTCGGCGCGCCGATTTGATGAAAGTTGGCGTGGACGCGCCCCGTCACCGGATTGATTTCTTTGAGGATGTTTTCGCCGTAGCTCGTCAGCGCCTTCTGCACGGTGCGGTATTCGAGCAGGACTTTGATTTCGTGATGCTTGTCGGCGAGCGGTTGCAACTTCCAGTTGCGCGTCCCGTCGGGCAGTTCGATGCCGCGCCGCTGGAGCGCCTTGGTCAACTGGACGTGCGAATCAATATTGATGTCCATGCGCGTCGGGCCGAAGAAGGATTGCTGGGGCGACTCTTCGGCGAGCAACACTTGCAACTCTTCGGCGAGGATGGCGCGTCGTTTTTCGACAATCGCCAACTGCTCGCGCCAGCGCGCGGCATCCAGATAGATGCCCGTCAGTTCGATGGCCGAGATGGGCAGCACGCATTCAAATTCGAGCGCGGCACAGCGCACAAGGTCGCTCGCGCGCAGGCGTTCGATCATCTTCTCGCGCAGGGGAAGCATGATGGCAGCATCGCGCGCGGCATATTCGATTTGCGCGTGAGAGAGTTCGCCGCTCCAATCGCTCAACTGTTCCGACTTGTCCACAGTCTCATTCAGGAAACGCTGCGCGACGACGGCGAGGCTGTGGCGGTCTTCCGTCTCGCCCGCCGAGACCAGTTGGCTCGCCAGCAGCGTGTCGAAGACGCCGCCGAGTTCGACGCCCAGTTGATGACACGCCCACTTCGCGTCGAACTTCGCGTTGTGCGCCACCTTGACCGGGCGCGCGGCGGCGAGCAGTTGACGCAGCGGCGCGAGCGTCTCGACTTTTGTCGGGTCGGCGTCCATCGTGAAGCGATTGAGGTCAATGATGCGAACGCCGTCGGGCGCGGCTAATTGTACGAGCCGCATGTGCCCGGCGTATGGGTCGAGTGAAGTTGTTTCAGAGTCGAAACCGATAGCCGCGTGCTGCGATAATTCCTCGCAGGCGGCGTGCAGTTCTTGAGGCGTGTTGACTAAGCGGTAATCAATTTCGTCCATCGAATTTTTAAGTGCCTATCGAGATGAAGCTTTTCAGAAAGAGGACAGATGATGGCACGGAAGTTCGCCGCTTGTCACATCACGAGCGCGGGCGGGCGCAGAATGTTTCGACAAATACCTGCGCGCCGCCAGCCCTTTGCGCTTCGACGGGCGGAGGCGCGCTTGTCACATGTCCTTCGCTCTCACGGCGTCTTTTCGTCTTCAAGAATAATCGGCTGCTCGTGATCTTTGAGCTTGTCACGCGCCGTTTGCGCTGCCGACGCGGCTTCCTTCGCTTCTGCCGCGTGATTCGTTTTCCGCAGCAGCGGGGCGCACTGTTCAAGCCACGCAATCAACTGCGCGTAAGGCTCACGTGGATTGGGCTTGGGATTATCATAGAGCAGTTTGTAGACAATGTCGGATTGACGCTTGAAGAGCAGTAGCAGATCATCGAATCGCTCTTGCTCGGCATAAAGTTGCGTCAGAGAATTGAGCGCCTCGAAGTGTACGGCGGCGGTCGTTTCGTCGTATTTAACCGGCTCGGCAACTCTGAGCTTAGGCCCCGCAGTATCAATAGACTTTTGATAAAACTCTGCGGCCTCTTTTTTCTGACCCTGCGCCATGAAATTTTCAGCTATGTTGTAATAGCTAATCTCTTCATCCTTGTGCAGTAGATTGGTGCGTAGTTCGAGAGCGCGATTATCAAGCGACGCCGCTTCCGCATATTCCTTTCGGGTGCGACGAATGTTCGCCAGCTTGTCGAGAATCTCCGCCGTCTGGCTCAGGTTATCGAGTCGTTTCGCGTCCGACTTGCCTGTCGTCCCGGCCTTCGACTTGTCCTCAACAATCTTCTCAATCTGCGCGAGAGAACGATTGTAGAACGCTTCGGCCTGCACGTAGTTTTTGCGGTCATAGTAAAACCCGGCGAGATCGCGTGTGACTTTAAACTCGCTCTGCGCCTGCAAGTCGTCATGAGACTTGGTAGCGATAATCTCCAACGCCTGTTTGAAGGCCGCCTCCGCTTTGTCGGGTTCGTTGACCGCGTCATAGTAGTTTGCCATGTCGCCGAGCAGGCGGAAGGCCATGTAGCTTTCCATATCTAACTTTTTTTGAACATCCAAAGCCATCTCGTAGAGGTTACCGGCTTGCGGGTAGGCTTTGATGGCGGCGTAGAGCCGTGCCAGTTCGCTCATGTAAGAGACGGCTTGCGCGGAAGTGGCGTTATATGGCGTCTTCTGGCGAATCTTGCGCGCCAGTGCGTAGAGCTTTCCGGCTTTGGCCCCCTCGTCATGGTCGTCGTAGACACGCGCGATATTAAGGAGGGCTTCGGCGATGTTGGGGTCGTCAGGCTCAAGCTGTTTCTGGTGAATCCTCAACACCTCTTTATAGAGCGCGAGCGCGTCGTCAGTTTTAGACGGATTGTTGGCGTAAAACTCTGCGACCTTGTTGAGCGCGCCGATGAGATCGGGGCTGTCGGGGTTTGCGCGTCTAATATCCAGAGCTTGCTTGTAATACTTCTCCGCTTCCGCAAGGTTACCTTGATTGCTGTAGTTCAGCGCGAGATTTTCGAGACTGGCAGCAACTTCCGGGTGCTTGTCTCCGTGCCTGCTGTGATTAAGCTGGTGTACCTGTACAAAGAACGGTTCGGCGGCCTTGTAATTTCCACGGTCACTGTAGAGTTGCGCCAGCCCGCCGATGGTTTGGACTCGTTCGGGATCATCCTTGTCGAGTTTGTTCCCGGCAATCAACTTCTCCTGAGTTGCTGACGCCTTTTGGTAAGAGGCTTCGCTCGATTGCCAGAGGCCGCTCCTGCGCTGCGACGCTCCGAGATAGGTGAGCGCCCATGCCATCTTTCGTAAGTCATTCTCCCGTCGGTAATCGCCGTAAAGAGCGGCGAACTGGTTGAGCGCGCCTTCCATGTCTCCTCTGTAGAAGGTCGCCAGTGCGTCGCGGTTGCGGTGGTCGTTTTTGACCTCTTTGTTGGCGCGTGCGGCTTCGCTCTGGGCGAGCGCGCGATCCCTCTGGGCATCGCGCAGGGCGTTGCGCGCCGTCTGCTCGGAAGCGAGCGCGCGCGCGGACGCCTCTCTGGCGAGAGTTTCCTGCTTGCCGGCTTCGACGCTGGCCGCCTCGGCTTTCTTCCTTGCTTCCTCGGCATCGAGCCTCGCCTGTTTTTCGCTCGCTAATCCTTTGGCAATCTCGTCGTTCTTCTTCTCAACTTCAATTCTCGCTTTCAGCGCATCTTCGGCGGCCACACGCTCCTTTCCGGCGCTGTCGTTCGCCTCCTTCATCGCAATGACGGCGAAACCCGTGCCGCTGAGCGCGAGCAGAAACATGATAAGAACCGCGTATATCATGCGGCGCAGGCGGCTCGCGGATTTGGCCTGCGCGGCGGCGAAGGCTTGCGCCTGCTCCAACTCGCGCCGCTCGCGCGCGGCTTGTTCTTCGCGCTGGCGGTCGGCGGCGGCGATTTGCGCGTCGCGTTGCGCGCGGCTCTCTTCGAGAAAGGCCATGGCGGTGTCGAATCCCGCGTGGTATTGCTCGCCCCACGCACGGTTCGGGCTGTGGCTCTCGCGCCACTTGAGCACCCATCGCAAGGTCGCGTCATCCAGCAACCCGCCCGCGCCCTCTCGATAGTCCACCGCGGCTTCGGCGAGGCGGCGATAGATGCGCGCCGAGTTCGCTTCTTCGTTGACCCACACTTTCAGACGTTGCCAGTTGCGAATCAGGCTCTCGTGAGAAATATCAATCACCGTCTCGCCGTCGAGTTCAGTTTCGGCGGGCGGCATCAGGAACGAGCGCCCCTCGCGGCGGAAGATGTCAATGACGGCGACGACCTCCGCCTCCGACGCTTCGGCGATTTCGCAAAGCTCTTGCAACCTCGTCGGGCGACGAATCTCTCGATTGTCCGTGCCGCGCTCGGTGAGCGCCCTGAAGACCAGTTCGGCGATGCGGCGGCGACGCTCGTCCGGCAGTTCGTCCCAAGCCTCGTCGGCGTGGCGCGAGAGCGCGTCCGACATGGTGCCGATGGCCTCGTAATGTTCGAGACCCAAAGGCTCACGGTCGCGGCGATGCGCAGCCCAGTATTCCCAAGTACGCATGAGCGCGTGCTGGAGAATGGGGAGTTGGTCGGGGTTGTCGCCCACGTCATTCAAGAGGCGGTTGACGAGCGGCTCGGTCATCTTGCCACGCGTGACGCCGACCGGGCCTGTGATCGCCATGCGCCGCTCGTCACGCGTCATACGCGGGATGAGGTACTGGCCGTCGTTGATGGCCTCCGGTAGCCCTTGGAACTGCGCGCAGTCGCCGAGAAAGTCCGAGCGCATCGTCAGCACGATATAGAGAGACAGTTCACGCTGCCGCGCGGCTTCGAGCAGGAGTTTGACGAAGGCCGCTGCCTCGTCGCCCGTGCTCGACGGCGCGCGCGCCGCGCGGAAGCGGAACAATTCCTCGAATTGATCTACGACGACGAGGAGCTTTTCGTGTTCGCCGAGCCGCGCCTGCCGCGCGGCGTTGACGAGGCCGAGCGAGCCGCTCCTGAGCGTCGCCTCGATGACGGCTTCGGCCTCGGCGGGGGGTAGGCCGCCGCCCGCTTCCGGCAGCACGTCTTTTGCGGCGAGCGTGTGCGCGAGGTTACAGAAGGGGTCGCTCCCCGGTCGCATGATGGAGATGCGCCAGCCGGAGCCAGCCCCGCTCATCATTCCGCCGCGCAAGGCGGGCAGCATGCCTGCGCGGACGAGCGAAGATTTGCCGCTACCCGAAGTGCCGACGACGGCGAGCAGGCGCGAGCGTTGGAGCCGCGTGATGAGCGCGTCCGACTGTCCCTCGCGCCCGAAGAAGAGGCGATACTCGTCCGTCTCGAAGGGGCGGAGGCCGGGAAAGGGATTCGTGAAGCTTTTCGTCTCAGCCATCAGTGACCTCCTTCGGCGGACTGCACGGCGCTGACGAAGTCGCGCAGGTCGTTGGGGTCGAATGACTCGAAGTTGCGTATGACGTAGGGAACCAAGTGCGTCAGGAAGTCCTCCTTCTGCTCGTTCGGCGGCAAGCCGACATAGACGGCGCTGGCGCACCAGTCGTCCTCGCGCCCGTACCCGTAAGCCTTCTCAAGGTCTTCGAGATTCTTGCGCACCCACGGCTCGTCGCCACAGCCGAAGTAGATGAGCGCGGCATCGCACTCTTTAAGATTCTTGCGGTGATACTCCATGAGATCGTCAACGACGCCGCCGTCAAGCCACGTGATAACCTCCAAGTTCTGTTTGAAGAGATATTCCTTGATAGGCCGCACGAAACTCCGGTCGCGGTTCTCGCAGATGAGATAAATCTGCTTGAGTTTCGAGCGGCGCGCATTGCGTGCGGCGGATTTCGTGGGAGGGTCGAGCTTTTCGACGATGCGCGTTTTTAGTTCTTCGACGCTCGTCTGCAAAAGCTCGACGCCCGTCGTCAGTCGGTTCTGGAGTTCCGTGACGAAAGACTTCTGGCGCTCGTCGTTGATTTCCAAGGCCGGTGTCATCAGTCCCGGCGGCAGCCAGAGCAGACGCAGGAGGGACGGGTCGGCCTCGGCGCGCTCGGCGGACAGTTTCTCCTGTATGCGGACGACGGAGCGCGCGTCGTCTTCGGGCGTCGAGCCGTAACGCGTGCCGACGAGATGGACGGACATCGCACTGCGCGTGAGGGCGGCGCGCACGGCCTCCTCGGTCTGCTTCACCTCTTCGAGCGGGAGTTTCTGTTCCGGCAGCACGACATAGCCGCGCTGTTGCAGTTCGTCGCGCACAAGCTCGCGTTCCTTCGTCAGATCGGATGTCGTCTCGGCGAGATAGACGACTTTCGCGACGCCTGCGCCTTCGGGCGCAACCGTTGTGGGCGCGGTCGAAACGGGCGCGGCAGAGGCGACTGGCGTCAAGGCGGGCGCAGCGACCGGGGGCGGAGCGGCAGCGGGGGTGACGTTGCTGCCCGACACTGGCGGCACTTGCGCTCCGGGCGAGTGTTTCAACTCGATGAGCGTTCTCGTGATGTCCGACACGAGCCGGTTGAGCATCTTCCAGTACTGCTTGTCCGAAGGGTCTGGGCTGAACTCGTACATCAAGCCGCTCGATTCATCCTCCCCGTAGAACGGGTAGCCGATAAGATTTCTGATGTGGCCCGGCTCTTGCATTTTCAAATGTTCGGGCAAGGGGGTCTTGACGACCTTGAAGATGCGCGAGCGGTAGCCCGGCCCGGCGGCCACGGGCGGCGGCTCGCTCGCGTGGAATGTTTCCATCTCCCGGTTGCACCAGTCTGACTGGACGTAGCGCGGAGAGATGACGGGGACGAGCAGGAGCGAGCGCGTCACGCCGTCGCCGATAGCTCCTGTCAATTCGTCGTTGCCTTGCAGGCTGTGGTCGTCGCGCCAGATTTTCGGCTCGTAGCCGAGTCGCTGCTCGACCAGAACCTTGAGGCGCTCGTAGAGAAGGTCTATCCAACCCTTTTCGCTGCCGTAGGGGCTGAGGTCGTCAATGTGCGCGTAGCTGATGAAGAGGTCGTACTCGTAAGGCATAAAGCTTTCTCAAACCTCCGTAAACATTGGCCGGGAGCACAAGTTGAGGCAAGTGTGGGCACGCGTTCGTTGAAGGGCGAACGCGAGCCGAAGGACTGTCGCTCACATCAGGTTGGCTGATACATGCTGGGAAAGAAGCGAACTCGCCGAAAGGAAAGCCAGCCAGTCAAACACCCGGCAACAGCACGTATACCTTGCACTCGCCGAAACTGTCAACCGCAATCAGGACGGGCGCGAGAAGCCGTCTCAAGAAGTCTGCGCCGCGTGGCTCTCAGGAGCGTTACGAACAATTGAGATGAGCAGCAACGCGGAGATTGCGCCGACGCTTGCGCTGGCGAGAAAAGCGAACCGCGCGCCGTACCATTGCCACAGTTCACCCATCAAAAGCGAGGCGGGCAGCACCGTCACACTAAAAGCCAAATTATAAAGACCGAACGCCGTGCCCCTCTGTTCGGGACGGACGAGATCGGCGACGAGAGCTTTCTCCGCTCCTTCGGCGAGACCGAAATAAACCCCGTAGAGCAGAAACAGCCCCCACGTTCCGAGCGCCGACGAGACGAAAGCGAACCCCGCATAAACCGCCGCATAGAGAATCCAGCCCGCCGCAATCAAGCGTTTGCGCCCGACGCGATCCGAGAGATTTCCACCGACGAGCGAGCTGACAACTTTGCTGACATGCAAGGCCGCCCACAGTAGCGGAATGGTCACCGCTGAGATTCCGGCATCCTGCGCGCGCAGCAGCAGAAAGGCGTCCGAGGAATTCGAGAGCGTGAAGAGAGCGACGAGCAGCAGAAAGCGTTTGAAGTTGCTATCGAAGCCGCGCCATGAAAGTTTGGGCGGAGCCGGTTGGGACGGCGTCTCCGCGAGGTCGGAGCGGTCTTCGTGGCGGCGTGTCTCGCGCACGACCAGCGCGGCGACGAGGACGGCGGCGAGCGCCGGAATCGAAGCGAGCAGGAAGACGGTCTTGTAATCTGCCGCCGTCAGCTGATTGCGATTCGCCGCGATGAAATAAAGAATCGCATAACCGAGCAGAGGCCCGATGACTGCCCCCGCGTGATCCATCGCGCGGTGAAAGCCGAAAGCCAAGCCGCGCTCGTGCGGCTCGGCGGCGTCGGCAATCATCGCGTCGCGCGGCGCGCTGCGAATGCCCTTACCCACGCGGTCAGTCAAGCGGATGGCGAAGACCTGCTGCCATGAAGTGGCAAACGCAAGCAGCGGTCGCATCATGCCCGCCAGCGCGTAGCCCGAGACCACCAGACCTTTGCGCCGCCCGCGCCGGTCGCTGAAATATCCGGCGCAGAGTTTAAGAATACTTGAGACGGATTCAGCCGCGCCCTCGATGCGCCCGATGACGGCGGCGGCGGATGGCGAAGCGCCGAGCAGGCTGGTCAGGAACAGCGGCAGGAGCGGGTAGATGATTTCACTCGAAGCATCGTTGAGCAGACTGACGAGGCTGATGACGAAGACGTTACGCGGAAGCCGACGGTAACGCTGCCAGAGGCCGGGCGTCGCCTCGTCTAGCCTTCCGGTCTGGATGCGCTCGTCAAACTGGTCAGCCGCGTCGGTGTCCGTGTCACCCATGCATGTCTGTGTGCCGCCGTCTCTATTTCTGGCGCGCGGGGCGCGAAGTGGCGGGCTGGCGATTTCCGTTCGGCACAGCAGAGCCGTCGCCCAGCGGCGCATACCACCACCACGCGATAGCCCCGACCAGCAGCGCGAACAAAATCGCGCCGACCAACGCCAACCGCACGGCCATCCGTACCATCCGCTTGACGATGAAGAAAAAGACGGCGAACCCCACGAGGGCGAAGACGATGGTGATAAGTCCTGCGGTCATAAAAATACTGATGACTGAACTACTGATCACTTTTTTTGTAGCTTGCGCGCACCACCGTCTTGATGTTGCCGCGCACATGAAAGTCGCCTTCAAGCTCGACGGCGAGGGGGTCGCACGCCGCGATGAAATCTTCGAGGATGACGTTGATCACGTGTTCGTGAAAGATTTTGATGTTGCGAAACGAATTGATGTAAAGCTTCAGGCTTTTCAACTCGATGCAGCGTTCATTGGGCACGTATTCGAGTTTGATGGTCGCGAAATCCGGAAAGTCCGAGAACGGGCAGACGGCTGTAAACTCCGGCATCTCGAAGGAAATGCGGACCTCTCGCCCGACGAATTCGTATGGGAAAGTGTCTAACGGATAGAGATTCATTTCCTCGCGCGGCGTCGGGCAGATATTCAACTCCTGCTGGTTAACGGGCGGCAGAGGGGTTTCAGTGACGGCCATTTTTTCTTCATTACTCCTTGATTGATAACACCTGAATCTTACCTGAGCCGGACAACATGCGGCAACCACGAGCGGACTGAAAGAGAAAGGACGGCTAATCCCGAAGCGATTAAACCGTCCTTCAGCCGACCCTGTAGGTTGCGAGCCGGAATTCTCAACTGCGACGGGCGGGCGTCGAACTTGTCACCCGGTCGCTTGCAAAACAATAGCTGCCCCGGCGGCAGCTACATCTTCGTCCCTGACGTTTTGTCATTCTTCATCATGCCCATCATCTTCGACATCATGTCGCGCGCCATGCTGAGATGCATCTGCACCGTCGGGAGCGTCTTCGATGCGAAGCCTTTGATGTCGGCATCCTTGCCTTTCATCTGCTCGTCCATGAAAAGCTTTGCCATGTTCTCATGATCTTTGACGCCCGCCATCTTCACATACTCGCGGTCGAAGTTCGCGCCTGAGAGCTTCATCATTTTCTGCATCATCGCTTCATGCTTAGCGTCCGGCGCGGTCGGCAAGCTGAGTCCCTTCGACGAAGCCAGTTGCATCAATTCTTCATTGGCCTTCGTGTGATCGTCAATCATCTTTTGCGCGTACTGCTTAACATCGTCGCTCGACGCGCGCTCTAAAGCGACGCGCGCCATGGCGACTTCAGCCATGCCGCCCTGTGCCGCCGTCATCGCAAACTTTTTGTCCATCGAACTGAGCATCATCGAACCGCCCATGTTGGAATTCATGTTTCCGTTCTGGCTCATGTTCGAGTTTGAATTCATGTTCGAGTTGGTATTCTGGCTTTCACGCGCCGTCGAGATGGCGACCAGCGCGCCGAAAATTGCGAAGGCTGCCAAGCCTGCTAACACTGAAATCTTCTTCATCATGTCTCCCTTTGTTTGAAACTTAAAACCGCTTATTTGAGAGGGGCAGACGAAACGCACGCCCCTCAACTGATGTGTGCGCGCGCTTCTCAAGCGCCCGTGCCGGTTGCTTTTTCCAGCGTGCGAATGCGCCCATGCGCCTCCTGAATTTGTGTGAACTGGCGTTCGACGATTGAGTGAATGTTGACGGGCAGGTTTCCGCCGTCGAGCGCCGCGCGATAATTGCTGACCGCCGCATCTTCGCCGCGCTCGCATTCTGAAACGACCGCGCCTTCGTCTTCGCCCGTCACTGCCGATTTGATGTTTATCCAGCCGCGATGCAGTGTGGCCGCGACGCTGCCCGTCTGTTCCGGGTCGCCGCCGAGCAGTCGCACCTCGTTCTGAAGTTCGCCCGCGAACCCCGCGCGCTGCTGTGCGTAAGTGTGAAAGAGTGTCTTGAGATCGCTGTTGCGGACGCCATCGGCGGCGGTCTGGAATCCGTCCTGCCCGTCCTTGCACGTCTCGATTAAACTGTTGAGCGTTGAAATCACCGTCTCGTTGTCTGCCATTGTTTTTCTCCCCTGTTAGAACCACACCGAAAAAATTTGCTCGCTGCCCGGCAGCCGTCAGAACGCGTTTGCAGTCTGCCCGTCGCCGCCACGCGTGCGCCCGATGGCAAAGAGTTTGACGAGCACCAGACCGGCGATGAAGCCGCCGACGTGCGCGGCATACGCGACGCCGCCACCTTCCTGCGAACCGCCGCCGAGGAATCCGAGGCCGTTAATTAACTGGAAGACGAACCACAGCCCGACGGCCACCCATCCCGGCACTTGCGTCAGCATCCGCAGCATGAGCACCGTCACGCGCCGGCGCGGGTGCATCACCAGATAAGCGCCGAGCACACCCGAAATCGCGCCCGACGCGCCGAGGCTCGGAATCAATGCGCTGACGCCTGAAGTGTTCGTCAATACGTGCGCCATCGAAGCGATGAATCCGCATACCAGATAGAAGATGAAATACCGCACTTTGCCGAGGTCGTCTTCGACGTTGTCGCCGAAAATAAAAAGAAAGAGCATGTTGCCCAGCAGGTGCATCCACCCGCCATGCATAAACATCGAGGTCAACAACGTGAGATAGACGGAGCCTGCGATGGGCTGATGCTGGATGACGCCGATCGGCTTATCGGTCAGCGGGTCAACAATCGTCACGCGCCGGGTCACGTCTTCGTTGTTCACAATCTCATACGGCACGGTCGAATAGGCGTAAGTAAACTTCTCATTCGAGCCGCCGCCCTGCAAGAAAATGAAGACGAGAATGTTGATGGCGATGAACAGATAAGTGACGACGGGCGTCGTCCTGCGCCCGGTGTTGTCGTCATAGAGAGGGAAAATCATCTGCGGCGTGTCCTTCTATCATCTGCGAACGTAGCGGCGCGGACGGTCGAATACCCGAATCCCGCCCATCAACGAGGGCATAATGCCCTTAGAGATACGCGAAAAGAAGTTGAAAGCGTTAAGAAAGCGTCGCTTTTAATCTAACACGTCATGGCTTGACGGCGCGCCGCTGACGATTCCGGCGGCCTCCAGCGCAGGCACGTGCGGCTTCAAAAGTTCGTATCCTTCGGAATGCGCCACGTAGGTCGCCGCCGTGATGTCGCCCGCGACATTCAGAGTCGTGCGGCACATATCGAGGATACGATCAACTCCGAGAATGATGGCGATGAGCGCCGGATTGATGTTGTAGCTGACGAGCATGACGATGATGAAAGGTATCGAACCGGACGGCACGCCCGCCGTGCCGATGCCGCCGAGAATCGCAAAGTAAGCGACGCCCAACTGTTGCGTGAGCGTCAGGTCAATTCCTGCAAGTTGCGCCAGAAAGAGCACGGTCACGCCTTCATAGAGAGCCGTCCCGTTCTGATTGGCGGTCGCCCCGACCGTCAGCACGAAGCTATTGATTTCACGCGGCACGCCCAGATTCTCTTCCGAGACGCGCAGGGCTGTCGGGAGCGTCGCGTTCGATGAAGAGGTCGAAAAGGCCGTCAGCATGACGGTCTTGATGCGACGGAAAAATTCCAGTGGCGAGATGCGCGAAAGGAAATAGACCGAGAGCGAATAGACGCCGAACATGTGTAGAGCGAGTCCGCCGAGGACGGTCAGGACGAACCACGCCAGCGCTTGCAAGAGGTCGAGTCCGAAGCGCGCCGTATTGTTGAAGAGCAGACACGCGACGGCGAACGGCGCGATCTTCATGATGATGTCAATAATCTTCGCGGAGATTTCAAACAACGCTTGCAGCACGCGCAGCAACGGAGCCGACACCTCGACGGGCACGAGCGTCGCCGCTACGCCGAGCAGCACGGCGAAGAACATCAGGTGCAACATGTCCGGCGTGTCCGTCTGCCGCTCTTCGCCCGCCTTGATTCCCGCGACCGACGCCAGAGGATTCGACGGCACGATGGTCTTGACGACCTGCATCAACACCGAATCGCTCGACCCGGTCTTTTTCGTCGCCTCGACGCTCTTCGCGGCGTCCGAGCCGTAGCGTTGTTGCAGCCCGCGCGCCGTCGCTTCGTCAATCCGCTTGCCGGGTTTAATCACATTTGCCATCGTCAGGCCGATGACGACCGAGATGGCGGAGATGACGAGCGTATAGGCGAACGACTTGAGGCCGACGCGTCCCAGCTTGCGAATGTCGCCGATGCCCGCGACGCCGACGACGAGCGATGAAAAGACGAGTGGAATAACGACCATCAGCAACAGTCGCAGGAAGAGATGTCCAATCGGCTCGGTGATATTTGAGATCGTCCATGTGACGCGCGCATCGTCGCCGCCGAGCGCGCGGTTGACCGCGACACCGGCCACGACTCCGATCAGCAACCCGATCAGGATACGCGTGTGCAGAGCCATGCCGCGCGGTCGGTCGGGCGTGTTGTCGTCAAGGTCGGTCGTCTGCTCTCGCTCGTAGGCATCCGCCCGCACGACTTCCTTCGACGCGTCTCGTCTGTCCCGTTCATCAACCATAATTTGTGAAGAATGAAGGATGAACGATGAAGGATGAGCGAGCTTCGAGTGAAAGCGACCATCGAGTGGTCGCTCAAAGCCGATTCACCCCTCATCTTTCATCCTTCATCCCTTCCTCACCTCCCCCAGCGTAGTTTGCCGCGCAACACTTCAAAGTAGTTGCGCGAGTCGGCCTGTATCAAGTTAAAACTCGTGCGGCTCTTGCGAATCAGGACGCGGTCTTCGACGACGAGCGGCAGGCCAACCTGCCCGTCGAGCGTCAGTGCGACATCTTCCTGCGGCGTCTTTAAAATCAGTTCGATCTCTACGTCGTCGGGCACGACGAGTGGGCGGTTCGAGAGCGTGTGCGGGCAGATTGGGGTAATCACGACCGCGTTCATCGAAGGATAAACTATCGGCCCGCCCGCCGAGAGGTTGTAGGCGGTCGAACCCGTCGGCGTCGAGATAATCAAGCCGTCGGCGCGAAAGCAGTTGACGAACTGTTTGTTAATCCACGTCTCGATTTCGATGATGCGCGCCAGCGCCGACTTGCTGATTACGACATCATTAAGCACGCGCTCGTGCAGCATCTTCTCTTCGCCGCGAAAGACTTGTGCCGCCAGCATGACGCGCTGGTCGAGCCGGTAGTTGCCCTTGAGAATTGATTCGAGCGCCGGAATCATCTCTTCGACGCGAAGCTCCGTCAGGTATCCGAGCGTCCCGTAGTTGATGCCGAGCACGGGCACTTCGTGGTCGCCGAGCATGCGTGCCGTCGCAATCATCGTCCCGTCGCCGCCGAGCACCACGATCATGTCCACGGTCGCCGCCAGTTCGGCGTGCTCCAGCGTCTCAACGGCGCAGCCCGTCTCGGCTTCGATCCGTTCGCGCTCGACGCGCGGCCCCGCGACCAACTTGATGCCCCGCTCGCTCAACCATTCGAGGAGACGACAGATAGTCCCGACCGCCTCCGGCTGGTGCGGCTTAATCAGAACGCCAACGCGACGAATCGTTGAACTCTCCATCGGTCACAAAAGTTGAAGCAGAGAAAAGGTGTAAACCCGGTTTCCGCAGCGCGCTCGAGGCTAAGGGGTCGAGCTTCGGCGAAGGCTCCGTGAAAATCTTCCGGGCATGGCTTGGAATTTCTTAGGAAACGTTTCGGATAATATCTGCGCCCGTGCGGGAGTGTCAACGATTATAGAAACGATGAGGGCGGAGCGCCGCAACGTTGAGTTGTTAGAAAAATCTGAAATCTCAAACTTGAGATTTTGAAATGCTTTTCATTCCGCGTCCCGCGTCCATGATTATCTTTGCGGTTCGCGGTAGGAAGGCTCAAACGTGCGCGTCGTGTTTTCGGTGACGCTGCCGACATGATCCGCGAACAATCCGACTCTGGCGGGGCTGAGTTCGCCCGCGCCCGCCGGACTCTTTAATGAGGGGGATGCGCTCTTCGCCCGCGACGACATATGAGGCTTGAGCATGCGCGTCCAAAAACGCATCAACATCTTGACGCTGCCGAGAATAGTGAATGAGACGAGCGCAGCCAGCCACACCACCGAACGCGGCGACAGCCCGCTCTCGACCAGCGCGACCATCAGACCGAAGAGCACGGCCAACCCGCCGACGACCAGAAACAGCGTCGTCACGCCAATCGCCCACGCGCTGCCCGCCGGGATCGCGGGACGAGTTTCCGGCGCAAGCGTCAAGTGGTTCAAGCTTCCGCCGCAACGCTTACAATAGTTCAAGCCGGGCGTCGCTTCTGCGCCGCAATTCGGACAATACATCTAAAAACCTCCGCCTGCTGCCGTCAAAATAGTGTCTTGCTTTTCAATGTACGAACGTCAATCCTTAAATGTTACGACTTTCTGATTTCCCTCCACTCGTCCTCAAGCATGCCGTAAACAACGAGGTCAACGAAACGGTCGTAGAGCCACTGCACTTCTCGAAATGTCACTTCCTGCGTAAACCCCAGACGTTCCGGCACGGCGCGGCTGCGCGTGTTCGACGGCACGCAGAGAATCTCGACGCGATGCAGGCGCAACTCTCCGAAGCCGTAGTCGAGCAGCACGCGGCAACCGCGCGTCACCAGCCCGCGCCCCTCGAACGTCGAGCCGACGAAATAACCGATGCTCGCGCTGCGGTTCGCCAAATCAATGCCTCGCAGGCTGAGAAAACCTGCGAGGCGATGATCGAGCCAGAGCGTCGTCGGCACGGCCTGACGGGCGGCGAACTTTTGCAGTTCTTTCCTGATTAGCTCGCTCGCGTGCTCAAGCGAATAATCGAGCGGAAAGCCCGGCATCCACTCTCTGAAGCGCGCCAGATTATCTTGCACCAGCGCGCACAGTTCTCCCGCATAACGCGCTTCGGGCAAGCGCAACTCTTCGCCTTTGCCGATTCGATAGCTGAACATTTTGTTGACGCAACCAACTTTCCTTGCCGCGCTCCGAACCGCCGTTTTAAAAGCGAAGCACAGGCAAACTTCTGCGTTCGAGGCGTGCGCGACGCGCGGCGTTGCCGTGCGGCTTCGAGAGGCGACGCGCCGACCATTCGCGCGTGAGATGTTCGAGCCGCGCACTCTCGGCTTCCGGGTCAACGAGCGTGAGCCATAAAGGGGTGGGCAGCCACGCCCACGCCGCGCCGTAAACTTCCGTGTTCAACTGCTCGACGCGCCGCTCCGCCTTCCACTGCAAAGTGGGCGGCGGTACGTCTTCCCAATTGTCATAACAGGCATGCTGAATACACGGCGCAGGCTTCGCGCGGCGATGCACGAGACAACCCACGCCCGGCGCAAACAGAGGGCATGAATAAGTCTGCGCGAAAGTGTCGCCCGCCGGACGGAGGTTGTAGCGCGCCACGGCTTCGCCCGCGCGTGCATAGACGGCGCGGCGCGCTTCATCCGTCAGGCGCGGCGTGCGCGCAAGCGTCTCTCGCATCGCCACCGCTTCGAGCCGCGTAATGTGAACATTCACGAAATGCGCGTCCGTGCAACAAACTCCGGCGTGCGGGCACACACGGCAATCCTGCGCCGCCCGCTCGTAATTCAACTTGATGTGACTCTGAAAAGCGACCTTCCCGCGCTGCAAACGCGCCAACGCCGCCGCCTCCGACAATTTTCTCATCACCTTATTTCGCGTCCTTCTTCTTAGCGCCTCCAGCATCTTGGCGTGAAACTATCGCTCACGCCAAGACGTTAAGAAGAATTTAAGTTTTGAAGTTTACTCGTAGAGCGCGAGAAATTCACGGTTGCCGTCTGCCCCTCTTATGGGCGATTCGATGACGCCTCTGACGTTGAGTCCCAAGTTGCGCGCCTCTGCGTTGACCTCTTCGATGACGCGCGTGTGCTGCGCGGGGTCGCTGACGATGCCGCCCTTCCCCACCTCGCCGCGCCCGACTTCAAATTGCGGCTTAATCAGCACGACCATGCGCCCGCCTTCCGCCAGCAAACTTTTCAGCGCGGGCAGCACCTTCGTCGCCGAGATGAACGACACGTCCATCACGATCAGGTCGAACTTTTCCGCGAAATCTCCCGCGCGCAGATGGCGCGCGTTGACGCCCTCCCGGACTTCCACGCGCTCGTCCGTCCGCAAGCTCCACGCAATCTGATTGTGTCCGACATCAACGGCGACGACGCGACGCGCGCCGTGCTGCAACAGACAATCCGTAAAACCGCCCGTCGAAGCGCCCACGTCGAGACAGACGAGGCCGCGCGCGTCAATCTCAAACTCCGCGAGCGCCTTCTCCAACTTCAGCCCGCCGCGCCCGACATAACGAGCCGCCGCGTCGTCCGCCCCGCGCACGCGCACACGCGCATCGAACGGAAAAGTCTCCGAAGGCTTCTCCACGCGTTGTTCCTCGACCAGCACGACGCCCGCCATGACCAGAGCTTGCGCGCGCGTCCGCGACGGAGCAAGCCCGCGCTCCACCAGCAGCTTATCAATACGCTCGCGCTTCACACATCGCACTTTATCGCAAAACGGAAGGAAAGATAAAAAGGGCAGAAGTTAAAAAGGCCGAAGGCAAAAGTTTAGAGATTTGGTGTCGTTAATTTTTGCGTAGGGCGTTTTAAAGTCAGCCGGAATTTTATATTGGGCGCCCC
>CAXTRQ010000087.1:0-23924 GCA_964246705.1 uncultured Pyrinomonadaceae bacterium
GCGACGGGGTCGTATGAGAATCTCTATCCGCCGACGCCCACGATGCTCGAACAGCTGGGCATCCCCGTCATGCAGTTCTATAATGCCGAGCATCTCGCCGTCGCTCCCGGCTGTGTCGTCGTCGGCAACGCCATCCCGCGCGGCAACGCCGAGGTCGAAGAGATGCTGAACCGCAAACTCGTCTATCGTTCGCAGGCCGAGGTGGTCAAAGAAGAGTTCATCCGTGGGCGGCGCTCTCTGGTCGTCGCGGGCACGCACGGGAAGACGACGACGACGAGCATCGCCGCGTGGGTCGCGGAGTGTGGCGGGTTGAATCCGACCTTTCTCGTCGGCGGCGTCGTGCAGAATTTCGATACCAGTTTTCGCGTCACAGACAGCAATTATTTCATCATCGAAGGCGACGAATACGACACGGCCTATTTCGACAAGGGGCCGAAGTTCATGCACTACCTGCCGGAGACGGCCATCGTCGGCAACATCGAGTTCGACCACGCGGACATTTATAAAGACCTCGACGCGGTGAAGCTTGCCTTTCGTCGCTTGATGAACACTGTGCCCGGCAACGGTCGCCTCATCGCCGGTTGGGATAGCGAGCACGTTCGCGCCATCGTCTCGGAGATGGGCGCGCGCCTCTTCACGCAGCTTGAAACCTTCGGCACGACAGACGACGCGAAATGGCAGGCCAGAGATATTGATTATCCGTCGGGCGCACTGACGCGCTTTCGCGTCACGCGCTCAGGCCACGAGTGGGGCGAATTCGAGACGCCGCTCATCGGCGACTTCAACGTGCGTAATTGTTTGGCCGTGATTGTCGCCGCCGACGCGTGGGGCATCGAACGCGCGGCGATTCGTGATGCGCTCGCAACTTTCAAGAGCGTGCGCCGTCGGATGCAGGTGCGAGGCGAAGAGCGTGGCGTGACGGTGATTGACGATTTCGCGCATCATCCGACCGCCGTCCGCGAAACACTGCGCGCGTTGCGCGCCAAATACAAAGATCGCCGCCTCGTCGCCGTCTTCGAGCCGCGTTCATGGTCTTCGCGCCTCGCCGTCTTTCAGCAAGACTACGTGGATGCTCTGGCGAACGCTCATTACGTCGTCGTCGCCGACGTATTCGACAAAAACAGGGCGACCGAGAAAGGTCGCGTGCTCGACACAAAAGAACTGGTCGCCGAAATTGCTGCCGGAGGCTGCCCCGCACACTGCATTGATGGGGCAGAAGAAATCGTCCGCCATCTCGCGCCCGAACTCCGCCCCGGCGATGTCGTCGCCATCATGTCCAACGGCGGCTTCGGCGGCATCCACGAAAAACTGCTCGCCGCCCTCCGCGCATAAACGGCAAACGGAACGCGGAACGCGCCGGAGGGGCGACAGTTCATAATCCGCCGCGCACGATGTCGTGAACGCGGAGCAGGCCGACCGAGACGCCCTGCTCGTCAACGACGGGGACGACTGGTATTTGACGCGGGCGGTCTTCCATCAGGCGCAGGGCTGTGTGCGCCAGCGTGTCGGACGCGACGACGACGGGTTGGCGGGTCATCATCTCGCCGCTCGTCAGAGTTTCGAGGTCGGCGAGTTGTCCCCTTTGCAGCGTTCGTCGCACGTCGCCGTCCGTGATGATGCCCACCAGACGGCTCTCTTCGTCCACGACATTGACCGCACCCAATCCGCCCTGCCCGATGGCCTGCACGACTTCGAGCAACGGAGCGTCGGCCCGCACCGTCGGATTGTCGTCGCCCCCGTGCATCAGGTCGCAGACGCGCACCGTCAGACGCTTTCCCAATCGTCCGCCCGGATGATTCAAAGCGAAATCTTCCGGCGTCAGTTGCTTGATCTGCATGAGGGTCATCGCCAACGCATCGCCGAGCGCGAGCGCGACGGTCGTGCTCGTCGTCGGCGCGAGATTGAGCGGGCACGCCTCCTTGTCCACAGAGGCATCGAGCGCAATCGTCGCGCGCCGCGCCAGCGTCGAGCGCAGGTCGCCGACGAGAGCGATAATCGGCACGCCGCGATGTTGCAGATACGGCAAAAGCTCGACGACTTCGGCGGTCTCTCCGCTATTGCTCAAAATCAAGACCGTATCGCCCGCGAGGACAATCCCGATTCCGCCGTGCAGAGCATCCGACGGATGAAGATAGACGGCGACCGTGCCCGTGCTGGTCAGTGTCGCCGCAATCTTCTGTGCGATATTGCCGGACTTGCCGACGCCGATGACGACCACCTTGCCGCCACACGACGCCAGCAACTCGACCGCACGGATAACGTCTGCGCGGTCGAGGCGCGCGGCGGCGCGGGCGATGGCTTCCGATTCCATGCGGAGCAGTTCTGCGACCTGCTCAAAATAAGTTTGTTCCACTTGAGTTGGCAATTTGAGTTGGCAATTATTGACTAAAGTTAAAGGTCGCGGCGAGCGGGCATCAGCCTTGCTCGCCGCCCCGTAGCTTTCGCATCCGTGTTGAGATGATCGGCATCTCAAAATTAGTCACATAAGTCCAGAATGCGGCGGCAGTCACGCCACACGCAGCGATCATCGGCGGATAGACTTCGACCATGTAGCGCGTCTCCGGCGCGTAGTGATAAGCCATGAAAGCTGTCCTGACCAGCACGATTAAAATTAGCAGCGCAGCCAGCGGTTGGAGACGCAGACAAGACGCGAGTGCCAAGGCTCCGCCGATGTGCAGCGGCAACACCGAAAGAACTCTCAACACCATCACGTAGGGCGTGGCGTGGCTCGTGCTAAAACCTGTCAACCACATGGAGGCCGCGCGGTAGAGCGGCAACAGCAGGAAGAACCGCAAGGGAGCGCGTTTGATCCGCTCGTTGCCGAGGTCTCGAAATTCCTGATCCAGTTCAGGCGTAATCTGTTGAATTTGATTATAGCTTGCCATCAGGCTGACGAGGCGTTGGCGTTCCTCTTCGGAATCGTAAGAGCCGGGCGGCAGTTTGTCGGGATCGAAGGATGCGGTTCCCGGATACCACGCGGGGTTAAAAGCGTAGTCGAAGTATGTTTCGTCTTTCAACCAAGTGCGTACCCACCACAGATAGCCGCGCGGGAAATACCCGTCTTGAGTGTTGCCATACTCCGATGCGAGCGGCTGAAACTTACCCAAGGAGACGTAATTACGCACGACCCATGGCGACAGGGCGAGCGCGACGGCAAAGCAAAAGCTGAAGACATGCAGCGCGCCCGCCAGCGACCTTTGTCTGACCAACCCGAACAAGAGGAACAGGACGACGGCGGCCAACAGCAGCACGCAGTCCGGCCTCGTCAAAATTGCGAAGCCACATGCCAGACCTGCGCCGAACCAGTACCACGCGCCTCTCCGTATCGCCAACGCGCAGAGCGCGACCACCAGCATGGTAAAGAATATCGTCACCGTCTCCGCATAAATGAGAGGTATCCAAACCATCGTCGGCCACGAAAAAAGACCGTAGATTGCCAGCGACGAAAACGCCGCCGTGTTTTTTAAACGGTCGGGCGCGAGGTTGAAAGCGGCGAAGGCGACCAGCAAACAATTGAAGAGGTCGAGAAAAGCTTGAGACAGGAATAAGGCGGACAGGCTACGTCCGAAGATGGCGTAGACGGCGGCGATAAACAGCGGGTAGGCTGGCACTGCGGCTTCGCTTGGATTGTAGGGAGGCCGCGAGTCCGCAGAAAACCCGTGCCCCTCAAGAATATTAATCGCCGTCGGATGGTATCTCGTCTCTATCGAGGGAGTCGGGTAAGCAGCCACAAAACCGACCCGCACGACGGACGCGAGCAGCAGTATGCAGAGGATTTTGAGCCGATGAGTTCGCACAAAATCACGAAAGCTCGTGTGCTCTGTGTGGCTTTCCTTCCAAGCCTCTTCGATAAGCTGGATTGGAGTGAATAGACTCCGCCGGTCAGTCATCATGGCCGCCCCTGCAAACTTAATTAAGCAATCGCAGTATATCAGTTTTCTTCCGCCTTGAACGATGAGGCCATTATTGCTGCGCGTTAATGGAAGCGCGCCCGCTCACAACACTTTCACGAAACATTCGTAATGCTGGCGAAGATACGAGGGGCTACAAGCATATCGGCGTTTGGAGAATTATGCGCCGGAGGGTGGTAGGCCGCCGTGAAAGAGTTTTCGATGTTTGAGCACGCCCTGAAAGCAGCCGGGAAATCGGTCGAAGATTTAGGCGATGTCTCTCACATTTCGCGGAGAGACTTCGACGAGCGCGCCGCCTTTCGTTTCCGCGCGCCGGTTCCTGCCATGGAGTATCTCAGCCTGTTAATCGAGAACGGGTTGCTGCTCAGGGCGCATCGTGGCGGGCGCGTCTATGCCGGTTTCGAGCGTCTCTCGCGGATGGAGCCAATCGTTGATCGCTACATGCGTATCGCAGACCTCTCGGAGCGCGTCTTCGCTTTCGGCGAAGACGATTGGAAGCCGCCGCGCCATCCCAACATGAAGATCGTCAAACTCCTTTCGTCCAGCAATCTTGTGCGCGAATGGTTCGTCGTCGCCAACTCGCCAGCCATGCAGGTAGCGCTCGTCGGCGTGGATGAAGACGGCGACAACGCGACCGTCTTTGAATCGCGCCACTTTCGCGCACTCAAAACAAGCGACCCCGCACACATCAAACAACTCGCCGCCGCCGCCGAGCGCCTGTTTGAAACGATGAACGTGGAACGCTGAAAGTCGAACTGGAAAGAAGAAGATTGTTGTCTTTCGGTTCAGCGTTCATAGCTCATCGTTTATAATCCTCCTATGTCCATACTCGAACGCATACGCCAGCGCGCCGCCGCCGATCCGCAACACGTTGTCCTTCCCGAAGGCGAAGACCCGCGCACGGTTGTCGCGGCTTCGATTTGCGCGCGCGAGCGTCTGGCACGCGTGACCGTGCTCGGCAGCGAAGAGAAGATTCGTGCGTCGGCGCGCGAATCGGGCGCTGATCTCGGAGGCGTCGAAATTATTGAACACACACGCGCCCCCGATTTCGAGAAGATGGCGGCGCTCTATCACGAGTTGCGGCGCGCGAAGGGCATGATGCCCGACGAGGCTCGCTTCGCCATGCGCGACCCGCTCTACTACGGCAACCTGCTGGTGCGCATGGGACGCGCCGACGGCTCGGTTGCGGGCGCGACCAATACGACCGCGCACACCGTCCGCGCCGCACTCCATTGCATCGGCGTCCGCACCGGTTTCAAGCTGGTCTCAAGTTTCTTCGTGATGGCTCTCGCGCGCGCGGATGTGGGCGCGAACGGCGCGCTCATCTATGCCGACTGCGGCGTCGTCATCGAGCCGTCAGCAGCGGAGTTGGCTGAGATTGCTATCGCCTCCGCCGATTCCTGCCGCGCCTTGCTGGAAGTCGAGCCGCGCGTTGCGATGCTCTCGTTTTCCACTAAGGGCAGCGCCGCGCATAAACTGATTGATAAGGTTGTCGAAGCGACGCGGACAGTGCGCGCGCGCCATCCCGAATTGGAAATTGACGGCGAGTTGCAGGCGGATGCTGCGCTCCTGCCCTCGGTCGCCGCCTCGAAAGCGCCCGGCTCGTCGGTCGCAGGCCGCGCCAACGTCCTCGTCTTCCCTGACCTGCAAGCCGGAAACATCGCCTATAAACTGACCGAACGCCTCGCAGGTGCGACGGCCATCGGCCCCATCCTGCAAGGACTCGACAAACCATGCAATGATCTCTCGCGCGGCTGCAAGGCCGAAGACATCGTTGATGCCGTCGCCATCACAGCCGTCCAAGCGCAGGCGCGAAAAGCATCGCTCTAATCATTTGCGTCGTGTTTTAAGATTTCAAATCCTAAATTTAAGATTTGGACTTACTCTGTCTCGTTTTCCCTTTCGTGAATTTATGCGGGAGGGCGAACCTCGCCGTACGCGATTCGCATCTGACTGAGGAGCAAAAATCAGAATTGCCCCTCTTTATTAAGGAACGCCCATGAATTTGCGCCGCCTGTTTTTATCTCTCATCGCGTTGGTTTCAATTCTTACGATATTCGCACAACTCTCGTCTGCACAGCGCGGCCCCATCCCGCAGCCTGCGCCGACTCCGACGCCTTCGGATGAAGACGAGCGAGTGTTTACCGAAGAGGTACGCATCCCCGTCTTCGCTTACGACGAGCAGGGACGTTTCGACCCGTCGCTGGAGATTGATGATGTGCTCGTCGTCGAAGACGACATCCCGCAGCAGGTCAAGAGTGTGCGGCGCATCCCCGCGAGCGTCCTTCTTGTGCTCGGCACGGGCAGCGAACTCAATCCGGCGGTGCGTCTCCAGACGACGCGCAGCATCGCCTTGAATGTCGTCTCAAACTTGCGTGAAGGCGATTCAATCGCCGCTCTTCAGTTCAACAATCGCGCCGACATCCTTCAGGAATGGACGACCGACAAAGCGCAGGCCACGCAGACGCTACGCAGCAAGCTTGCCTTCGGCAGAGGCTCACGTCTCTCGCAAGCGCTTATCAAAGCCGCGAGCTATTTGCAGACGCAGCCCGTCGGCAATCGTCATCTCGTGCTGGTCACCGACGGCGTCGAAGCGCCCGGCAGGTATGACCCGCAAGACGCGCTGCTCGTGCTCGGCATAGATACGGCGGAGACAAAAGCGCAGACCGCAGAGGCCGTCAAGCAACTCGCCGCCGCGCAGGTCACGATTCATATCATCAGCTACGCGACCATCGGCAAAATTGTGATGAAAGAAAAAGAGAAGCCAAAGGAAGCGCCCGGCATTGCACAGGCGCGCGCAGATATTGCAACCGTCGGCATTGACCCGACGCTCCCGCCCGGCATGTCACGCGGCGGCATTCATCCTCCGCCCGTCAACGGCGGGCTGCGCGTTGACCCGCAGTTGAAGAGAACCAACAAGGCTTACGAGCGCGCGATAAATAAGGGCGAAGAGCGTCTCAAATCTCTCGCCGACGAGACGGGCGGCTGGCTGTTGCTGCCTGCGACTGATGAAGAGATGATTGCCGGGGGCGCGGATGTCGCGCGCGAAATCGGCTCGCAATACGTCGTCACCTACCGCCCGAAGCGACCACTCACGCCCTCTCAGGCGACAGAGTACAGGCGCATCCGCGTCAGTTCGCGCCGCGTCGGTCTGCACCTGCGCGCACGTCGCGGCTACGTTGTCGGCGCGATGCGATAACCGTTCGCCAAACGCCGCATCTGTACCCTAAAAGCCGACGGGCGCGCGTCATTGATGTCGCTCGCCAGCAACAGTCTTGGCTTCACAGCAGCAACCTTCCCGAAGATGCAAGAAGCCCCGTTGAGTGGCGAAAGGAATTGCAAGTTGAAACCTCTTTCAAATTTGCGCTGCCTGTCTCTCTCTCTCATCGCAGTTGCTTTTATCTTAGTGATGACCGCACAACTCTCGTCTGCACAGCGCGGCCCCATCCCGCAGCCTGCGCCGACTCCGACGCCTTCGGATGAAGACGAGCGAGTGTTTACCGAAGAGGTACGCATCCCCGTCTTCGCTTACGACGAGCAGGGACGTTTCGACCCGTCGCTGGAGATTGATGATGTGCTCGTCGTCGAAGACGACATCCCGCAGCAAGTGCAGAGCGTGCGGCGCATCCCCGCGAGCATCCTCCTGCTGCTCGGAACCGGCGGCGAACTCAATCCGGCGATACGCACCAACACGACGCGCAATATCGCGCTCGGACTCATCGCCAATCTACGCGAAGGCGATTCAATCGCCGCTCTCCAGTTCAGCAACCGCACGGAAGTCGTGCAGGAATGGACGACCGAGAAGGCCCAGACGGTGAAGGCTCTACGCAACAAAGTCTCTTCGGGGAGAGGCTCACGTCTCTCGCAGGCGCTTATCAAAGCCGCGCAGTATCTACAGACGCAGCCCGTCGGCAATCGTCATCTCGTGCTGGTCACCGACGGCGTCGAAACGCCGGGACGGATGACATACAAGGAAGCGATGGAGACACTCGGCATCGAGACGCCGGAAATGCGCGCGCAGGCGGCGGAGGCCATCAAGCAGTTGCTCGCCACGCAAGCGACCGTGCATGTCATCAGCTATACGACGATTGGCAAGCCGGTCTCAAAAGAAGAGCAAGAGCACGCGCAGAGAGAAGTTGCAGACATCGCGCGCAGCAGAACAGACATTGCGACCGTCGGCATTGACCCGACGCTCCCGCCCGGCATGTCACGCGGCGGCATTAATAATTCGAGCGGGAGCGCCTCTGTCCGCTTCGACCCACAGATGAAACGGCTGCGCAAAGCTTACGAACGCGCGATGCAGCGCGGCGAAGATCGTCTCAAATCTCTCGCGGACGAAACGGGCGGGCGCATCTGGCTGCCCATCTCGGATGAGCAGATGCTCGCACAGGGCGTCGAGGTCGCGCGCGAGATGGACGCGCAGTATGTCGTCACCTACCGCCCGAAACGACCGCTCGCGCAGGCTCCCGCCACCGAATACAGGCGCATTCGTGTCAGCCCACGCCGCATCGGCCTGCAACTGCGAGCGCGTCGCGGCTACGTCGTCGGCGCAATGCGCTGAAATCCAAACGCAGATTGCAAAAGTCCCAACGGCACTCACGTGCGCTCAACTTTTGTAAGAGGTCTAATTTTTATCGTTTATCTGAGGTGGTCGTTAAAAAGTTCTTCAGTTGATGTGCGCTGGCGATGCGGGAATCAATCAAAGAGATCGCATCCGCCGCATCGGTGAGGTGCTGCCCTGACGCACTCCCCCATCGCGCTTCGATTGAATGCTTGCGCATCGCGTCCCATTCCTCCGGCGGGATACGATGAAAAGCCCCGACAACTTCAGGGTCAAACTGGATTCCGGCGTGTTCGTCCAACTCGGCGGCGGCAGCCTCGTAAGAACGACCCGTGCGATAGACGCGGTCGCTCGTGATCGCGTCGAAGGCATCGGCGACGGCAAAGATGCGCGCATTGAGATCAATGTCCTGACCACGCAGGCCGAGCGGATAGCCTGAGCCGTCCCATTTCTCATGATGCTCCGCGACGACGCGCGCCGCGCCTTCCAGAAATTCTATCCCGCCGAGAATCCTCTTGCCGTGCACAGGGTGCTCGCGCATCTTCAACCACTCATCGTTCGTGAGCGACGCGGGCTTACGCAGAATCGCATCGGGGACGCCGATCTTCCCGATGTCGTGCAGCAGCGAACCGAATTCCAGCGCGCGCAACTGCTTACGGCTCAAGCCGAGTTCACGACCCAGCCGCAGGCTGAAACTGACGACCCGCTCGGAATGTCCGTGCGTCTCCTGATCGCGCGTCTCAAGCGCGGCTGTCAGAGCCTTGAGCGTCGTGCGGTAGGCGTCCTCCAAAGAATGGAGAGCGCGGTCGAGTTCCGTCGTGCGCTGCTCGATCATCTCTGACAGATAGCTCTCGTAACGCCGCTTCTCTTCGAGCAGGCTGCGATGTTCAAGCGCGCGCCGGACAGCCGCCTCGACATGATGCAAGTCGAAAGGCTTCATCACATAATCGAACGCCCCGACGCGCAGAGCATCAATCGCGCTCTCGACCGTCTGCGCCCCGCTAATCACAATAACAACCGTCTCAGGAGTCAGCGCACGGACGTGCGGAACCATCTCCAACCCGCTCATCCCGCCCATCATAATGTCGCTGATGACGAGGTCATACGAGCGAGCGCGCAACTCTGCGAGCGCTTCTTCCGCCGACTCGACCGTGACGCACCTGTAAGCCGCGCCCAATAAGTCCGACAATACGACTCTAATTTCAGTCTCATCGTCGGCGATAAGAATACGTGCCTGACCATCCGCAATTTCAGACATACCTCTACGCTCCATAACTGAGGGATTTCTGTAGCTAAATGAGGAGAGAGAGTCTCTAGCCGCCGCGTGTGTCGGTAGGGGACGGCAGGCTTCGATGGTCGGATTATATTACAGCTTCTCGGAAATCAAGCAATTTATCTTCAACGATTACGCATTCTCCCACTTGTCCAACAACTTTGGCCTATATTTCGCTTGTTCCAACGCCTGCCGCAAGATTTACTTTCCCAACCGGCGCACAGATTTAAGATGTTACCGCGCGGTTGACGCCAGCACTCCTCACCCTCTATGATGCCTCTCATCCACACTCTAGCCGGAGTGGCGAAATCGGTATACGCACCAGACTCAAAATCTGGCGAGGTCACACTCATGTCGGTTCGAGTCCGACCTCCGGCATCAATGCTCTTCAGCAACGTCAACGAGTTATGTTAATTTTCCCAAAAGTTTTCCAAAGTGGAAAACTTTTGCTGCCATAATCTGAGAAGTTAAATCCCCTCAGCCAGCCCACTATCATCTATGTAACATGGCTACCACCGAGATGAACTACTTACTTATCAACTATTTTATTGACCATTTCCCTTTCAGAAGCTTGTCGCCCTGATTCAACCTATCTCCTGATTTCACCGTATAACCGAATCCTTGCGGCGTTAGGGAACGAATATCCGGCAAATCGAATCTCAAGGCGAACCTTTTACGGCAGAGAGATTTCAATTCCAGAGCCGTGCCACCAAAGTGGTTATGTTTCCTGCGCGGGAATCATACGACTCCAGATTCGGGTCCGTAACGGTAATAATCACACGGGAACGTGAACATAGCTTGTGGTGTTTTAGTTGAGTGTTGGAGGTGAAAATGTGGGCAGGATGTCCAAAGTTTTCATTGTGATTAGCGATTTGCATCTGGGTGCGGGCCCGCTGGATGACTGCGACGGCGAATTAGAGAAACTTCTCGTATCCTTCATTATGGATCTTTGCTCCAGACCTTCGGAGATCGAGTTGATAATCAACGGAGACTTTCTGGACTTCGCACAGGCTCCGCCGTGGAGCGGGCCGGAGTTGGAATCAACCACACCTCTCGGAATCCCACTGTGCTTCACAGAGGAACAATCGGCCGAAAAGTTGAAGGCCATCGCAGGCGAACACGCCGCCGTCTTTAACGTGTTAGGAGAATTTCTCGCTGCGAATTCTGAACATCGGCTGGTGATAAATCCTGGGAATCATGACGTAGATTTCTTCTGGCATGATGTGCGAGAGGTGTTCGTTAGTAAGGTTTCCGAACGAGTTCGCGGAGTAAGGGGACAAATTTATTTCAATCTCAGTCAGGTGTATCGTCCCGAACAACTACCGAACGTCTGGATAGAACACGGCAACCAGTATGATCCGGCGAATTGGTTCTACGTTGATGAATACGACGCTTTCACCGGGTCGCGCGACGGCAGAAAGCTCTATTGGGACGCCCAAAACCAACCGGTGTTTAAAGATCGAGCGGGCGTAAGGCGCTTATATGAATGCCTCGGGACGAGGTTTCTCATCAAATTCCTTAATAAATTAGACGAGGATTATCCTTTCGTTGATAACGTCAAGCCGTTCAGCCGGTTCTTGAGTATCTTCGGGGCCTCGGTGTTCGCCCGAGGCTACGGGCCGCTCAAAGCGGCGCTCGCTGTATGGAGAATGACACGCTATCTTGGCGGGGCCATAGGCACTGACCATGGCGGACTCCTGAACGTACACCAGACGCCCATTGACCCGGTTGCAGCATTGCTGGCCAAAGAAGTAAAAAGAATGTCTGTAGAGCAGCGCACTGCTTTTCATAGGGCGCTACGCTCGCGGGGATTCGATCTCGACCGCTCCGCCTTGCTCTATCTCGAAGATGCCGTGTTGGGCGAACGCCTCTTGATGTTCTTATCAGAAAATCTGGATCTTCTGGACGGCTTACCTGACGCCACCGGCGCTTATCTGGAGAGCGCCGGGGGTCGGGACGCGGGCGGGTATTTGACATTGGCAAGCCGATTCACTGTCAATGAAACGAAGGAACTGGCACGCGCTGCTCAAAGGATTATCGCGGAGAACGGCGTCGACGCGGTGATCATGGGGCATACGCATGAGCCTGTAAAGCAGCTTCCGAATCTCCGATATTTCAACACGGGGTCGTGGACGCGAAACTATCGTGGCGGAGATGAGAGAATGAGGTCGTGGGAAATTCTCCGGCCTGGCTCTGGCAGGTTGTTCCCCTATGAACTGAACTACGTCGAAATACAGCCCGACATCCAAGACTCACTTCGGATGTTAACTTACGCCAACGGTTCCTGACGGTAAAATGTCACAATTAGAGTTCATCCGAGTTAAGGTCATGGCTCACGATGATCTTGGGGAGGAAGCCAGACTCAAGATCGTATGGAATCATGAAGGGAAGGACTTCGATCCTTACCGCATCCCCACCGGCATCCTGAAAGACCGGGCCGATGATGTCCGACTGGCGCTGCAATGCTTAATCGAGAAAGGCATGAAAAATAGCAACCCGGTCGGGAGATACGGAGTCGAAATGAAGCGCCTCGCCGAGGCGGGCAATGTGTTGTATCAGGCGCTTTTCGACTCGATTGACGATGAAGAAGATGTATTCAACGCCTTCGTCGCCAAAAAGTGGTTGACGGAAAGAGAAGCAGCGCCGGGGAAACGAATCCAGATAAGCTTCATCGTTGGAAGCTCTATCCATGTCCCTTGGGGGCTGATTTACGACGGGCCGGTAGAAGGACTCAGCGGCGATCCGGAGCACGACGCGATAGAGCATTATCAGGAATTCTGGTGCATCAAGTTCTTGCTGACTTCAGTCTACAATCAACTTCTTCCTAAAGTGACGGGCGTGTCCGATGCCTCTGGCCTCACCGACATTCTTTCCGTTCTTAACAGAAAAACCTTTCAGGACGCCTCTCCCCGCTTGGTTCCCCCGCAGGATGACATCCTCACTTGGATAGAGAACTCTTTCGGACAAGCGGTGGAATCGAGTGAAGAATTCTTCAGGGCTTGGCAGTCGCGGGGGGAGCGCTGCCGCCTGCTCTACTTCTACTGTCACGCGGGCAGTCAACATTTGGAACTGGGGCTGGATGATTGGATCAGGCTGAGCGACTTTAGACAGAAAACACGGATACTCGGTTCATCTCAGCGGGCAACCTGCCTCGTTTTCCTGAACGGCTGTAATACGGCGGAGGGGCATGTGGAGCATGGGTTCATGAATGCGACAGGGGAGTTCCTATTCTGCGGTTTTGTCGGGACTGAAACTAAAATCCCGGACGTGTTCGCCCTTCGTTTCGGGCTGGCCTTCTTATACTACTTCCTTCACGATGGGTTGCCTATCTTCGAGACGATGGATGTTCTCCGGCGGAAGCACTGGCCGATAGCGTTAACTTACAGCGCGTACTGTCAGCCCTTGCTGAGTTTCGGCGCTGCCATGAAATCTCTCGACGTGGAACTCACGGAGAATTTTTCGCAGATGCATCTGGGGACATCACAGATGTAGTTCTCAAGCAGCACGGCATGTCAAGCATAGCTTCATCACCCCGTTGGCCGCCGACGCCTTATAAGGGACTGAGTTTCTACGGGCCCGAAGACGTTCCGCTCTTCGCCGGTAGAGAGGATGATGTCGCGCAATGTGCGGACGCCGTCGCTGCTCGTGAGACTCGGATTCTGATTCTGCAAGGGGCCACGGGCTGCGGGAAATCTTCATTCTTGCGCGCGGGACTCATTCCTTTTCTGGAGACGGATGAGGCGGGATTTCAATTTGTACACGGGAACGAGGGGGGGAAGTATAAGGCCATCTTCATCAGATCAACCGACAGGCCGCTGGTTAAGCTCGCCGAAGCCGTATATGACTTTGCCTCGACGGACATCGAAATCGACACTCCCCTCGGGAGGAAGAGTCTAAAACTATCGGGCGTATTATCGCCTTACGGAAGCCTGACAGGATTCTTGAAAGCGGCGGTCGAGGAGCCGGGGAGTTTGGTAAAAGTCCTGAGCGCCATTGCGGCGAAACTGCCGAGAACTTTAGTCCTCGTGATAGACCAGGGAGAGGAGGTGCTCACCCTGAAACCGGGAGAGGAAGGTGATCCGTTCCGGCACGAGTTCTTCAAATTCGTCTCACTGTTCAGCAAGAGCAAGTTTGATCTCAAGCTCTTGATCGCGTTGCGCACGGAACACTGCGGACGCTTCATCGCTGACCTGAAGCGCGAGTTGCCTAGCCTGAATGATGTTCCGGATTACTTCCTCCGCGAACTGACGAAGGAGCAACTCATCAGGGCGATTGAGCGACCGACCTCGAACCAAATCATTCCCGGCTACGGCAAACCGTATGACAATTACAAGTTTTCCTTCGAGGCGGAGTTGCCGGAGAAGATAGTTGAAGAATTAAAGGTCACCGGTCGGGTGGGAGGGGTTCTGCCGGTGATGCAGATCGTCTGCGATAACCTCTATAGCCGCGCAAGGGCGAAGAACGGCGACGACCCGGTTATTACAACAGACGACTATTCATCCCTCGGGGGTCTTGAAGGCCAACTGGGTCATCACGTCGAGAAGGTTTTAGAGCGGTTATGCAGAGAGAGGCGGCCCGGCAAGCCCGTCGGACGGGAAGTGGAGAAATGGAAAACAGTCCTAACCGATCTGGCCCGGCATCAGGGCGACGGTTCTGTGACCACAGAAATTCTCAAGGCGGAAGACCTCCGCGAGAACGCCGCGCGGGCCAGGTGTAAGCTCCCCTTTCAGGAGGTCGCGGACTATCTGTGTGACGACGAGAGGCGAATT
The DNA here is from genome assembly GCA_964246705.1 of uncultured Pyrinomonadaceae bacterium. Taxonomy (GTDB): domain Bacteria; phylum Acidobacteriota; class Blastocatellia; order Pyrinomonadales; family Pyrinomonadaceae; genus DASZCR01. The sequence continues at coordinate 14,515 of CAXTRQ010000087.1, forward strand.
CTGCGTCGCACGGAGGTCGTCGACATGGTAAGCGGGAAGTCAACCCACTGTTATAGCCTCGGTCACGATACGATTGGCCTCGTTCTGAAGCGGTGGAGAGAAGAAGCCCGGGAAGCCAAGTCTCAGGAGAAGCGGCGGCAACTGGTATCTGTCAGCCTCGCCGCCGTCTCACTGATAATTGTTCTGGGATTCTGGTGGTTTGTGCCGGAAAAGGAAGTGATAAGCCAGACATTCGGGTATTTTATATATATCCCTCCTGTGCTGCTCGTGTTAACAACTATTCTGCTTGCTTTAACCCCTTACTATTACTTGGAAAGATTTTTCAGTCGGATTTTTTCTCCCTTCCTCACGATACTCGTATACCTGCCCGAACCACTTCAACGACGCCTTGATCGAGAGAGCCTAATCAATAGGAATAAGATAGTCTTTGAAGTTCAAGACGACCGGAAGGCGAGACTTCTGCTTTGCGTCATGTCGGCCATCGTTGGGAGCTTGGGCATATTACAGACACAGTGGTTCGTGAGTCTCTTCCCGCCGCCGGTCAGCGACGGGCAGATGAGAGAGATGATGGCCGCCGACCGGACGAGGCAACAAACACTTCGCGAGGACTACCGCAAGCGGACGCAACGAGAGCCGGCACAGGGGATTGTTATCTTCCCCCTCTTCGCGGACGACCAATTATCAAAATTAGCGCAGGCAAGGGACTTCCTATTGCAGGATCAGACTTTGGAGGCCGAACTGGAGCGCGCTTATGGGGTTTCCTTACGAGACGTGAACGCGTTGGTCATTCCGGCATGGCACCTCAACAGTTATAATCAAGAGCTATTGGGACTCACGCCCGAAGGCTGGGCAGCAGTTCGACAATCGTCTGGAGGTTTTAGCTACTCAGGCTCCATTATCCGAGACTCACGCTTAGGCAGGCAACTGACGATTGACGGCACGCCTAGAATCGCTCTCAACATTTACGCCTTCCGATCAGATCAAACGTTGCGTCTGACACTCTTTCATGAATTACTGCACGCGATGAACGTGCCCGGCTACTATCCGACTCGGCTAAATTTCACTCAATCTGATCTCACTTATTTGCCGTTATATAGAAGCTTCGTTGCCCGGTCGGGGTTAGAAACGAAGAGCGAGGCTGAGATTCGGATCTTTTTGATATTTCTGCCTTGGATAGCATTTCTGTGGAGCGCCGTGCTTATCGTTCGGCGAATTTGGATTCATTCAGATAAAAGTGCCACAACAAATGCGCGGCGACCGCGCGCCAGGGCTGCCACGCCAGACCGATGGCGGTAAGCTGATCGGGTGTTGGTCGCAGTGCTAGACGCTTTATCCGTTGCACGGCGACGGCGAGGGCGAGATCACCTGCGGGCCAGGCGTCCGGTCTGCCGAGCGCCATTAACAGGTAGATATCCGCCGTCCATGAGCCGATTCCCTTAACTTGCATGAGACGGAATTTGGCCGTCTCATCATCCGCCGAATTGAGCGCGTCCAGATCAAGCTGCCCGTTAAGAATTGATTGGGCGAGATGTCTGCCATAGAGGGTCTTCTGGCGGCTGAAACCTATCGCTTTGAGGGACGCGTCATCAATCTCAAGAAATCGTTGCGGAGTGAGGGGCGAAGCCGAGGCGAGCAATCGGTTGAAAGCCGCCTGTGCCGAAGCGAGAGACACTTGTTGCTCAAGAATGATGCGGATGAGCGTCGGGAATCCGGGGTCACGAGACCATATCGGCGGCGCGCCGAGCGCATAGTAAATCTCCGCGAGGTCAGGGTCGCGCCGAACGAGGTCTTTCAACCCGCGCGCGAAGGATTTTTTAGTTAGTCGAGAAAACGCCATCCTGTGCGGCGGCGAAACGCCTTAGTTTTGAACTTTGGCAAAGATTCGTGACCTGTCGGCAAATGCCTTGAACTCCAGAGCATTGCCGCTTGGGTCGAGAAAAAACATTGTGGCCTGCTCGCCCACCTCGCCTCTGAAGCGCACGTATGGCTCAATGATAAAGCGGATACCGGCAAGACGCACTCGCTCCGCCAGTTCCTCAAATTGCTCCATCGAAAGAATCACACCGAAATGAGGAATCGGGACATCACGGTCGTCCACCGGATTTGAAGCTTCGATGCCTGCTTTGCCGGGTTGAAGATGAGCCACAATCTGATGACCGAACAGGTTGAAATCAACCCACGCATCCGAACTGCGACCTTCAGCGCAACCCAACACATCGCCATAAAAGGCGCGGGCGGCTTTTAGATCGTGTACCGGAAAGGCCAGATGAAATAATGTTTCCATAAGAGTCCTCAATTTTACTTTTCTTTAAGATGTTTAACCCCTCGCACTGATTCGACGCTGGTCTGGATTTTCTCTTCTATGCTCTTAAATGACAATCCCCCGAATCGCGTCTCAACGAATTTCTCGCTCGTCTCAACTTTCAACAGAAGAATACCGCCGCGCCGATAATCTCGTCTTGACAATAGTCGTTATAACGATTATATTGACCGTGCGTGGTCGAGAAATTACAAAAAGAGTTGATGCAAACCAAGCCTTTTGCGAGCCGGGAAGAAGAGGTCTATCTCAGCATCCAACGCACTGCGGAATTTCTGTGGTGGGGTGACAACGAGACGCTCAAGCAGGCGGAACTGACGCCGACGCAATACAACGTGCTGAGAATCCTTCGCGGCGCAGGAGGGACGGGTGCATCTTGCAGCGAAATCAGCGAACGGCTGGTCACGAGAGACTCGGACATTACGCGATTGCTCGACCGCCTTGAGTCGCGCAGGCTGATTTCGAGAGAGCGCGAGGCGAAAGATCGGCGCATCATCATCGCACGGATTGCGGACGACGGCTTGCGCCTTCTCGCGGGGTTGGATAAGCCCATCGAGCAATGTCACATCCGGCAACTCGAACACTTGGGAGAGAAGCGGCTCGCCTCCCTGAGCAAACTTCTTGACGACGTGCGCGATAGGCCGGAGTAAAAACATTGCGACATTACTCCTTCATGATGTCTATCCTCGCAAGCAATCAGCCGAGCACTCACGGCGGTTTTCAAGCTGGACGCTGCGGGTCTCGATGAAGAATTTTGTGCCTCGCCGCTTGAGCCTGACACTAAATGAATCTTTCTAACCTTTGGAGGAAATTGTATGTCTAATCTGAATTCAATTCACGCCAATTGGTCGCCACGCCTGCTGAGCGTGTTGCGAATCGTGACGGCATTCCTTTTCATCGCGCACGGCGCGCAGAAACTCTTCGGCTTCCTCGCCCCTCCGGGAGCGCCCGGTCCCCCGATGCTCTCGGAGATATGGATCGGCGGCGTGCTGGAGTTCTTCGGCGGGCTGCTACTGCTGTTAGGACTCTTCACGCGTCCCGTGGCGTTCATCCTGTCGGGGATGATGGCCGTCGCCTATTTTCAGATGCACGCGCCGGGAGGTTTCTGGCCGCTTCAGAATAAGGGCGAGATGGCTGTGCTCTACTGCTTCGTGTTCCTCTATCTGGCACTGGCTGGCGGCGGCGAGTGGAGCGTAGATCGCCTGCTACGCCGCGACGAGCCTTCGCGCGTCGTTCATGTTTGAGAGTGAACTTGAAATTTAAGGCTCAACATAGATTCCGAAAAAGTATCAACGAAAGTATGAAGGAGAGACAAATGACACGATTGAGAAATGCAGTTCTGGTCGCCGCGCTGGCGGCGTTCGTCGTCACGGCGTTCGCCGGGGGCGGAATGTTCACCCCGTTAGCTCACGCGCAGCAGGCCAAGGCCACAAAGGTCAGCTACGCGCCCATCGCCGGAGGCGACTACAAGATTGACCCGGCGCATAGCATCATCGGATTTTCTATTCGACACCTCGAAATTAATTGGGTAGAGGGACGCTTCAAGGATTTCAGCGGCACGATACACTACGACGATTCAGACGTAACCAAGTCTTCAGTCGAGTTCGCGGCCAAGGTCGAGAGCATTGACACGGGCGTTGAGCCTCGCAACAAACACTTACGCACCGCTGATTTCTTCGAGGTGGAGAAATACCCGGAGATGACCTTTAAGAGCACGAGCGTTGAACGCAATGGCAAGGATAGCTACATCCTCCACGGCGATTTGACGCTCAAGGGCGTGACGAAGCCCGTGGCGCTTCCCTTCACGGTCGCAGGCGCAGTCAAAGACCCTTGGGGCAACATGCGCTTCGGCATTGACGCGCATACGAAAATCAATCGCCGCGACTTCGGCATCAACTACGGCAACGCGCTCGCCAGCGGCGGGTTGGATGTCGGCAACGAAGTGACGATCAACCTCCAGCTTGAAGCGGTCAAGCCCGTACCCAAGCCAGCCGGTCAGTAAATCGCTCAACTTTTCTTTTTCTTAGCGACTTTGCGGCTTTGCGTGAGATAAAGTTTCGCGCAAAGTCGCTAAGCAAGCCCCTTCGAGTGTCTCCGGCGACGCCTAAAGCGAGGTGCATTCGAGATGAGCAAACCTATGCCTGCGATTTTCTTCGGGCACGGTAACCCGTTGAACGCGTTGCAGAGCAATGACTATACGAAGCGTTGGGCGGCGATGGGCGCGGAAATCGCACGCCCCAAAGCTGTGCTCGCCGTCTCCGCACACTGGTATGTTCCGGGCACTTCGGTCACGGCCATGCACGCCCCGCGAACCATCCACGACTTCGGCGGATTCCCACCGGAACTATATCAGGTCAAGTATCCTGCGCCCGGCGACCCACAGCTTGCGAGTCGCGTGCAGGAGTTGCTTGCACCAATCTCCGTCGGGATGGATGCGCGCTGGGGACTCGACCACGGAACATGGTCGGTGCTCTGCCACGTCTTCCCGCAGGCGGATGTTCCCGTCGTACAACTCAGCATTGACGAGACGCAGCCCGCGCTCTTTCACTACGAAATAGCGAAGCGGCTCGCGCCCTTGCGTGATGAAGGCATGCTCGTCATCGGGAGCGGAAACATTGTGCACAATCTGCATACCTACGCGTGGGGACGCCATGCCGTAGAGCCGCTCGATTGGGCTGTACGATTTGAAGCGCAAGCGCGTGAACTGATGCTGGCTGGCAACGACCGCCCGCTCGTCAACTACGAGGCGTTAGGTCGTGATGCGCTGCTCTCAGCCCCGACGCCAGACCATTACCTGCCGCTTCTCTACATCCTCGCTCTCCGTCGAGAAGGCGAGCGAGTTAGCTTTCCTGTCGAGGGCTTCGACGGAGGCTCAATCTCGATGCTCACGGTTCAAATCGGCTGAGTCCGCCGCGCGTCAGTTATGAATTGACGACCATCAGAGCAGATAGATTGAATATGTGAAATCTCAAATCTTCAATCGCTCAACTTTTCTTCTTCTTTGCGACTTGGTGTCTGCGGTGGTGAATATCAATATGCGGAGGCGTGATGACGGATCAACTTGAGCGGAACAAGAAAAATGCGATGGCTTTTTATGATCTGATGTTCAATCAGTCGAAGCCCGTCGAAGCTATCGAGAGATATGTAGGCGACACCTACATTCAGCACAATCCGGGGGTGGCCGACGGCAAAGAGGCTTTCATTAAATACTTCGAGAGAATGGCGCGGGAATATCCGGGTAAGCGCGTTAACTTTGTGCGCGCCATCGCCGAGGGCAACCATGTCGTCCTGCATTGTCGGCAGGAATGGCCGGGCGATAGCGATTGGGCAGGGATAGATATTTTCCGGCTCGATGACGAAGGGAAAATCTTGGAACACTGGGATGTGCTCCAACGCGTGCCGGAGAGCGCCGCGAACAGTAATACGATGTTCTGACCGTGAGGCGAGTGATAGGGCCGCCGTTCAATAAGGGAAAGCCAGCGTCACGACAGTAATAACCACAGCGGTGAGAAGCGCGCGGCGATTAATCCGTCGCGCCTTGCCGCGCAGTTGTTCGATCAGCCCCTCATCGCTAACGCTCTCTTCGCCCGTATCCATGTTGCGCGTCCCGCGCGCAGCCAGAGCGATTCAAGTCTTCTCGCGCGCCTGCATCAATCCCAATCCCGCCATCCAGACGGGGAAGAAAACGACGACACGCGACCAGCGCGGCGCACCATAAACCACGAGCACGAAGGCGACCGCGACGCCAACCGTCAGCGCAACGATACCGAGCAGACGCCGCTTGCGCTGCTCGCGCGGGCCGATGTTGGCAGCGTCGGAATTTACCGGGTTCATTCAGCGCTCTTCTCCGGCGCGAAGCGTCGCCAGCGGTTGTCCGGCGGTCACGCGTGCGCCGACCTGCGCGCTGATGGCGCTCACAGTCCCGGCTGAAGAAGCGCGCGCGACGACAATCTGTTCCGAAGGTTTGACGGGCGCGGGCGCGGAGTTTTGGGATTGCGGCTGCCGTGCGGCGACGAGTCCGGCTTGCGCGTCCTGCCCCGCGCTTTGCGCGCGTTGCAGACGTTGCTGCGCGCGGTCGTATTCTGCACGCGCGCCGTCCAATTGCGCTTGTGGCGCATCGCCCGTCGACACGAGCGGCGTCAATCTCTGCACCTCCACCTCTGTCCGCACCACTTCGGCTCGCGCCGCGTCAATCTCGGTCTGCGCCGCCCCGATGTTTCTGCGTGCGCGCGCCTGCGGGTCTTCTCCCTGCGCTGGCGGCGCGTTCGGCGTTTCGGTGCGGACGGCAATCTCGATGACCGGCGCATCCTTGCTGACCGCCATCCCCTCGCTGACGAGCACGCGGCGCACTTCGCCCGCCGCGGGCGCATTGATAACGATAATCCCGTGCGCCTGCGTGGCGTTCTGCTCTCCACGCGAACGGCAGCCGAAAGATGCGACGAGCAGCACCGACACCAAAGCGTAAAGCGCGGCGCGAAGCTTTGGTGAATGTGTGTGCGGCAATCGGGGATTATTTATCATTCGGTCTTGCTCCTGCGGGTAAGAGCATTGCGCCTGTAGCGTCTGCGCCGCTTGAAGCGGGGGGACGGATTTCTAGCTCGCGCAGAGGGGTGTCGGTTCTGACGGCGACGTTGTTGGCATCAAGCGTGTTTCCGGTGGCGCGCTGGAAATCTGCGATGGCCTTGTTGAGATCGGTCTGCGCTTGTAGTTCCCGACCGCGCGCGGCCAGCAGTTCATTCTGTCTCTGCAAGACCAGATAGACGGTGGTCGTGCCCGCCTTGAACTGTCTCTGTTCGCTTTCATACTGCTGTTCAGCCGACGCGCGCTACGCGGCGGCAGAGGCGAGGCTCGCTTCGGAGGAGCGTGCGGACTGGGTAGCGTTGCGCACGTCGGCTTCGATCACTTGCTCGGTTTGCGCGCGCTGATTGCGAATGCGGCTGCCTTCAGCGAGCGACCGACCGAGATTGGCTTCGGCTGTCCGGTTACGAAAAGGAATCGAGACGCGCACGCCGACGCGGTATGTCGGATAATTTTGCCCGATGAGGTTTGACAGGGATTGCGGGAGGCCGCCGATGAGGTTCGGAGAAATCGTGTTGCCGCCGGTCGTGGTGGCGTCAAGTGGCGGCAGTCCGGCGAGCGCCGATAGGTCGTTCACGCGCGTGCGTAACTGCGCGTTGGCGCTGACTCCCGTGCCGGTGCTCCCCGTCGCTTCAGCCGGTGCGCCCGCGAGGCCGGTGGAGGTGTAAGTGCCGACGAGATCAATCTGCGGCTTCGTCTCGTCACGAAAATACCTCGTATCAATCTGGTTGATTTCGGAGTTGGTCTGAAGCTGCGCCAACTCCGGGCGATTGCGAATCGCGGCGCTCAACGCCTGCTCAAGCGGCACGCGCGGCGCTTCGAGGTTGACGGGCGTGACGGGCGTCAGCGGACGTGACCAGAGCGTGGCGGAGCGGTCGGGCAGAATCAAAGTCTTTAGAGTATTCTCGGCGCGTGTGACGGACTCCTGCGCGGTATAGACGCTCTGCTCGAAGGTCGTGACCTGCGTGCTGGCCGCGACGATGTCAATGGGCGCGAGCACGCCTTTCTGCACGAGCCGCTGGTTGCTTTCAAGCTGCACGCGCGCCTGCTTCACGGCGTCTATCTGCACCTGCAAATTTCTGAGCGCGAAAGCCAAGTCCCAATATGACTGCTCGACCTGCGAAATCACTTCGATGGCGCGCTGGCGAAACTGCGAATCGGTGAGCGAGAGATTCTTCTTGGCAATCTCGATGGTGCGGCGGTTGTTGTCGAAGCGCAGGCCGCGCAGGAGCGGCTGCGTGTAGGTGAAGGTGAGCGCCGCCGGAAATTGCGGGTTGAGCGTCGCATTCTGGTTGGTGGTCGTCAGGCGCGTCGAAGAGAAGTCGAGTTGGTACGCGCCGCCCGCGTAGGGCGAGAAGCCGCCGAAGCGCACAGCGCCGGTCGCGTCTTTCTGCGTGACCGAGCCGTTCAATCCGCCCGCGATGGTCGAACTCGTCGGGGTGGTGCGACTCTCGTAGTAACTCTCCGATGAAAAAATGGGGTCGTAGATGCCGCGCGCCGCCGTCAACTGATACTCGGCAACCTGTACGTCAATGCGCGAGCCGTCAATGTCGTTGTTGTTGGCGAGCGCGAGCGCAATCGCTTCGTTCAGCGTGAGCGGCACTTGATCCGAGATGTCTACGCCGACCCGCTCGGCGCTCGGCAGCGGGCGCGAAGGCGCTTCAAAGTTCGGCGCGATGGGCGGCGGGTCTGCTGGCAATTCGGCAGGCGCGATACCGCTTGAGGCTCCGACGTTCTGCCCCGGCGTCTGCTGCACGCCGTTTGCGCCTCCGGTAGTTGTCGTCCCGCCGGTTGGCGTTCCCGTCTGTTGCGTCGGCGCTGTCGTTCCGGCGGGCGTGGCCGTCTGCGGCGACTGTCCCGGCGTGCCCTGCTGCGAAGCGTTCGGCACTTGCGGCGAGGGCGGGCGCGGCCCCTGCGTGTTCGGCGTCGTCTGCTGTCGCTCCTGCTCCGGCCCTGTCTGCGGCTGCGTGCTCTGCTGCGCCTCGTTGCCGGGGCGCACCGGAGCCGACGAAGAGTTCGGCGGCAATTGAGTCGTCGAAGGAGGCGGCGCGCCGGGTCTCTGCTGCGGCTGTCCCGAAGACCCTGCGGGCGGCGACGGTTGCTGCGTTGTCGAGGGCGGCGTATTCGTCTGGTTCTGCGCCAGCGCAGAGCAGGGAGCGGCGAGGAGCACGAAGGCGACGAGCGTTGCCGCTACGCCTCTCGCACGTAAATCCATAAAGCTGAAACTGCGCCGCGAGCTTACCTGCGCGCTCTTAATCACCTGAAGCTTGGTCAACATATCCATCCTTTGCGGTTGCCCCGGAGACTGGCCGGACGACTTTAGTTCTGCGAGTGAAGATGCCGGTCGCGGAGGCGTAAGCTTCGGAGAGACGGCGACCCACGCCGCCGCCGAAATTGCTGAACCTCGCGCCGATGCCACCCCACACGCGCGATTCCTTCGCATCCTCGAATAATGAATAAAAGACCGGCACGGCCAGCAGCGTCAGCAGCAGACACAAGGATTGACCGCCGACGA
>CAXTRQ010000088.1:0-12203 GCA_964246705.1 uncultured Pyrinomonadaceae bacterium
GGAGAATAGATAAAGCGCAACTACAGAAATGATGTATTATAAAGGACGTTATCTCAGTGTACCAATAGCGACTCAGCCTGAGTTGAAGTAAAAACCGCAGGAAGAGGCAGCCTTGAGGGGTGCGTCGGTGATCTCCGTCAATAAGTCAGTACGCGTTTTAAGTAACGACTTTATTTGTTGGGGACACTATATCTTATGCGAATTTTAGGAATTGATCCCGGCAGCGAGACGACCGGCTGGGGCGTGGTCGAGGGTGATGGGCGTCGCTATCGTCTGGTCGAGTACGGGACGGTGAGGGCTGTGGCGCGTGAGAGGTTCGCGGCGCGGCTTTTGAAAATCAGCAACGGCATCGAGAGCTTAATCGCGCGCTTTGTACCGGATGTCTGCGCCGTCGAAGAGGCATTCTTTGCGGTGAATGCGAAGACCGCTCTTAAACTCGGACAGGTGCGCGGCGTCGTGCTCGTCGCCGCCGAGCGCGCCGGAGTTGAAATCGCCGAGTATGCGCCGCGCTTGGTCAAGCAGACCGTCGTCGGCTACGGCGCAGCCGAGAAACATCAGGTGCAGGAGATGGTGCGCGTGTTGCTCTCCTTGAAGAGAGTGCCGCAGCCCTTCGATGCGTCCGACGCGCTGGCCGTCGCCATCTGCCATTTTCATCACGCGGGCGCGGCATCGCCCACGCAACGCGTCACCAAGACACCACCCGCGCGCGCCAAACTCGAAGCCCTGTTAGCCGCGACCCCGCGCCGCCGCGCGCCGCGTTAATTACCCACCCAACCGAAGCGACCGATGCTGGTCGTCTCCTTCAATCTCACCCACCCCACAACCTTGCAGGAGGTCAGTTTGCTATGCTCAGTCGTCGCATGCCTTATCACGTACACTCAAAGTTCTCGAAAATTTTCCGCGCAATTTTTGTATTGCTCGTCTGCTGCTTCATTTACACTTTTGATGTCGGCGCGCAGCACAGACGACGCGCGCCTGCGGGCGGGCGGATGGCGATTGTGATTGATGAAAGATTGGCGGCGTTGCGTGATGCGCCGGAGTTGTCGGCGATGTTGTTGCAGAGGTTAGGGCGCGGGCGGGCGGTGGCAATTACGGGCACGAAGCGCGCGGGCGACGGAGTGACCTTCCAACGCGTCAGCGTGACGCAGCGCACGAGCGGCTGGATGCAAACGGAAGCCCTCGCCTCGCCCGCTCAGCGTGGTGACGACGAGCGTCTGCTGCGTTTGATACGCGGCTCGTCGGAGTTTGACCGCATCGCGCGCGCGCAAATTTTTCTCGACCTGTTCCGGTCGTCGCCGCTTCGTCCCGCCGTGCTGTTGCTCTACGCGGAGGCGTCGGAAGAGGCGGCGCGGAAACTCTCGCATGATGCGGCGCGGCGACTCGACGAGACGGAAATGCGTGCGGGCGGCGCGCCCCTGTTCAGTTACTTTATGAGCTTCAACGGCCTCGACCGTTACCGGCGGCAGGGCATCGTCTTCGGCTTCGATCCGGCGACAAAGCAATTTCACTACGACGGCGCGGCGTGGCGCGAGATCGTGCGACGCTACCCGCGCAGCCCGGAGGCGGCACAAGCACGTCGCAAACTCTCTGCGCTGTCGGTTTTCAAGCCACGCTAAAACCTTTATCTTGCGATGGAACTTTGTGCCCGCTTGAATCTCCGGCGGACGGCCTCTGTTGTCGCCTATTTGCTGTTCCCAGTTGCCGACGCCGACGACAACGCCGCGCTGCACGTCCTGCGAGTCGCGCAGGAATTCACGGTAGCGCGGGAGGCCGCGCGGGCGGTGTACGAATGAGTATTGCAAAATATGACAGGCGCGGTTAGATTGTGTCGGTTCAATCAAATCCCTTTAAGGTGGAGGTCTCCACGCACCGGCAAAAGTCGGGTGGCGACTCTACGTAAGAACAAGCGCTGGAGGATAGGAAAAGTGCCGACCGGAACATGCCCTGAATGCGATGCCGACGTTCATGTTGATACGGATTCCGACAAAGGGGATACTGTCACCTGCGAGGAATGCGCCACCAAACTGGAAGTAGTCGGGCTTGACCCCGTCGAACTCGACATCGTCGAAGACGACGATGAAGAAGACGACGACGATGAAGAAGACGACTTCTGATAAACAAAACTAGCCCGCTAAAAAAAGCCGCGAGGCAGCAGGCCAGACGTGCATCCAGTCAGCTTTTCAAAGACTGCTTGCTTCGTCTCGTCTGCTGTCTTTTCGCTTTTGGCACTACTCAAAAGCTGTCTGGAAAGTAAACTCAGCGTCTCAGGGTAGGAGGACTGACGGTGAGACGGGCGGCCTCCGAACAATTAGCGGCTGCTCTCGGCTTTCTGTCGGCTGGTCGCGGCCTGATAGCCTGTGCGGCTCTGACGGATGGTGTAGCCGGGCGGGGCTTCGATGCGGAGGCTATGATAGCGCCCGTCGTGGCGTTTCTCTTCCGGCGGGTAAAAGGCCAGCACGTAGGTCGAAGTCACCTCTTCGGCGAGCGCCTTGAAGAGCGGCGTGTAATCCTTGTCGGTCGCATAGATGCTCGTGCCGCCGGTCTTTTCGGCGACACCGCTCACGTCGAGGGGAGTGGGCAGGGGAGAGCGCGTGCCCTCTGTGGGAGCGAGCAGGCGCGAATAAGATGGAAGCGTGACGGTATAGATACTCACCTCTGCGGCATTGGCGCGTTCGATGACGGTCTTCGGCGAGACCGTATCGCCGACGGGAAAGCCGTCGGTCACGACGACGACAGCGCGTTTCATCAGACGCCGTTCGCGTGTGCGCGGAGCGTCACGCACGAGCAGACGGATGGCGTCGTCCACGGCGTCGTAGGTATGCGTCGAAAGGCCGTTGATCTCGCGCGCCAAGCGTTCAAAAGCTCGGTTCAACTTTTGCGGATCGTTGGTGAAGGATTGATAGACTTTGGCGCTCATGCCGAAGCTCATCAGCGCGAACGACGCCGGGCGCTCCGACATGCCTTTGGAAAACTCACGCATCGCGCTCTGCAATCTGAGCATCTCTTCGAGCGTCATGCTGCCCGACACGTCTACGGCGAAGACGACGGCGACGGGACGCTGCGCGCCGCCTCTGCGCTCGATGTTGAAAAACGCCACATCGCGCGCCTCTCCGTCTTCGTAAACCTTAAAGTCTTCCGGTCGCAAATTCCGCACGGGTCGCCCCTGCGCGTCCGTCACCAATACGTCAACCAGCACGAGGTCTGTATCAATGCGTAAAACCTCGTCGCCTTCGAGCGTCTCATCCGGCGGCGTCTGCCGCTTCGACGGGGAAACTTCTTGTCCGGTTTGCCCCCGTGCCGGAAGCGCGGCGGTAATCGCAGACAGCAGGAATAGGCAACAGATAAACAGGCGAGCGCGCCCGGATAAGGCGATGCGAGCAAGGGGCTTTGTTTGTAGCAGCGGCATTATAAAACTTCAAACGCGAGAAACGTGCGCCGATTTGGTTGGGCGATAATGCATTATACGGACTTAGGTGCACACTCGCCAGATAAACGTTGCAAGGCGCGAGAAAGGCAACATGCGTCTCGTCTGAGGCATCAATAAAGTAAGTTCGCACGCGCGGCAATCTTCCCGTCAAACGCCGAGCCTATGGCGTGTTATACTGACCGCCGAAAATTTCGCTGCCTGCGCCGGTTGCGCCATCCGGCGATTTAAGAACAGAGATGCTTTTAAATAAATCCATTACATCCATCGCCGGTTTTCTTTTGATGCTTGTGCTGTCGCTGAGCGTCTTCGCGCAGGATGAGCGTTCGACGGGCGGCATTAAAGGTAAGGTGCGCGTTGACGACGGCGCGACCGCCTCCGGCGTCAGCGTCTCCGCACGGCACGGCGAGCAGGAGGTCGCGCACACGACCACTAACGGCAAAGGCGAGTTTGAGTTTAGGGGACTGAAGCCCGGAACTTACGGCCTGACTTTTCGCAAGACGGGTTTGAGCGTCGGGCGGATGGAGAACGTCGAGGTGCGCGCAGGGAAAATCAAATCGCTGAACGACCGCCTGTTCCTGCCCATTGATGAAGGCTCAATCGCTTTTCTGCGCGGCAGCGTCTTCGACCAGAGCGGCAAAAGCTTTCGCGGAGCGACAATCGAACTCGCGCTCATTCAGCCCGACGGCACGTTAAAGAAACTGACCAGCCGCGTCTCGAACGACACTGGCGCTTTCGCTTTTCGCCTGACGCCTACAACCGCGCGCTACCGCGTGACAGCTAAAGCCGACGGGATGCAGACCGCTTCCGAAGATGTCGAAATAGATGGAGCCGCAAACTTTCGTGTTGCGCTGACGCTCAATCCGTCGGCGAAGTGACGCGGGGCGGAAAATCTCCCTCGAAAGGGAACAGATTCCCGTGAAGGACGAACTGCTTTCAACGGACGCCGCGCGCGAGCATTTCCTGACGGCGCGACAACTCGCCGCTATTCTTCAAGTGAGCGAATCAACCGTCCGCCGTCTCGCGCAACAAGGGCGCATCCCCTCCATCCGTATCACGCCCCACATCATCCGCTTCCACCTCCAAGCCGTCCGCGAAACCCTCGACGGCACGCGCCACACGCGCCACACACGCCGCCACGCTTCCGACAATCACGAAGACGATACGCAACTTTCTTTCACCGATTTCTAATAACGCTCCAAGACATCAACTGCTTTTTATCCTCTCCGGCGGGGCGAGTTGTTGAGCGTGTCAAAGCTCACCCAGCGTCCGTCGCGTTTGAGGTAGATGCGCGGGTCGGTGGGTGGGAACTGGCGTGCGAAAGCGGGATTGGTGGCGAGGAGCGGGCGAACGGTGGAGCGGTCGCCCGTAGTGACGCGCCACTCGCCGCCTTCGCGCACCATGTATTGGCGCGAGACCACTTTGCCATCGCTCTCGATGGGCGGGCGGAGATGCGCATAGACGACCGTATCAACGACGGCGAGATCGCCCGCCACGCGCACGCGGTTAATCTCCAGACGATTCAACTCGAAGACTCTCTGCGCGCGCTCCAACGCGCTGACGAAACGCTCGCGCGTAATACGCTTCTGCGAGGCGGATGGCAGCGCGTCGTAGACGCTGCCGTAATCGCCCGACTGTAAACGCTCGAAAGCGCGTTGCATCGCGTCGCGGACTTCCTGTTCATTGTTAGCGAGGCCGCGTGCCTGTACGCCGACGCAGAGCGCCGCCTGAAGCGACACGCAAAGCAGTGTGAGGGCAGCGAGGCGGTGCCTATAACTATTAATCTTCATCACGGTCTCTTTCATACACGCTTTCATCATCATCGAAATAGTCGTCGGGCGCGGGCTGTGCTCGTTTAAGGCGGCTGCGGATGTTCAGAAACCATGACACTACGCCGAGCGTTGCGACGACGAAAGCCGCGTTGAACTGTCCGGTCAACAGGCACGGCACGGCGACAATCAAGCAGACGACGGAAACGAGGCTCCATCCGTTCTCGAAACGCTCTCTGACAGCGCCGCTCTCCGAAACCTCGACCCCCGCAACGCTAGCATTCCCCGCTTCCGGCGTGAGAGGGTTTTGCTCTGACGCTTTGTCTTCTTCTTCGAGCGCACGGTTGAGGCCGCCCGTCCTACGCTTCGCCGTATCTTGTTCGGCGCTCTGTTTGAATGGCTCGCCCACCCGTTAGTCCTTGCTCGTTTGTGTCAAAAGGTTTTTCAGTTGACCGTCAACGGAATGCTCGTCTCGATTGTGCGCGGAGGGAAGCACTCTTTATCGTTGCAGGGCTGGACGCGAATTTTTGCTTGAAGCGTCTGCCGTCCCTTCGCCGCCTTGGCATCGACGCGGAGAGGCAGCCTGATAATCGCTTCGCTTTCATAGACGGCAAGTGGCCTTTCGTCGAACTCAAACTTCTTCATCATCGCCTTCGGATACGTAGGCACGCCCGCCGTGATGCCTTCGACGGCGGCGATGCTGAGTTGCGTGCCGATTAAATTTTTGTCGGTCGGCGGGTTGGCGTTGACGTGATAGCCTTCGCGGATGTCGAGCCGCACTTCGGCCTCAACCTGCCCGCCTGCTTTGACTTCGACTTCTTTCGCGCTGGCGCGCACCATCTCGTCGGCAGGCTTCTGCCCGCCCGCCGTGTTCGCCGCATTCGCGGCTTTGTTAAGGTTCCCCGTCTGCCTCTCGTCGCCAGTCTTTTGGCAGGACGCGAAGAGGAGCGGAATGCAGAGAGCCGTCATCCCGATGAATCGAAGCATAAGGGTTTTAAAGTTATTCACCATCGAGCCTGTTTAAGAGTTGAAGTTCATCACCGCCGACATAGAGGACGCACAGAGAAAAGAAAAGATGTTTTCTTCGCGTCTTCGCGTGAAACTTTCTGATGAGGGAAGAAGAATTTTAGATTTCAGATTTGAAATCTTGCATCTCAAAACTCTATCCGTCCTGCGGTGTCCGCGTCGGTTAATCAGAGTTCCCATCAGCGCGCCTTTCATTCACGGGCTGCCGCCGTCGTGTGGCCGCCGAAGAAATTCCGAACCGTCTTCAGCATTCGTCGCACGCGTCTGATGACCTTCGGCAGAATCCACGCGAGCAATAGAAGGAAGACGAGAATCACTGCGAGTATCACCAACGGATGAAAGACCGAGACGGCAACAGCGGCGATTGCCAGAATATCTTCGACGAACGAGAGCACCCAGTTGCTCACAGGCTCAGGACTCGTGTTGGCCGCTGCTCTGATCGTAGCTTTCGTGCCGTGAGTTGAAAGAGCGAGGCCGCCGCCGAGCAGGAGCGCGATGATTTGCACCGGCTGCGACATCTCGGACGTGGCGGCGAAAGCGAGCACCGCGCCCGCCGGAACTCGTATGAAAGTGTGGACGGCGTCCCAGATTGTATCCACGTAAGGAACTTTGTCGGCGACGAACTCGACGACATAGAGCGCCAGCGCGACGCCGATAATCCACCAGTTATCGAGCACTTCAAGCCCGCCCGGCAGTCGCACTTGTCCGAATCGTTGCAGGAGTCCGAGCACGGCCACCGTCGCGTAGAGGTTGATGCCGGAAGTCCACGCCGCGCCGAGCGCCGTTCCCAGAATCGCGACGATGTTCATTCCTGCCCTTCTTCTTCTTCCGCCGCGCCCTGTTTGTCCGGTCGCTTGATGCCAAATTTTTCCAGACGATATTGCAGCGTGCGGAAAGTCAGGCCGAGGAGCTTAGCCGACTTCGTGATGTTGTAATCTGTGCGCTCCATCGCCTGCATGATGAGATTGCGCTCGACATCCTCGAACATCACGCCCTCCGACGGAAGCTTAAACGCTCCTTCAGCGGCGGGACGCGTCTCCTGACGCACTTCGAGCGGCAAATCTTCAACCGTGATGAGGTCGCTTTCGGCAAGCAGAATCGCGCGCTCGATAGCCGACTCCAACTGGCGGACGTTGCCCGGCCACGCGTAATCTATCATCACCTTGCGCGCTTCCGGCGTTAGCCCGCGCACGAGCCGCGAAGTGTTGCGCGTGTGTTTCTTGAGGAAGAAATCAATGAGCACCGGGATGTCCTCGCGCCGTTCGCGCAAGGGCGGCACGTCAACTGACAGGACGTTGATACGGTAGTAGAGGTCGTCGCGGAATCTGCCGTCGCCGACCATCGCGCGCAAATCGCGGTTGGTCGCGGCGACAACGCGCACGTCAATTTTGATGGCGCGCGTGCCGCCGACGCGGCGTATCTCTCGTTCCTGCAAGGCGCGCAAAAGTTTCGCCTGCATCGTCACGTCGAGTTCGCCGATCTCGTCGAGGAACAGCGTGCCCTTGTCGGCGACCTCGAACAAGCCCTTCTTCTCGACGTGCGCGCCCGTGAACGCGCCCTTCTCATGCCCGAACAGTTCCGACTCCAAAAGGTTCTCGTTGATGGCAGCGCAGTTGACGGCCTGAAACATCTCGGCGGAGCGCGGCGATTGAGTATGGATGGCACGCGCGATTAATTCTTTGCCCGTCCCAGACTCGCCACGTATCAAGACGGTCGAAGACGAACGCGCGACTTTGAGAATCATCTTTTTGACGGCCTCCATCTCAGACGAGGCCGAGACGATTTCAATGTCGAGCGCGTCGAGTCGCGCGAGCGCGCGGCGGATGGTTTCCAGTAGCGTCTCTCGGTCGTAGGGCTTTTCCAGATATTCAAACGCGCCACGCCGAAGCGCCTCTTTCGCCGAATCAATCGAGCCGTGCGCCGTGAGCAGGATCACGATGATTGAAGAATCATAAGCGAGCAGGCGTTGCAACAACTCGACGCCGTCCATCCCCGTCATCTTCAAATCCGTCAACGCCAGATCGAAGCGACGCTCTTTAGCGATTCTCAATGCGGCCTCGCCCGACGAAGCGGTTGTCACGTCATAACCTTCCGCCGACAAAATCATCTCCAAAATCTCTCGCTGCGACTTTTCGTCGTCAACGACCAATATGCTTTTGCGTGCCATAACAATCAAAGGATGAAGGCGGAAGGATGAAGGATAAAGTAGAGACAACCGCCTGCGGTTCATCCATCATCCTTCCGCCTTCATCCTTGCCTTTCTGTTGGTATTTCGACCGTAAATGTTGCGCCTTCGCCCTGACGGCTGGCGACGTTGATTGTGCCGCCGTGATCTTCGACAGACTTTTTGACGATGGCGAGGCCGAGTCCTGTGCCCGTCTCCTTCGTCGAAAAATAGGGTTCAAAGATTTGCGAAATGTTTTCGGGGGCGATGCCGCGCCCCGTGTCGGAGATTTCCACGCGCGCCCGCCCGTCATCAGTCGAGAGCTTCACCGCCAGACGCCCGCCGCTGCCTTCCATGGATTGCATCCCGTTAATGATAAGGTTTGTGAAGAGCGAACGTAAAGACTCGGCGTCTCCTTCGACGAGCGGAATCTCTCCATTTTGTTCGAGACGCGTCTCGACGCCGCTCTCCTCGGCTTGCACTTCGACCATCGCCAGCGCGTCCTTCAGCGTCGCACGCAGGTCGAGCGGACGCAGTTCGAGTTTGGCCGGGCGCGTGTATTTGAGAAACTCTGTGATGCGCGTGTTGATGCGCGCGACCTCCGCTTTGAGTTGGTCTGTGAGACGCGCGACCAGTTCGCGTTTCTTCGGGTCTTCGGGCGCGAGGCTCGTCCGCAAATGGTCGAGCGTCAGATTGATGTAGTTGAGCGGATTGCGTATCTCGTGCGCGATGGCAGAGGCGAGGCGCACGATGACAGCGGACTGCTCGGCCTGCTTAATCTGCAATTCGAGTTCGCGCATCCGTCCGAGCCGCGCGATGGTTTCGTTAAACGTCGCGGCCAACTCTCCCATCTCGTCGCGGCGGTCGGCTGCCGGGACGCGAAAATCGAAATCGCCCGCCGCGATGCGCCGCGCCGCCTGCGAGAGGTCTTGAATCGGGCGTGTGAAACGCCAGACCAGAATCGCGGCGACGAGCGTGGCGACGAGCAGCACGGTCAGCGTCGGAAGATAGGGGCGCAAAAGCTGATTCCATGAATCGCTGTTCATCGTGCGCGCCGCTCCGAGCACGATGATGATGTAGTTTAGTCCCTTGTCGGTTCTGACCGGTATCGGGAAGGCGCGCGGCTCTCCGGCGAGTGGTTGCGCCGTCGAAACCGAGGACGGAAGCATTTGCCGGATGTCGCTGGTGGTCTGTCCGGCTTCGACCAGTTTCGGCAGCGGCACTTCGCGGATGTACAAGTATTTAGGCGTCCCGTCGTCCGCCGTCGAAGGCGCATATTGCGGGACGAGGCTATCATCAACACGCCCATCCGACCTGACGACCAGAATATTCACGACGCGCCCGCCCTGCTCTTTGAGAAACGAGACCGGGCGTTTTTCATCCAACTGCCAGAGGTATTCCTGCGTCGGCGTGGAGATGCTTTCCAGCGCGAAGGTCGTGCTTGCGGCGAGCGCCTGTTCCTGCTGCGCGATGAGGACGGCCTTCATGCGTTGCTCGCGGCGGTTGAGGTAATACTGCACGCTGAGCGTCGCGATGAGCAGCGCGGCGAGGACGAGCAAGAGCCGCGTGCGAAAACTGTAAAAAAGATTTGGCAGTCTCATCGGTTCCGGGTTTCCTCCCTACTTCTCTCCGGCATGACGGAAATCCGTCTGCTATGATGGCGGGAGAGAATTTGACGGGAGAATAATATTTGTTGCCCCTAGGCAGTTTCAGATGTTATAGTCGCTATGGTCTCTAGTGCAAACCCCTCCAGAGACAACCAGAGACTAAAGTCTCTCCCGCCAAAAGGTTTGAACGAAGTTTGGAAGGAATTCTAGGAGCTTAAGCGAGAACAGCTTTGAAGGGAGCTTTCTACAATTCGACTTTCTTCTTCACACGCGGTCATTCGCGCGCCGTCCGTGCGTGCACGCAAACAAAGCTCTCCGCTGTGCTTTTGAAACATTAACCGGCGACCCGGCCAGCGCGCTCCCTCGTAAGTCGCGCCGTGCGGAGGTCGTTTTTGCTTGATCTATCAAAGCGAGGATTTACACATGACCCAGAGGTTTTCGTTCCCCCTAGTTCTGCTTTTCGCTCTCATCATCGGTTCATTCAACGCACCCGCCGCCAGCGCGCGAGCCGCCGCCAGAAAGGCCGCTCCAGCCGCCAAAGCATCACGCCAAACTAAAAGCGCACGCGCCGACAGGGGGCGCGAGAAAGCATCCGCCAAAAAATCTTCGGCGAGAGAGCAGCGCGCCGACCGCAACGCTCGTGATCGCGGGCGCAAAGCGGAGCGTGTTGCCGACCGCCGCGAACGTGCGTCGAAGAACGACCGCAGCAGCGCGAGGGACGAGAATCCGAGAGACTCACGCCGCATGTCGAAGCGCGAGCGCGCCGCAGAGATTGCGCGTCGCCGCCGTGAAGAGGCCGCGCGCCGTGCCGAACTGGCGCGGCAGGCCGCAATTGCACGCGCGATAGCTCTGGCACGCCAGCGCGCCGCCGATCAGGCGTTGCGCGATGAGACGGTCAACAACATCTTAAAAGACGATACGACGGGCGAAGATATGGAGGTGCGCCGCGTCGCCGTGGATGCGCTGGGCAATCATGCAGGGACGGTGGTCGTGATGGACCCGAAGAGTGGGCGCGTCTACACAGCGGTCAATCAGGACTGGGCGTTGCGCAGGGGCTTCAAGCCCTGCTCGACCGTCAAACTGGTGACGGGATTGGCCGGAGTGACCGAGAACGTGATTAGTCCTCTGGAGACCATCAATGCCTCGACGAGCTACGGCCTCGATCTGACCTCTGCGCTCGCCGTTTCTAACAACGGTTACTTTCAACGCGTCGGCGGCATGGTCGGCTTCGACAAGATGATGACCTACGCGCGCAAACTCGGTCTGGGCGAGCCGACCGGTATCAATCACGTCAACGAATCGCCGGGAAGACTCCCGTTCTCCAAATCCGGCTATGCCGTCAATCACATGTCTTCGCACGGCGACGACATCGAAATCACGCCGATTCAACTGGTCAATGTAGCCTCGACCATCGCCAACGGCGGGACGCTGCTCACGCCGCATCTGCCGCGCACGCCTGAAGAGAATATCAGGTTCAAGAGAGAAGTTAAGAGGCAGGTTGATATTCCGCAGGAGAGCCTGCGCCGCATGATTCCGGGCATGGTCGGGGCGGTCAACTACGGCACGGCGCGCAGCGCACAAGACCCGACGCAGACCATTGCCGGAAAGACCGGAACCTGCGTCGGCCAAGGCTCTTGGCTCGGCCTGTTCACTTCTTATGCGCCTGTGCAAGACCCGCAGTTGGCGGTCGTCGTCGTGACGCGCGGCTCAGGCGAGCGCGGTCGCATCGCTGCCGGTGTCGCCGGGAAAATCTATCGTGGGCTTGACCATCGCTTCGGCAATCACGGCGCGCGACCGATGCTGGCAAATGACCTCGTCGTTGCGCCGCCGCGTCTCGACCCGCGCAAGGCCGCCGCGCTCAACGATGAAGATAAAGAGGCCGACACCGGAGACGACGCTTTCGTCGTGAGCGAAGCGGGCGGAGCGACGACGGGCACGACAGCCGCGCCGCAGACGAACGTCCGCAATACGGTCAAAACCTACGAACCCAAACCGAGCGTGACCGTCCAGCCCGCGCCTACGTCGAACAGACCAGCCTCGCCCGCACCATCCAACACGCAAGGCACTGAGCGCCCGCGACGCGTCTCGCCGCCGCAAAATCAATAGCTCAGGGCTAGAAGTTAAAGTCCAAAAGCCAGAGTCAAAAAGTTCCGCGGGGGGGGGGGGGGGGGGCGGGAAAGCCGGGCGGGCGGGGGGGGGTTTTGGGTTTTTGT
>CAXTRQ010000088.1:12213-23827 GCA_964246705.1 uncultured Pyrinomonadaceae bacterium
CACAAACCCACAAATAAACCCCCGCCCCCCCGTCACCCCCCCCCCCCCCCCCCCCCCCGCGGAACTTTGCATTTATGCGTTATTTCAACGATAAACTTTGAACTTTAAACTCCGGGCTTTGAACTTAAATTATCCGGCTTGACACTTCTCCACAGGTTGTAGCAGTATCACGACGCATCAAGGCGACAAAGCCTGACCGCAACCCCAAAACATAAAAGGTTCTCCCACACAAGGAAGCGAGCGCGACGGTTAAGACGAGCGGCAACTAGGTGCATAGTACGTGCATCTGAAAAATTACGCGATGCTGAGAAGGCCGTCTCGCGCCCCCTTTAAATC
Source organism: uncultured Pyrinomonadaceae bacterium (assembly GCA_964246705.1). Classification (GTDB taxonomy): domain Bacteria; phylum Acidobacteriota; class Blastocatellia; order Pyrinomonadales; family Pyrinomonadaceae; genus DASZCR01. Next base: position 12,550 of record CAXTRQ010000088.1, read on the forward strand.
ATAGTTCGATTTTCAAGACGATCATCGCTTGGAGGATATACGACCGATGAAAAACGTGTTACGACTTTTGACCTTTACTGCGGTTGCCGCGACCTTCGCGCTGCCAGCATTCGCGCAAACTACTCAACCGTCACCAGCCGCTACGACTGCTGCGTCGGCAGCACAGCAGCCGAGTACCGTCTGCGTTGACCTCTACAATAAATGGCGCGATAACCGTAAAGGTGATGCCGCCACGCAGAAGGTCGCGTATGAAGCCGGGAAACAATATCTCGCGCAATGCGGGAGTGATGAATACGTGAGCTACGTCCAGAAGTGGGTCACCGCATACGATAAGGCTGCGCGCGACATTGACTTCTACAAAGCCGCCAACGACAAGAAGTACGACGAAACTTTCAGGCTCGGCAAGCAGCTTTTAAGCGAGGACGCTAACAATATGGCGGTGCTGTTGACGCTCGCCAATGCCGGTCTGGGCAATGCCAGTGCGGGCACGTCGGCCATCGAATCGTTGAACGCCGATACGATCAACTATGCGAAGGCGGCTCTGAGAATAGCCGAAGACCCTAGCAAGACGGTGGACAAATGGGCACCGTATGCGAGCAAAGACGATGCGATCGGCTGGCTCAACTACACGCTCGGCGTCCTCAACGTCAAGCGAGCGCCCAAGGAGGCGGCTGGCTACTTCGTCAAGGCGGCGCAGACCAACTTTTCCGCCAAGCAAGACCCTGCGCTTTTCTACTTCTTAGCGACAGCTTATCAAGGCGCTGAATACAAGCCGCTGGCCGATGACTATCAGGCCACATGCGCGGGCAAAGATTTGACCGACGAGTGCAAGACGAAACTCGACACCATGAATCTGGTGGTTGATCGCATCATTGACGCCTACGCGCGCGCCATCGCCTTCGGCGGAGCGAAGCCGCAGAAGGCGGAATGGATGAAGCAGCTGACCAGTTTCTACAAGTTCCGTCACAACGATTCCGAGACGGGCTTAAATGAACTCATCGCCGGTATTCAGTCGAAGCCGTTGTTGCTGCCGAGCATGCAGACGATGCCCGCGCCGGCTCCTTCGCCGGGCACGACCCCGGCAGGCACTACGCCCTCGATGAGCAGCAGCAATCCTGCGAGCGGCGGCAACATGACGAACACGGCGACGCCTGCCGCGTCGTCGAGCGCGACGAAGCCCGCGACGACCGCTCCGGCGGCGGCCGCCAAGCCCGCCACCACGCAACCCGGCAGCGCAAAGCCGAAGACGACCAGTTCGCAACCGACGCCCTCGAAAACGGGAAGCGCGCGCCGTCCGTAAACTGGCGAGACAAGTCGTAACACCTGAGAACCGAAAAGCCGGGTGCATCGTCGAAAGTTGAACGATGCGCCCGGCCTTTTGCTACAATCACCTTCACCATGACAAAGGACAAAGCCCTGACTGCACCCGCCGCAGACCTTGCGACGCTCGAACAGAAACTCGCATACAACTTTCGGGATCGCGCTTTCCTCGAACGCGCTCTGACGCATCGTTCGTGGGCGCACGAGCAAGTTGCGCCAGGCGAGGATACACAGGCACGCCGCCTGCACAACGAAGCCTTCGAGTTTGTCGGCGATTCCGTGCTCGGCTTCGTCGTCGCCGAGACGCTCTTTGACAACTACCCGGATGTCACCGAAGGCGAACTCTCGCGGATGAAACACCGGCTGGTCAGCACGCAGACATTGGCGCGTGTCGCGAGGCGTCTCGGCATGGGCGATCATCTGCGCGTTGGTCGCGGCGAAGAGAAGACGGGCGGTCGGCGCAAGCGCGCTCTACTCGCAGATGTTTTCGAGGCCATCCTCGCAGCCATCTATTTCGACGGCGGCTTCGAGGCGGCCAGAGAGTTTGTCGGACACGCGCTCGAACCTGAACTCGCCGCGGCCGACCCGGAATCCGCCGCCGCCGCCGATTACAAAACATTGCTTCAGGAGCGTCTTCAGGCCGAGCGCCGCGAAACGCCAAACTACAACGTCGTCGAAACACATGGCCCGCCGCACCGTCGCGTCTTTCGCGTCGAAGTCAGTTGGAATGACGGGCAGATGGTCGGCGAGGGGCACACCATTAAAGCCGCCGAGATGCAGGCCGCGCGCCGCGCCCTCGAACAGATGAACACCCCGCAAGCTTCTCCAATTGAAGCGTGAGAAAGCCCTCTCAGGCGTTAGAATATTCTATAGCCCCGGGGGTGAAAGTTCTGTCGCCCATGGCGTCAGCCGTAAGTTTACGTTGATGCTCGGTTGCGGCCCACGGCTGACGCCGTGGGCTATAAAACTGTCGCCCCTCCGGGGCTTTACTTTTTTCCCCTTGACCGTTGCGCTTTCTCGCCTCTACGATGCAGTTATATGGATAATGAGCAGACGGGGGCGGGGGTAGCCGAGCTGCCCGCCGAGAACAATCCGACGCCGGACACAGGCAGGCGCGCACCGCACGCGACAGAGCGCAAGGCTTCCGACGCTTCGTCCGACGGGGAGCCGCAGCAGCAGGGGCCGCCGCGCGGCGTGCTGCGCGAATATTTCGAGTCGCTCGTCGTGACGGCGGTCATGGCTCTCTTCGGAATGACGTTCGTCGTACAGGCCGTGAAAGTTCCGACCGGCTCGATGCAGAACACGATTTACATCGGCGATCATTTGCTGGTCAACAAATTCATCTTCGCGCCCGGCGCAGAGACCGCGCCGCTTTTTCTGCCGCAACGCGACATCCGGCGCGGCGACATCATCGTTTTCAAGTATCCGGGCAAATTCAAAAGCCCGCAGTTCGCCAGCAATCTGGAAGTTGACGATACGCGCCCCGATAATCTCCCTTTCAAGACGAACTACGTGAAGCGTGTCATCGGACTGCCCGGAGACACCATCGAAGAGCAGGGCGGGCACATCCTGATTAACGGGGAAGTTTTGAACGAACGACGTGTCGCCGCCGTCGATCCGGGGTACGAGCAACCGGAGGACGATCCGGGGCATAAAGCCCCGCTTGAATTGAACCGTAACCCGCCGCCGACGGGCGAAGGCTCCTACAGTGTCTATTACCGTCCCGAAAACATGAAAGACCCGCGCGCGACTTTTCGCGGCAAGAAATTTGTCGTGCCCGCAGGCCATTATTTCGTGATGGGCGACAATCGAGAGAATAGTCTGGACAGCCGTTACTGGGGCTATGTGCCGCGCTCTCTCGTCATCGGTCGCGCGCTCTTCGTCTATTGGTCGTATGACGAAAGCGCTCCGTCGAACGGAAATTTCCTGTTCGACTTTTTCAACAACACGCGTTGGAGTCGCACGGGCACGCTCGTCAGGTAAGAATTAACCGCGCGCAACTTTCCCCCGCTTGAATATCTCGTTCAGGAAGGAATAAGGGACATGGCATCTTCGTGGGGCTTCGGCGGTTTGAGTTGGACGGAATTGGGGAAGCGCGTCTGGTCGGAGATGCAGGAGGACGAAATTCTCGGTCGCTCCGCGCAACTCGCTTACTACTTTCTGCTGGCGCTCTTTCCTTTATTGCTTTTTTTGACTTCGGTCATCGGTATTATGCTTGGCTCCGGGACGGGACTGCGCCACAGTCTCTTCAATTATCTCAGTCAGGTCTTGCCCGGCGACGCCTTCAAGCTCATTGACTCAACGATGCGTGAGGTCAGCGATTCGAGTGGGGGCGGGAAAATTTCCTTCGGCATCCTCGCCGCGCTCTGGGCAGCATCGAACGGCATGGGCGCGATCAGCGAGTCTTTGAACGTCGCCTACGAAGTGAAAGAGACGCGCCCCTGGTGGAAGACGCGACTAGTCGCCATCATGCTGACTGTCGCGCTGGCCTTGCTGATTATCAGCGCGCTCGTCCTCGTCCTCTACGGCGGAAAAATCGCCGAGCACTTGGCGGGGAACTTCGGGCTGGGCGACACGTTTACCATCGCTTGGAAGATTTTGCAGTGGCCGATTGCGTTGGCCTTCGTGCTGTTGGCCTTTGCGCTCATCTACTATCTCGCGCCCGACCTCCACGATCAGGATTGGAAGTGGGTTACGCCCGGCTCGGTCATCGGCGTCGTGCTCTGGCTGCTTGTCTCCTTCGCCTTCAAAGCCTATCTCAGCTTCTTCAACTCTTACAGCGCCACTTACGGCTCGCTCGGCGCGGTCATCATTCTCATGCTCTGGTTCTATTTCACAGGGGCGGCCATCCTAGTCGGCGGCGAAGTCAACTCCGAAGTCGAAAACGCGATGGCCTTGCAGGGACAGCCCGACGCGAAAGAGAAGGGCGAGAAGAGTCCCGACGAGAAAGATGGAAGGGCGACAGGCAAAGCGGCAAAGCCGCGCGGCGGCGGCAGCACCACGAAGCAGACGACGCGCAACACGCAGACGGCACGCGCGGGAGGCTCTGGGAAGAAAAAAAATACGGCGGTCGCACAGGCGCGTTCGTCTCAACCGGCAAGATATGATGGGCGGAAGCAGAGGCTCAGCGTGGGAAAGATCGTCGTCGTTTTCGGCGCGTGGGCTTTATCGAAGCTGCGCGGCGGAAGTCCCAAGAGCGGCAAGCATTGATTTCAGTACCGTAGAGACTGCGGGGAGTTTGAAAGCCGTCTCCTTTAGCGTTCTTCTTCTTGGCGTCTTTGCGTGAGAATAAGTATTTGACGCAAAGACGCCGAGGCGCAAAGAAAACGAAACGCGCCGCTAATTCTCGCTCATCTGCGTCAGCGCTAATTCCAGTAGCAAAATCTTCTTGATGCCCTTATAGAGCGGTTCGATTTCGCACCATTCGGTGAGGGCGTGAGAGTCGCCGCAGGGGCCTGCGCCGGTCGAGATGGATGAGATTCCCGCGAGCAGCGCGGCGCTCGAATTGTTTGAACCCGTGACGGTGATTGACGGTTGAAACCCCATCGCTAAGTGGACGGCTTCGGATGTTTTGACGAGCAGCGACTCGCGATGGCCGGGAATCTGCGCGGCGGGCGTGGTCGAAATTATTTCGGTCTTGACCGTCATCTTCGCGCGGTCGGCTTCCTCTTTCAGAATCGCCGCGATGCGCTTCTCGAAATCGGCGATAACTTCATTACTCGTCGAGCGCAGGTCAACCGTAAACCATGCATCGGCGGCCTTCGCGTTGACGACATCCGAGCCGCCGAGCATGCCGATGTTCAAATTCGAGGGCGGGCGCGACGGAATGGGCAGTTCATAGATGCGCTGGATAGAGCGCGCCAGCGGCAGCGTCGCGGAGTAGGGAGGCGTCGAGGAACGTGTGTGGCCGCCCGGCCCGATGAAGTGATGCCTGTACCAACTGATGCCGATGCCGCCGTAAGTGAAGCCTTCATACCCGCCGTCGAGCGCGATGTAGTGACCGATCTTCCCTTTGTTCTCTTTGACGAATTCTTCCGCGCCGCGCAGTAAGGTTTCCTCTTCGACCGTGAAGAGAAGAATCAGGTCGCCTTTCGTCTTGACGTTCGCCGCGTCGAGCGCGCGAACGGTTGCGAGGATGGCTTCGATGTTGCGCGTATCGTCGCCAATACCCGGTGCATAAATCCGCCCGTCGTGAATCTCCGCTTTGATTTTCAAGCCCTCTTGAAAGACCGTATCCATGTGGGCATCAACGACAACCGCCGGGCCTCCGCCCGTGCCCTTACGCACGGCGATGAGGTTGCCCGTCTTGTCATAGCGCACTTCGAGAGATTTGTAACCGCGCAGTAGCTTTTCGATGAAGGCGGCGCGCTCGCGCTCTTTTCCGGAAGGCGCGTTGATTTCGGTAATCGCCGTCCACTCACGCAAAATGTCGTCGTGTGATTTATCAATGTGCTCGAAGGCGGCCACGACTTCAGGACGCGCCATCAATGCCTTGACCTGTCCGGCGTATTTGTCTTCCGCCGGAGTCGGTTGAGGAGTTTGAGCACACAGACTCGCCGCGCCGTGCGAGAGGCAGACGAGAAGCAGAGAGGCACTGAACGCAACGTGGGGGTGAAAAAATTTTCTTCGCATAGAATCTATGTTCAGTCTGTAAAAGTCCGGTTCAGCGCCCCCAGTAGTTTTTTATCTTCTGGCCGAGCGTGGGAAATGGAACATACTCCGTCTGCCGACCCACGCGACGCAGCAATTCAACCATCCGCATCGCTCCGTCGGCGTTGCGCGTGTGGACGATAATCGTCGAGGTTGACTGGCGGTCGTGATGCGAGGCGAGCCACGCGGCGACCGCATAGCCTGTGCGCTGGTCGTCTGTCGTCTCCGAATAATAATGTTCGGGCAGCAAATCGTGGTCGAGAAAAATCACGTCGTAGTATTTTTCGGAGAGCAGTTCGATGGCGCGCGCCGGATCAACAGCCACGTCGAGTTGGTCGGCCTTAAAGCGTTTGGCGAACCATTCGTGGCGGAGTTTGTCGTCGTCGAGCAGAAAGACGCGCAGAAGGGGTTTGCGCGCACTTCCGAAAGCTTGCAGTCCCAGCTTGTTCAGCAGTCCGTCTAAAACACTCATACGATAATGAACCGGGGCGCGCGTATCCTTTGAGTAAAACGGAGCACCCTCAAAACTCCAAATGAAGTATGATACGTCCGGCAACTATATCACAGTCAATTCGGTCTGAGCGTTCGCTCGCCGGCCGGGTCGCTGGGTAGCTGTTGAGGTCTTGAACGCACGGCAGGTTCATGGCATGCTGGCGGAAATCTAGTGAACTCAGAGAACTGACAATGAAGTGTCCTTATTGTGCTAGGCCGCTCCGAATGGGGGGCTTGAGATGTCGTGCCTGTCGCCGCTACATATTGCGTTGGCCGCATATCGTGATACTGGTTGCGATTGTTCTCGTCGTCGTGATCGGTCTGCTCGAACTCTCTTCGTAGAGAGCGGGTCGGCGCACACTTCAAAGCCGCCCGTCCGCTCAGTGATGCCTGCGGCGGCGATTTTTCAACGCGATTGTATGAAGCAGGTATTGCAGAATCTCAAAACTGGAAAAGTCGAGATTGCGGACGTACCCGCGCCGGTCGTGCAGAAGGGGCGTGTGCTGGTGCGCGCCGCCGCATCTCTGATTAGCGCGGGCACAGAACGCGCGGTCGTCGACACGAACCGCAAGAGCCTCGTCGCGCGCGCGCTGGAGCAGCCCGAACTGGTTAAGAAAACTCTGAGGCGGGCGAAAGACGAAGGGCTACTTAACACGGTCAACGCCGTGCGCGCGAAACTCGACAGCGCGTCGGCGCTCGGCTATAGCGCGGCGGGTGTGGTCGCAGGCGTCGGCGAAGACGTGAGCGGCTTTCGCATCCGCGACCGTGTGGCCTGCGCGCGCGTCGGCTACGCTTCGCATTCGGAAGTCATCTCCGTCCCGCAGAATCTCTGCGTGCGACTGCCCGAAGCGGTCGCTTACGGCGAGGCCGCTTACGGGACGCTCGGCGCGATTGCTTTGCAGGGCGTGCGTCTGGCCGCGCCGACGCTCGGCGAATCAATCGTCGTCATTGGTCTCGGCCTGCTCGGACAGTTGGCCGTGCAACTGCTGCGCGCGAATGGTTGCCGCGTCTACGGGATTGATCTCGACGAACAGAAAATAGAACTGGCGCGAGCGCACGGCGCGGACGAGGGTTGCGCGCCCGACGACGCGACGAGCAGGCGCATGATGGATTGGACGCGCGGTCGCGGCGCTGATGCCGTGTTGATTACAGCCGCCACCGCATCGAACCAGCCGATCGAACTCGCGGGCGAGATTTCGCGTTTGAAGGGACGCGTCGTCGCCGTCGGCGGCGTCGGTCTGGATGTCCCGCGCGACCTCTATTTCAAACGCGAGCTTTCGCTGCAAGTCTCGATGTCTTACGGGCCGGGACGCTACGATGCGGATTATGAAGAGCGCGGCCACGATTACCCCTTCGCTTACGTCCGTTGGACTGAAGGGCGCAACATCGAAGCGTTCCTCGATCTGATTGCGGCGCGCAGCATCAACGTCGAAAGCCTGACGACACATCGCTTCCCAATCGCAGAGGCCGAGCGAGCTTACCGTCTGATTACGGGCGAAACCGGCGAACAATATCTCGGCGTGCTGCTCGAATATGATATGGGGCGTGAGATCGAGAGCCGCATCGAACTCGCGCCGCCGCCGGAGCGCGCGACGGGAAAGCCGTCCACGCAGGACGCACAGCGCATCGGCGCGGTTAATGCTTCGGCGTCCAACACTTTCGCCGACGTGCCTTCAATCGTTCGCGTCGGCCTCATCGGCGCGGGCGGTTATGCGAAAGGAATGCTGCTGCCGCAATTCAAAGCGGCGGGCGCGCAGTTCCAGACGATTGCGACGGCGTCGGGCCTCTCGGCTCTCAACACCGGAAAGCAGTTCGGCTTTCAGGCGTGCGCTTCAGGCGCAGACGAAGTCATCGGCGACCCTGATGTTAATCTCGTCGTCATCGCAACGCGCCACGACCTACACGCGCCGCTCGCGCAGCAGGCGCTTGAGAGCGGGCGGCACGTCTTTGTCGAAAAGCCGCTCGCGCTCTCGGAGGAAGAATTGAGCGGCGTGCTGGCAGCGGCGACGCGCTCGGACGGCCAACTGATGGTCGGCTTCAACCGCCGCTTCTCGCCGCTGGCGCGCGCCGCCGCAGATTTCTTCAACAAACGGCGCGAACCGCTCTCCATCGTCTATCGCGTCAACGCGGGACGCGTGCCGCGCGGGCATTGGAGTCAGGACGCGCGCGAAGGCGGCGGGCGTATCGTCGGTGAAGTCTGCCACTTCATAGACCTCATGCAGTTCTGGACAGGCTCGCCGCCCGTGCGCGTCTACGCCGAATCTATCGCGAGCCGCAATCACGAAACAATTGACGAAGACTCCGTGATGATTACTCTAAGATTCGCCGACGGCTCGAATGGCTCAATCGCTTATCTTGGGGAGGGCGACAAAACGCTGGCAAAAGAGCGCGTGGAAATCTTCGGCGCGGGACGCACTTTCGTCCTCGAAGATTTTCGCCGCGCGACGCTTTACCTTAACGGGCGCGAGGAGACTTTGAAACTCCGCGCGCAGGACAAAGGACAATCCGAAGAGGTGCGCGCCGTGTGTGATGTCGTCCTGCAAAAAAGGGACGCGCCGGTTGCGCTCGACGAACTCGCGGCGACCACGCGCGCCACGTTTCGCATACGTGAATCCTTACGCACGGGACAGGCCGTGAGCCTCTGAAGTTTTCGGGGATAATCTCAAACGGAGTGCGAGGGCTAAGACGGAATATGAGAATCGAACTTAACCCCTTCAACATATTCGCACGCGCCGTGCTGGCCTGCGTTATCTTTTTCTTAAACGTGACGGCGCAGACCAAAACGCCGCGCCAGACGGCCAGCACTGGCGGCACAGTTATCTTCGCGGTGACTAAATACGAGAAGACGGGGGATGAGGTGCAGATCGAACCCGTCGCAATCGTCAGTCAAGGCCGTTATGCGCCCGCGCCGGTGGCGAGCGGAGACCCGCAAGAATCTCCACAGATTGCGCGCGACGAGAAGCGTTTCATCGCCGATTATCTTCGTCCCGGTCGTCAGTACCGCTTGCTCTTCGGCGGGGGCGAGGCGGGCAGTCTCAGCGTCAAGGAGCATCTCGGTGAAGGGTGCGTCTCTCTGACTGCGAGCGCAACCGCACAGACACAGGCCAAACTCGGAGGCGAGGTGCTGGCGTTGGCAACCAGTTCCGAGACGCTCGGGCGCGGGAAGGGAACGCGCCGCCCGCCGACCGAACAGGAACGCGCCTCTGCGCTCGAACTGGCGCGTCAAGCCTTCAAGGCAAATCGCGTCTCGGCGGCGCGCATCGCCAAGATGGAGACGAATAATCTGACGGCGATTGATCTGGATGGAGACGGCAGGTCGGAACTGATCGGCTCTTTTTTCATCAAGGGAGATGCCGGGGTCGAGAATGCGCTGTTCCTCATCGCCGAGCCGGATGGCGAGAGCTTGAAGGCAGCGCTGTCTTGGTATCACTACGGTGTCGAGGAGAAAGTCGAGTTTCGTCGTCTGGTTGATGCGCTCGATCTCGACGCAGACGGCGTCGCAGAAGTTATCGCCGGAGGCAGTTATTACGAGAGCAACGATTACCTGATTTACAAAAAGACGACGGGACGCTGGCGTGTTGTCTATCAGGGCGGCGGGGGCGGCTGTTGACAGGGATGAGGGATGAGGGCGGAAGGATGAAAAGGTCATATTCATTGGCTGATTTATTAGTCGGCTCAAACCGTCAATGAATAAATCGGTCATTCCTTATTCCGCCTTCAACCTTCCGCCTTGAGCCTTGTCCGGTTCGGTCTTGCAATCTGTGTTTCGAGTGCTATAATCCGCCTCGCCTGAGAAGACTTGAATTAAAAAATTCTGCTCCATCGTAGCACGCCGCGCATGAACCCCCGCGCGGTTGAAAGCAAAAAGAAAAGTAATTTAGTCGAATTTGCACGGATGTCTTCCGACAACGCCAAAAAGATTCCGCCCCTGTTTGCCGTGCCCGAAAGGACGGCAGCGGAAGCATCTTCTTCAGACACAGACCAGCGGGCGGCGGAAGCTCAATCGCCCGCCGTCTGCCAGCGTTGCTTCGGCACAGGCTATGAGGTCGTGCCCGGTAAAGGCGCACGTCGTTGCGGTTGCCGCGAACAGACGCAGGCGAAAAACCTTCTGGATGCCGCGCGCATCCCGCGTCGCTATCGTGACGCCGCGCCGCCGCGCAAAGACCCCTGCTCGCTGCAAAACTATTACCCCGCGCCGAACAACGGCTCGCAACTCAAAGCTTTCAACTACGCTTTCCGTCTCGTGCGCGAATACCCTGCGGTCGAGCGTGGCCTGCTCTTTATGGGAACGGTCGGAGTCGGCAAGACGCATCTCTCGGTCGCGATCCTGCGCGGCCTGATTGACAAGGGCGTGCCGTGCCTCTTCTACGAATTCGGCTCACTTCTCAAAGAGATACAGGATTCCTACAGCAAAGTGTCGCACACTTCGGAACTGAGCCTGCTCGCTCCCGTCTATCAAGCGGAGGTGCTCGTCTTGGACGAACTCGGCGCGTCGAAGCCGACCGACTGGGTGCGCGACACGATGATGCAGATTATCAACACGCGCTACAACGACAAGAAACTGACCATCTTTACCACTAACTATCTCGACTCGCGCCGCGCGGCCAGCGATGAAACACTCGAAGACCGCATCGGCGTCCGCCTCAGAAGCCGTCTCTACGAGATGTGCAAAACCGTCCAAATCGAAGGCGAGGACTATCGCCGCACCATAGACGCGCAGAAGATTTAAGTTGCTCAACGAAAAACCAACAGCCGAAGGCGCGAAGTTAACTCTTAAAGTTTTCTTCGCGCCTTGGCGTTTTTGCGTGAAACTTCT
>CAXTRQ010000089.1:0-3120 GCA_964246705.1 uncultured Pyrinomonadaceae bacterium
CTGTCCGACTGTGCGACCGGAGCGGCGGGAGCGGGAACGGCGCGGGCCGTCGTCGTTTCGACATTGGCTGAAGCCAGCGCAGTTGCAAAGAGTAAAAATATACTTAAGCGTCGGGGTGTGGCGTTTCTTCTCATTGCAATTTCAGTTTCCTGTGAGTTTGATTTTCAGAGTTTATGCAATCTGGTAGAGCGCGGGCGGTGGCGGCGCGTTGACGCGCCGCGCGGCAAGCTGACCGCAGGCGGCGTAGATGTCGCGCCCGCGCGGGCGACGCACGAAGGCGTGCACCCCCTTCGATTCGAGAATCGCCTTGAAGCTTTGGACTCTCTCCTCCGGCGAGGGACGATAGGGTAGCTCCTCCGCAGGATTATGAGGAATCAAATTAACTTTAGCGCGCAGTCCGTGGCGGTTGAGTAAATTGGCGAGCTGGCGCGCGTGCTCGTCCGAGTCATTAACGCCGTCGAGCAGCACGTACTCGAAAGTGAAACGCTCGCCCGGCTTCAGAGACTTTTCAAATTCCTGACAGGCCGACAGCAGTTCTCGCAGCGGCCACTTCCTGTTAATCGGCATCAGCACGTCGCGCAACTCGTCGTTGGGCGCGGCGAGCGAAATCGCCAGATGCGGGCGCTCTCTGATGGTTGCCAGTTCCCTGATGCGCGGCACGATGCCTGCCGTTGAAACCGTCACGCGGTTCGGGACGATGTGCAACCCATCGGGCGCAGCCATCACGCTGAGAGCCTTCATCAGAGGCTCGAAGGCGAGGAAGGGTTCGCCCGCGCCCATCGCCACCAGATTTGTCCCGCGCGGCGTTTTCGCGCCTGTGCCGTAAGCGTCATTCAAGGCGATAATAATCTGCTCGACAATCTCGCCCGCCGTGAGCGTCCGCAGCAGTCCGAGTTTCGCCGTCAGACAGAAATCGCATTGCAGAGGACAACCCGACTGCGACGAAAAACAGATCGTGTCGCGTCGCTCTTCGGGAATGAAGACGGTTTCGACCGGAAGATTGTCATGCGTCTTCATCAGATAGCGGCGCGTCCCGTCCGCCGCCACGTAACGCGATTCAACCGTCAAGGTCGAAGCGGTCGCGCGCTCTTGCAAGAGCGCGCGAAAACTTTTCGGCAAATCGGTCATCTCGTCAAACGAGCGCAGACGCCTCGCGTGCAGCGCGGCGAAGATTTGCCGCCCGCGAAATTTCGGCTCGCCCGACTCTTCGACGAAAGACGAAAGCTCGGCTTCGGACAATCCCAACAGATGTACAGCCTTTTCCATTACGTCAATTATTTTAACACCGCTCCAACTCATCTCACAGTTGCCGCGCGTGTCGAAATTAGATGCATAACTCTCTCGCGGCGTGGCGTATAATCTCTTCGGTCATTGTGCTTTGCGCGTCTATACTTTCATGAGGCCACAAGAAATGAGCGAACGCATGCGATGGTTCGAGCGGCAGTTCAGTTTTGATCTTCCCGTGTGGATGTTTCCGAATTTGTTGGAGCGGCTGCGCGGAACGCCCGCGCGTGTCGAAGAGCGTGCGCGGGCGTTTCCGGCGGAAATCCTGACGATGAGGGACGCGGGCGGCGAGGGTTGGTCAATGCAGGAGCACGCAGGCCATCTGCTCGACCTTGAGCCGCTGGGTTTCGGGCGTCTCGAAGATTTTCTGGCGCGGCGCGAAATTCTGCGACCTGCTGACTTGGAGAACCGGAAGACTTACGAAGCCAATTATAACCAGTCGACGCTCGAAGATATTCTCGGAGCCTTGCGGCGCGAGCGTTTCGAGTTCGTCACGCGGCTCGAAGATTTGGATGAAGAAATCGTGCTCCGCACGGCTCAGCACCCGCGCCTCAAACAACCGATGCGGCTGCTCGACATGCTCCTCTTTATCGCCGAGCATGACGATCATCACGTCGCACACATGACGCGGCTGGGACGCGCGCTCTCGCCGAGCGGGAAAACTTAAAAGCTGGAAGGGCAGCGCCACAACTGTTGCCTGAGAGGTCGTGTGTTGAAATTGAAGATGGTCTTGAATATGTTGCTGTATTGTGCGCTCGCGTTGGCGTTCGGCGGTTGCGGCGCGCTCACGGCATCGCCGCAGGTGACGACGAAGCAGGCGGCGACGACGCCCGCGCGAATTGAAACGGCGTCGGGCAATTCTCCGTTTCCGGATAAACTCGTCGCCGCCGCCATTGAGCGGACGACGCAGAAGGTTCGCTACGATCCGGGCTACGTTGTGATTCCGTATCCGGGCGGCGACGTTCCGGCGGAGATCGGCGTGTGCACAGACGAAGTCATTCGCTCGTATCGAAAAGTCGGCGTTGATTTGCAGAGAGAGGTACACGAAGACATGGCGCGCAACTTCCGCGCCTATCCGCAGAAGTGGGGACTGGCGAAGCCGGACTCAAATATTGATCACCGCCGCGTGCCGAACCTGATGGTCTTCTTCGAGCGGCAGGGCGCAGGATTGCCCGTCACGTCGAACGCACAGGATTACAGGCCGGGCGACATCGTGACGTGGGACTTGGGCGGAGGCGTGACGCATATCGGCATCGTCGTCAACATCTTGAGCGCGGCGTCGGCGAACCGCTCGATGATTGTGCACAATATCGGCGCGGGGCCGCAGATGGAAGACGTGCTGTTCAACTGGAAGATCACCGGGCACTATCGCTACTTCGGGCGGCGAGAAAAATAAAAGGGTAAAAGGCGAAATGGAAAATCAACTGCCCGTCACTCTTTCCCCGTTTGCCCTTTTAACCTCTGACCTTTTTCTTTGTGAGAATTGATGAATCAAGAATGGGCTGATGGCATCGCCGTCGGGCAATCGAAGATTGACGGGCGCGGCACTTTTGCGACCAAGCGGTTTTGCAAGGGACACAAGATTGCGGAACTCGTGGGCGAGCGGGTCTCACGCGTTGAGGCGGCGCGGAGGATGCGCGGGCAGCGTCGTTTGCATATCTGCGCGATAGATTCTTACTGGGGCATTGACGGGAGTCGCGGCGGCAACGGCTCGCAGTTCATCAACCACTCGTGCGAGCCGAATTGCTACATCAAGATTACCTACGGACACATCCTCTTTATCGCTCTGCGCGACATCAAGCCGGGCGAAGAGATTACGTGTGATTACGTTGATTC
>CAXTRQ010000089.1:3131-13368 GCA_964246705.1 uncultured Pyrinomonadaceae bacterium
GTATCACCCGGACGATTATCGTTGCCGCTGCGGAGCAGTGAAGTGTCGCGGCACAATCAATCTCAGGAAATAATGGAAACTGAAGTTTTGAATCTACGAGCCTTCGGTTGGAACGAATTCTTCGAGACGAACTTTGCGCCGTATGCGCGCGAAGGCTTTGGCGTGGGGCGCGTCTTTTTGCAGCACAATAAAATCTACCTGCTCTATACGGAGAGCGGAGAAACCAGCGCGGAAGTGACGGGGAAACTGGCGCATCAGGCGCAGGGACGTGAAGATTTTCCGGCGGTCGGCGATTGGGTTGTGATACGCGATTCAGTGGAAGAGCGGAAGGCGGCGATTCACGTCGTCCTGCCGCGCCGCAGCAAGTTTTCGCGGAAGGTCGCGGGAAGCAAAACGGAAGAACAGATCGTCGCCGCCAATATTGATACGGTCTTTCTCGTCAACGGGCTGGACAACGATTTCAACGTTCGTCGAATTGAACGCTACCTCATCATGGCGCACGAGAGCGGCGCGCGCCCCGTCATCATTCTGAACAAGGCTGACCTGTGCGCGGGCTTGGACGTGAAGCTCAGAGAGGTCGCGGAGGTCGCGCCTGACGTGCAGGTGATTATGATGAGCGCGCGCAAGGATGAGGGCGTCGAACAACTGACGCCGTTTACCGGTGTGGGTCAGACGGTCGCCTTGATGGGTTCGTCTGGCGTCGGCAAATCTACGATTGTCAATCGCTTGTTGGGTAAGAACGCGCAACGCACGCAGGAAGTCAGAACCGGCGACGAGCGCGGCAAACACACGACGACGCATCGAGAGCTAATCATCCTCCCGACGGGCGGCCTCATCATGGACACGCCCGGCATGCGCGAACTCCAACTGCTCGTCAGCGACCGTGGTTTGCGCGAAACATTTGAAGACATCGAGACGCTCACCCGCCACTGCCGTTTCAGCAACTGCCGCCACGCAGATGAACCCGACTGCGCCATCAAAGAAGCCCTGCAAGACGGCACGCTCTCCGCCGAGCGTTACGAGAGCTATCAAAAGATGCAAGGGGAGATGAAGCAGGTCGCCTTGAAGCAGGATCAACGCGCCGCGCAGTTGGAAAAAGCGCGCGTCAAAAAACTGACGCGCGCTTACAACAAGGCGAAGAATCGTTATTGAGATTACTGGTGTCCGCCGGTTCCGCTGCCGCCGGATTCGCCGGTGGTGGCGGGTCGGCCCTCGGTGTCAACGAAGGTGATTGTCTCGCCGAGACCTTCGAGCGAGCGCAAGCCCGCCTCGATAACTTTGCGGTCGCCGACGACGACAATCGCCATCCGCGACGGGTCGAGATAGCGATTCGCGACGCGGTTGATGTCCGCGAGCGTGACGGCCTGCACGTTCTGGATGTAGCTGTTGAAATAGTTGTCCGGAAAATCGTAAGTGACGACCGTCTCCAGACGCCCGGCGATCTGCGATGGCGTCTCGAAACTTCGCGGGAAGCCGCGAATGATCGCCTGCTTGGCATACTCAAGCTCGTCCGTCGTGACCGGCATCTCTCCGCGAATCCCGCGCAACTCCTTCATCAACTCGAAGACCGATTCTTTCGTCGACACCGTGACGACCGGCGCGCTCGCGGCAAACGGCCCCGCGCCTCGCCGGAAGTCGAAGGACGAACGCGCGCCGTAGGTGTAACCCTTGTCCTCGCGCAAGTTGAGATTGATGCGCGAGGTGAACTGCCCGCCGAGCATCGTATTCAGGACGAGGAGCGGGAAGTAGTCGGGCGTCGAGCGCGGCACGCCGATGTGCCCGACGCGGATGACCGATTGCGCCGAGCCGGGACGGTCAACGATGTAGAGCGTCGGGTGATTGCGCTCGACAGCCGCCGCCGTCACGTCAACCGCCGGGACAAACCCGCTCTTCCATCCGCCGAAAGTCTTCTCAAGTTTCTGCACAACCATGTCGGGCGTGACATCGCCGACGACAATCAAAGTTGAGTTGTTGGGGCGGAAGTAGGTTTCATAAAACTTCCGCACGGCTTCCGGGGTGATGTGGTTGAGAGTCTCTTCGTCGCCGGTCAGAGAATGCCCGTATGGGTGATTGGAACCGTAGAGCAGCGACGCGTAGACGATGTCGGCGATGGACTCAGGATTATCACGCCGCTGCCGGAAGATGGTCATGCGCGTCGCGCGCAGGCGTTGCAAATCTTTATCCGGAAACGACGGGTTCATCAAGACATCAGCATAGATGTCGAGCGCGCGATCCAGATGGCGCGTCAGCGTCGTCAGGTCTGCCGTGGTCGAATCCCATCCTGAACTGATACGCAGGAACGAGCCGATGTTCGCCAACTGGTTCGAGATGTCGAGCGACGAACGAGTGGCCGTGCCTTCGTCCAGCATGTCTGCCGTCAGGCTCGCCAGCCCGGACTGGCCTGCCGGGTCGCCCGCCCCGCCCATCTTCATCACGAGGCTCATGTTGACGAGGGGCAGTTCGTGATGTTCGACGATGAGAACTTCGAGTCCGTTCGAGAGCTTGCGGCGTTCGGCCTGCGGCAGGGTGAAGGCCGGAACCGTCCCCGGCTTCGGCAGCCGTGACCAATCAACCATCTTCGCCTTCGGTTTCTCTTTCGCGCCGCCCTGTGCGGTTGCCTGTCCGCGCCTGAGAGGTGCGCCGGGCGCGGCAGTTGTCGGCGACGCGGCTCCGGCTGCTTGCGTGGCTGCCGTTTCGGCCTTCGTCTGCGGCTGTGCACCGGCAGGGCGGTCACTCGTTGCGCCCGTCGTTGGAGTCTGCGACGAGGCGTTGGGCGTGCCCGCTTGAGTTGCGCCAGCCGTCTGCGCCGAAGGCGTGGCGATTGACTCGCGCGGCCCCAGCGGCGCAGGCTCGCGTCCCTTCGCCATCTTGTTGCCCGCTGCGGGGACGACCGTCAGCACGAGCCGCTTGTCGTTCAGATATTGCTTTGCCACGCGGTTCACGTCCGCCGCTTTGACGGCGCGATAGCGCGCGAGGTCTTGCTCGAAGTAGCCGGGCTTGTTGAGATAAGTCGCGTACTGATTTAATTGGTCGTTCTTGCCGCCAAAGCCTCCGACCGTCTGGAGGCCGTAGATGAAAGAGGATTCGCGCGCATTGTAGACGCGCTCCATCTCTTCGGCGCTCGGAACCGTCTCGCGAAGCTTCGCCACTTCGGCATCAATCGCTTGTTCCAACTCCGCGAGCGTCTTGCCCGGCTTCGCCGTCGCGCGTATCTGGAACAGACCGGCAATCTCGCTCGTGCTGTCGAAGGCGTTCACGTCCTGAGCAATTTGCTTATCGTAGACCAGAGATTTATAGAGGCGCGAACCCTTGCCGCCTGCCAGAATGCTGGCGAGCATGTCGAGCGGGGCTTCGTCTTTCGTGAACTGCGCGACGCTATGCCACGTCATGTAGATACGCGGAAGCTGCACGCGGTCTTGCATCTCGTAGCGCACCTCTTTTTCGAGATGCGGCTGCGCGGCGTGCACAGGTGGGACGGTTGGGCCGGAAGCAATCGCGCCGAAATACTTTTCGATAAGCGTGCGCGCCTGCGACGGATTGAAGTCGCCCGCGACGACGAGCGAAGCGTTGTTCGGCGTGTAGTAGCGCCGGAAAAATCCCTGCACGTCCTCCATCGAGGCGGCGGTTAAATCTTCGAGTGAGCCGATAACTTCCCAATGATACGGATGTTCGGGCGGGTACATGAGTTCCAGCATCTTCTCTGTGACGCGACCGTAGGGCTGATTATCAACGCCCTGCCGCCGCTCGTTCTTGACCACGTCGCGCTGGTTATTGAGCTTCTCCAACGTCATCGCATCGAGGAGTCCGCCCATCCGGTCGGACTCCATAAAAAGCGCCAGTTCGAGAAAGTTTGATGGAACAACTTCCCAATAATTCGTGCGGTCTTGCGCGGTCGAACCGTTGAGGCTCGCACCGGCCTCTTGCAGCGGCTTGAAATAGTCGTCGTTATAATTCTTCGACCCCTGAAACATCATGTGCTCGAAGAGGTGCGCGAAACCTGTGCGTCCCGGCACTTCGTTCTTCGAGCCGACGTGATACCAAATGTTGACGCCGACAATCGGCGTCGAATGGTCTTCGTGCAGAATCACGCGCAGCCCGTTCTTTAGACGATATTCGGTGAAAGCAATCGGCGGCAGAGAGCGCCCGCCCCGTCCGTTGTTGGACGCGTTGCTTCCAGTCTTCTTCTGCTTTTGCGCGAGCGTCGGAAGGCTGGGCGCAAGGAGCAGAACGGCGAGCGCAATCGCCAGTAAACGAATGATTCGCATTATCGAATCTCCTTCCCGCCCTCGACGGCGGATGAAAAGGCAGCGCGACCGTCCCGACTCGCATCGCGTGGCAAGGATAGACATACGGCGCTGCTCCAGACCTGTTTGTCTGATATTGATGGGAAACAAAAACGAATTGATATTACGCATTCTAACGCGCGAGATTAAATCCATGCAACATTGCCCGCCCCTCGCCCGTCTTGCTAAACTTTCGGCTACCGGAAAATGACAAGTGAAACATAGAGGGAGAAGAGCAAGGATGAAGGCGGCGGCGGAAGAGAAAGCTGTTGGTTTTGTTCATCCTTGCTCTTCTCCCTCTATGTTAGTTTGATAAACTAATGAAACTGGAAACAGATTTTATTGTGGTCGGCAGCGGCATCGCGGGCTTGCGCGCGGCGATTGAACTGGCGCGCGCCGGAGCGCGTGTGTCGGTGCTGACGAAAGACCGCACGAGCGAGTCGAACACGGAATATGCGCAGGGCGGCGTCGCCGTCGCGCTCTCGGAAGACGATGAAGCGTCGCTGCACGAAGAGGACACGACGGCGGCGGGCGCGGGGTTGTGCGACGAGCGCGCGGTCAGCATTCTTGTCGAGGACGGGCGGCGCTACATTCAGGAACTTATCGAGTGGGGCGCGGAGTTCGACCGCGAGGGCGGGCAACTGCTTTTCACGCAGGAGGCCGCGCATTCGCGCCGTCGCATTCTCCACGCACACGGCGATTCGACGGGCAGAGAAATTGTTCGTGCGCTTATTGCGCGCGCCGCAAAGGAGCGGCGCATCTCATTTCTGCCGCATACGGGCGTCGAGAGCCTGATTATCGAAGACGAAAGCTGTCGTGGCGTGCGCTATCTCGACCCGCTCGTGCGTGCGCCGCGTGAATTGCGTGCGTGCGCCGTCGTGCTCGCGTCGGGCGGCGCGGGTGCTCTGTACCTGCACACGACGAATCCGGCAGTTGCGACCGGCGACGGGATGGCGATGGCCTACCGGGCTGGCGCGGAACTGGCCGACATGGAGTTCGTGCAGTTTCACCCGACGGCCTTGAACATCGAAGGCGCGCCGCGCTTCCTGCTCTCGGAGGCTCTGCGCGGCGAGGGCGGCGTGCTGAGAAACGCGAGCGGCAAGCGCTTCATGCCGCGCTATCACGAACGCGCCGAACTTGCTCCGCGAGACATCGTCAGCCGTGCCATCGTCGCCGAGATGGAACGCACCGCGACGCGCACGGTCTATCTCGACATGACCGCGCTCGGTGCGCGATTTACTCGCCGACGCTTTCCGAAAATCTACGACACCTGCCTACGCTACGATCTCGACCTCGCAAACGAGCCAGCGCCGGTCTCGCCCGCCGCGCATTACTGTATGGGCGGCGTACGGACAGACCTCGACGGGCGCACCACGCTCGCCGGACTCTATGCGGCGGGCGAAGTGGCCTGCACGGGCGTCCACGGTGCGAATCGTCTCGCGTCAAACTCGCTGCTCGAAGGCTTGGTCTTCGGCGCGCGCGCAGGTGCGTCGGCGGCGCGCGAGGAACGAGGCGGAAGAGGAGTTGCGCCGGAGACAAGTTCCAAAGGAGAGCGCGATAAGCTGCCATCTCCGACGGAAACGGGGAACACATTTGAAACTTTAACCGGCGACGCTGCTGCGTCGGATGTGGATTCGGACGTGTATAGCGACGAATCTTCAATCGGCGGCGAGCGTGTGGGCGAAATTGCGCTCTCCGTGCGCAAGCGCGTGCGGCGTCTGATGTGGGAGCGCGTCGGCATCCTGCGCACGCGCCAGTCGCTCGCTCGCGCCCTCCGCGAATTTGAGCAGATCGCGCACGCGCCTCTGCGTCCCGCCTCGCGTAATTTCCTGACGGTCGCCATGCTCATCGCGCGCGCCGCACTCTGGCGCGAGGAATCGCGCGGCGCACACTTTCGCGTAGACTTTCACGCGCGCGATGATGAACACTGGCACGTCCATTCGATTCAACGCGCGGGCGCAGAAACAGGCGCGAGCGAGACAATAGAATTTACAACAGAGGTCGGAGGTCAGAAGTTAGAGGTCGGTTGACAGCAGCTAATTTTTTAAAAACAGCTAAATTCTTGACAGACTTCTGACCTCCGACCTTTTTTCATCCTATGGCACATTACGAACAACTACACGATTGGAATTTGTCGCCGCGCGAGGCCGTCGAACTTCAACGGAGCCTGCGCGAGCGTGTGCGCGTCGAACCGCTGGCGGGCAAGGTTGAGACAATCGCGGGCGCGGACATTTCGTTCAATAAATTCTCTTCAGTACTGTACGCTGGAATCGTCGTCGTGCGTTTGCCGTCTCTGGAAGTTATCGAGGAAGTCGGCGTGGTTAGCGAGACGCGTTTCCCGTACGTGCCGGGACTGCTGTCGTTTCGTGAATCGCCCCCGGTGTTGGAGGCTTGGGCGAAGTTGAAGATTGAGCCGGATGCGGTGATGTTCGACGGGCAGGGCATCGCGCACCCGCGCCGCGTCGGCATCGCTTCGCACGTCGGGTTATTGATTAAACGCCCGACGCTGGGTTGCGCGAAATCCGTGCTCGTCGGGAAGTACGAAGAGCCGGAGGCGGAGCGCGGCAGTTGGTCGCCGCTCATTGATAAGGGAGAGACAATCGGCGCAGCCCTGCGGACGAAGACACGCGTCAAGCCCATCTACGTTTCGCCCGGACACCTCATTGACCTCGCGGGCGCGATAGAATTGACGCTGGCCTGCGACGGCGGCTATCGCCAGCCCGAACCGACACGCCTCGCGCATCACCTCGTCAACGCCCTACGACGCGGCGAGCGCGAGCCATCGTAAGCGGTCGAGACAGTTTAAGAATACGTTGCAAAACTTCGCCGCAGCTTTTTAAGCCAGCAGCACACTCATACTTTGCGGCTTTGCGTGAAATCTTCCCTGCTCGGAGAAGAAGTTTCACGCAAAGCCGCAAAGGGGAGGGAGTTTTGAAACACTCCAAAAGCAGTTCAGGCGATGCGCTTTCCATCTCGGAATATCGCATCGCCTGAATTTTAGTGCTGCGCGGGTGCAGGGAATCTATTTGTTATCGGTGAGCGTGAACTTGGCCGAGGGCGCGAGCGATTGGCCAGAAACGCGGTCGCGGATACGAATCAGCACTTCGTATTCGCCGGGTGCGAGTCCTGATGTCGGCAACAGACGCGCGAGCGTCAGACGTTGGCCGGAATCGCTCAGGCCGCGCCAGTCTTCCGCCTGCTTGATAATCTCTTTGCCGTCTTTCAAGAGCACATACTCTGCGTCCACGGCGGGGCGCAGCGTCGTCTGGTCAACTCCCGCGTTATAGATTTGCGCGTAGATGCCGACATCCTCGCCGCGACGGTAGCGCGCCGCGACATTCGGGATAACTTTGTAATTACCGATGGTGAACATCCCGACCGGCGGCTGTCCGCCGAGACTTTGCAGTTTCGCCGCGAGCACGAGCGAAGAAGTCGAAAGTTGGCTCGGAGCGAACTTCGGGACGGTGAATCCGACGTGCTTAATCTGCTGCGCGCCTGAGTTGATGTCGCGCACCATCACGTCAATCTTGTAAGTTCCGGGCGGGAGCGGGAGCGCGCGCTGGTAAGCGGACTTCTGGTCGCGCTTGCTCGACAGTTCCTCGACTGTGGCGCTGGCCGTCACAGGGTCTTCAAAGGTCGTGATGCGGCGACCGGCGACCGACGTGACTCTGCCGAAGATGTTGAGCCGCGCCGTCTGGACGCCGCCAATATCTTTGAAGGTCAAATCCTTGTTCTCGGTCTGGACGGTGAAGGCCGTCACCACGCGGTCGTCGGTCTGGCGGTAAAAATCAATCTTCATGTCGAAGTCAATCGGACTGTTCTCGACCGTACCGCTGCCGACCGTGCCGAGCGCGTTCGCATCATACTCTTTCGCGCCCTCTATCTCCGGCGCTTTCGAGAGCGCGACGTAACGCTCCATGTACTCGAACGGGCTGTCCTGCTGGCGCTGGTAGTTCGCCATGCCGAAGCCGCCGTAGGCGACGCGGTCGGCCTTGCTTGAAAGTCCGAGTTGTTCGGAGAGCGTCAGACCAGCGCCGGGCACATGCAGCAGCGCATCCTTTTCGTCGGGCGAGCGGGCGATGCGATATTCGCCGGAGCCGGTCGGGTCAACAAACTCGATTTCGACGCCTGAGCCGACCCCCGCGATGTAACGGTAGAACCAGACTTCAAATGGATAGGTCGAGGTCGAGCCGCCGCCCTGATACGACTCTCGCTGGTACTGGCCGCCCGCCGGGTGCGTCTCTTTCTCGTTCGGCGGGCCGAACGTGATGTAGATGCGCCCGCGATCCGTCTTCCATCCGGGGATGCCGGAAGCGAAATGCTGGTTGGCGTAGGCGATGCGCTCGTAATATTCGTCTTTGTATTCGTTCTCTTCGGTGTCCGGGTCAGGATCGCGCCGCCGCCAGAAACCTTCGATGAACTGCTCGCGCTCGTCGTCGGTCGCCAGCTTCTTGTAAGCCTTCCGTTCGTCGGGCGTGATGATGTAGGCCACGTCAACTTCAATCCACTTTTTGAAGATGCCGGAGGCTTCCTTCTTCTCGTTGCGGGCGCGATTCATCACGTCTTCGTCCGGTTTGTTCTTGTCCTGCGCGCGAAGCGCAACGGGAAACGACGCGACGAGCATCGAGGCCAAGGCCAGAGAACGCATCCACTGGTGACGAGCCATCGTTTTAACTCCTGTTGATTGCATTGAAAATTTTTTAAGCGAGACGCGCGCGACCCTTACACTTTTCCGCAACCGGGCAGGCGCGAGCTTGTTTTTGAGAAATTGCGCGTTTTGATGTTGACCTTACGATTTCAACGAAAAGGGCGACGCTTTTTAGAAGCCCGAAAAGGCGCGCACCTCTGGGGCCTAAACCAAGCATCGCCTCAACTTTCACAAGGATTTTAGAACCTCACCAGAGATACAGTCAAGATGCGACAGAGCGCACCACGGTTGCCCCGAAGAGCAAGGCGAAAGGCGGAAGGCCGAAGGATGAATAAGAATTGACTCATTTATTCATCCTTCCGCCTTCCGCCGCGCAGTTTCATTCTTCTTCCGTGCGGCGCGGTTTGGCGCACAGCCATGCGACGAAAATCGAGATGATGTAGAGGACAATCATGGGCGCGGCGAAAAGCATCATGTTCGGAATGTCGTTGGTGGGTGAGAGGACAGCCGCCGCGACGAGGATAATGATGAGCGAGATACGCCATGAGCGCAGCAAAAGCCCGGCGGTGACGAGACCGATGCGCGCCAGCACGTAAGTTATCGCAGGCATCTGAAAGACCAGCCCCATCGCCAGCATAATCAGCACGATGAAGTCGAAATAGTCCGTCGCCTTCAGCAGCAACCGGAAATCCTGTCCGAGTCCGAGCAGGTAAGCGGCAGCCGGTGGAAAGAGAATGTAATAAGCGAAGGCTGCGCCGACGACGAACGAGATGGTTGAAAGAAAGATAAAGGGCATCGCGTAGCCGCGCTCGTGCGGGTAGAGGCCGGGCGAGATGAAGCCCCAGACCTGCCAGAGCAGAAACGGAACGGATAGGCACAGCGCGGCGTAGAGCGAAACTTGCAGATAGAGCGAGAAAGGCTCAAGCGCAGTGGTGACGACCAGTTTATCTTCCGAACCGGGCACGGCGTCGGGACGCGTTTCCAAATCGAGCGGAAGACGCACGCCCTTCGGGATGACGGTCGCGCCGGAGAATATCGCTTCATCCGTAAAGATGCCGATCTGGCCTGCGGGGTCGCGCGCGATGCGCACCAGCACCGATGCTCCCTCCGGAATAACGCTCGTCCCCAGCTTCGTCGCCTCCGCAAAAACATAGCGTCCCGTGTCGTTCTCTTTCACGGAATTGAGCGGCAGAATGGTTTCCTGTCCGGTCAGACCTTGCAGTGGGATGGGACGGCGTTGCGCTTCAGCCAGCGCGTGGCGGACTGGAACAGAGAGAAAGTTGTAGATGTAAGTTGAGACGAACCA
>CAXTRQ010000089.1:13378-23766 GCA_964246705.1 uncultured Pyrinomonadaceae bacterium
GCGGATGATACGTCGGCGCAACTCGTCCAGATGGTCGAGAAACGACATCTGCCCGCCGAGCCGCGACTCGTTCGGGTCATCCGCACCATTATCTAAAAGCGTCGAAGCCATAGAAACTAAGATTCACCATCGCAGATGGAAAGCACGGAGGATGCACAGCGTTTTAAATGAATAAAAACGCTGTGCATCCTCCGCGCGCTACAGTGCCTCTGTATTGAATATCAACTTTTATTAAACTCATCTGTCACGACAAAAAATCTGTGCTAGAGCCAATCCTGTTTCGAGGCCGGTTCAAATTCTTCGGCGCGCCTCAGACGCGTCCGGCGCAGGTTGAGAGACAGCGGCGGCGCTGCTGGCCGCTGGCGTGCGTGCGATGGTCTGTTCGGTTTCGGGAATGGGTTCGGGTTCGTAAAACTGGCCGCCATCGGGTGCGCCCGCAATCGCCGCCGTTTCACTTGGGACGCTCGTTATATCGTCGTTAACCAGCGCGGCGGTGACTTCACGCTCGATATGCACCTCTCGCTCGATTCGTTCGACTTCGACCTCGCGCTCCCATGTGCGTTTGAAATCATCGGACGCGCGCTTGAACTCGCCGAGGCTCTTGCCGAGCGAGCGTCCGAGTTCCGGCAGCTTACGCGGGCCGAAGACAATCAACGCGACGAGCGCGATGACCAGCAGTTCGGTCGTCCCCAAAAACTCTAAAAACAGTAAAGGCATCATAAAGAAGTTCAGAGTGACAAGTGACAAGTGACGAATGACGAGCAAAGCCGGAACATTCATCAGTAGTCGGTAATCAGTTATTAGTGAAGGGTGATGAGAGCGAAGCTGTCTTTAACTTGTCACTCGTCACTCGTCACTGTCGTTGTGTATTCCGGCGGATAGTAAATTACTTCGAGCGGGTGTCCGCCGCCGATGCCGCGCGTGTAGAAAGAAACGGAGCGGTCGCGGTGCTCTTTAACGGGGCGATTTTCTCTGCGCGCCGCTTCTTCCAATTGTTCGCGTGTCTCAACCTTCAATCCCATGTGCGGGGGATGCTTCGAGCCGGGTGCAAGCAGCGCGAGACCGAAGCCGCGCGCGTCGCGCAGCATCGCCCAATCGTCGTATAAAGTCTCCAGACGAAAGCCGAGCCGTTGATATTCCTCGGCATCACGCTTGATATCATCCGAGTTAATCGCAATGTGATCCAGCACGCCTTCCACGCATGTCTCACCACGTTCCTGCATCTTTAAAAACCTCCGGGTTGAGTCAAAGGATGAAGGATGAAAAGAATGCGGATGCTTGAGAGCCATGCTTTCATCCTCTCGCCCTCATCCTTCATCCTTGCTTTTCTTCCCACGTCTCGCCGAACTTTTCGGCGAAGACGATGCGACTGAGCGGGAAGCGTCCCGTATAGGGTTTGTCCGGTTCTTTGGCGTGGCCGAGGGCGATCAGCGCGACGACTTCGCCCTCTTCCGGGATGCCGAACTCGCGCTTGACGCCAGCGGCGTCGAAGCCTTCCATCGGCGCGGTATCGAAGCCGTAAACCTCTGCGACGTACATCATCGTCGTCACGGCAATCATCGTATGACGATTGACCCACATCTGCGCGTCCATGCTGGAGACGAAACCGACCGCCTGTTGCATGGCCGCGTCGACGGTCGCCGGATTGCCTGCGCCGCGCTCTGCGCCCTCGCGGAAAACTTCGGCGGCGGTCTGCTTCCACTCTTCCTTCATCCCAACCGCGATGATGACGACTGGCGCTTCGGCAACTTTCGCCTGACCGAAAGCGACCTGTTGCAACTGCTTTCGATTCTCCGCATCGCGCACGACGATGAAGCGCCAAGGCTGTAGATTATAACCGGAGGGCGCTTGCGCCCCGAATCGAAGAATGGCGTCGAGATATTCTTCGGAGATTTCTTCGTCAACAAAATTGATAGTTGCGCGGCGTTCGAGAATCGCTTCGGTGAGCGGCTTGAGAGGCGAACCGTCGGGCTGTGTCGTCGGGAAACTGGTCGGTTTGTCTTGCATCGCTGGTAGAAACCCCCTCTTTTCGTTAAGCAAGTTGCTTGTGCTGTTCGTGCCACTGGATTGTAACCCCTCAATGCGCCAGCGCAAAAGGCAGACGCGCTCTGCCGCGCGCCCGCGATTCTTGACAGCCCCTCTGATTGTGCGCCAACCTCTCAGGACGCAATATCGAAATTTCAACTCTGCCGGAAGAAATTAATCTATGAGCAAAGAGACGCCGCGCATCGTATCGCTTCTACCGTCGGCGACCGAGATTGTCTGCGCGCTCGGACTCGAATCGTCGCTCGTCGGCGTCACACACGAGTGCGACTATCCGCCGTCTGTGATGTCGAAACCGAAATTGACGGCGAGCCGCATTTCGCACGAGACGATGACCAGCGCGGAGATTGACCATGCCGTGCGGACGCAACTTGACGGTCACGGCTCGATCTACAATCTCGACGAGGAGCAGTTGCGCGCGCTCAAACCGGATTTGATTCTGACGCAGGAACTCTGCGAGGTGTGCGCCGTCAGCTACAAAACTGTCGCGCAGGCGGCGCGCTTGTTTGAAGGTGAGGTCAACGTCGTCTCGCTTGAGCCGAACACCGTCGCCGACATCTTCGACAACATCGTGACCATCGGCGCGCTGACGGGCAGGGACGAAGAGGCCGCCGCGCTCCTCTCAAGCTTCGCCACGCGCTTCGATAAGCTCTCCGCCCCGCTCAAGTGTGCGAGCACGCTCCCGCGCACGTTGATGCTCGAATGGCTTGAGCCGCCGTTCGCGCCCGGTCACTGGGTTCCCGAACAGGTCGCCATCGCCGGGGGCGATCATGCTTTCGGTCGCGCGGGCGAAAAATCCCTGACGACCGACGCCGCAGCGATACGCGACTACGCGCCCGAAATCATCGTGCTCATTCCGTGCGGCTACTACAAAGAAGACATCTTGCGCGCTCTCGCCCAAGCACGCCTGCCTGCGGGCTGGCATGACTTGCCAGCCGTCAAACGCGGCGAGGTGTGGGCTGTGGACGCGACCTCCTATTTCAGCCGCCCGGGGCCGCGCGTGGTGGACGGCGCGGAAATCCTCGCGCGCATCATCCATCCTGAAATCTTCGGCGCACCCGATCAACAGCAGGCCGTCCGCGTCGCGGCAGAGTTGATGGTCGCCAGTTGAATCTTGGTTTCAATAGACTCAACCAATATGTCAAAAAACTCCGGCAAAGAGCATGAAGCGGGTTAAAAAAGCAGCGCCTCCATCAGACGTTCAGGCTAACGAATCACACGGCGAATCGCACGGCACGCTTGAGAATTTCGCGCGCACTGCGGAGCAGGTCGCAGCGACGACGAAGAAACTCGAGAAAGCCGCGATTCTCGGCGCGTATCTCCACAATTTGATAGACGAGGATTTGGCGCGTGCAGCGCGTTACTTCGCCGGTCATCAATTCGCCTTGAACGATGCGCGCACGACGAATGTCGGCGGCGGACTGCTGCGCGATAGTCTCAGCGAAGTGACCGGACTCGATGTTGAAAACTTGCGCCCGCGCTACGTCCGTCTCGGCGACTCAGGCGAGGTCGCTTATGAAGCTTTCACTGAAACGAAGAGTGAAAACACGCCGCTGACGCTCACGCTCGCCGCCACTCAGACGCTCATCGAAACTCTCAGCCGCACGCGCGGCACAAAGAATAAGAAAGCACTGCTGGTTGAAGCCCTCACACGCGCGACGCCGCTCGAAGCGAAATATCTGGTGAAACTGTTGGTTGGCGATCTCCGCATCGGTTTGAAAGAAGGTCTGGTGGAAGACGCCCTTGCGCGCGCCTTCTCGCGCCCGCTCTCAAGTGTTGCGCAGGTCAACATGCTCACGGGCGACATCGGCGAGACGGCGGTGCGCGCACGCCGCGACGAACTCGAAGGAATCGCGATGCGACTCTTTCACCCAATTAAGTTCATGCTTGCGACCGCCGCCGCAGACCTCTCTGATGTCGCGCGCACAATGCCCATAGAGTTTTATGTCGAAGACAAATTTGACGGCATCCGCGCGCAGGCGCACGTGCAGGCCGGTCGCGCCGCACTCTACACGCGCACGCTCGACGAGGTCACACACCGCTTTCCCGAACTTGTCGAGCCGCTCCTCAGAGTGCCCTTCGACGCCGTCATTGACGGCGAGATTGTGCCCGCGCGCGGTGAGACGATTCTGCCTTTTCTTGAGTTGCAGAAGCGTCTGGGGCGCAAGACGGTCGGCGCGGATTTGCTCGACGCCACGCCGGTCGCCTTCATCGCCTACGACCTGCTCTACGGCGACGGGCGCGTGTTGATTGACGAGCCGCTCAGCGTGCGGCGCGGCGTTTTGGAACGACTTGTCACGGATGAGCGCGCGGCGATTGTGCGACTCTCAGAGGCGAAACGAATGAGCGAGACGCTCGCGCTCGACGCAGAGTTCGACGCGGCGCGGGCGCGCGGTAATGAAGGCTTGATGATTAAAGACCCGCGCTCATCCTATAAGCCGGGCAAGCGCGGGCGCGAGTGGCTGAAGTTGAAGCGCGCGCTGGCGACCTTGGATGTCGTCGTTACTTCGGTCGAGGTCGGGCATGGCAAGCGGCGTCATCTGTTGTCGGATTACACCTTCGCCGTCCGCCGTTCGGAAGACGACCCAGAGCTTTTGAATATCGGCAAAGCGTATTCCGGCCTGACCGATGTCGAGTTAGCCGAACTAACCGAGTGGTTCAAGGCGCACACCTTGCAGGAGTTCGCGCACGGACGTGTGCGTATCGTCGAGCCGCAGATTGTTCTGGAAGTCACCTTCGACCGCGTGCAGGAATCGAAGCGGCACAAAGGCGGCTACGCCCTCCGCTTCCCGCGCATCCTGCGCCTACGCGAAGACAAAACGGCGGCAGACGTTGACACGCTCGATACCGTGAGCAACCTCGTCACCGATGAGCGGCGAGAGTAAAGCCCCGGAGGGGCTTTAAAACATTCGCTCCTTCGGGGCTATCAAACTGTCGCTTCTTCCGGGCTAAAATTAAGCGCCATGTGCCGCCGCTGCCCTGTCTTCGACGAGCAGGCTACGGAGCATCCATGCGGTCTTCTCGTGGATGTGCATGCGCTGCGTGAGCAGGTCTGCGGTCGGTTCGTCGCTGGCGCGTTCGACCACCGGGAAGATTGAGCGCGCCGTGCGGACGACCGCCTCTTGTCCTTCGACGAGCAGCCGGATCATCTCCTGTGCGCCGGGTACGCCTTCCTCTTCCTTGATGGAACTGAGTCTGGAGAATTCGCTGTAAGTCGCCGGGGCAGGGAAACCCAGCGCACGGATGCGCTCGGCGATAAGATCAACGGCCAGCGCCAGTTCGTTGTACTGCCCCTCGAACATCAGGTGCAGCGTTTGAAACATCGGCCCTGTGACGTTCCAGTGAAAATTGTGCGTCTTGAGATAGAGCGTATAAGTGTCCGCCAGCAGGCGCGACAGCCCTTCGGCGATCTCGCGGCGGTCGCCCTCGTCAATACCGATATTAATCGGCATCGGTCTCGCTTCGATTCCAGTATTGCTTGCCATTGTTTGCGTAGTCCTCCCCTTTTACGGTCAACTGCCTGATTGTCAATTATGCCTTGCGGCGCTTGCATGTCGCGCACACGCCGCGCATTACCACTTCGTAAGATTCGACACGATAGCCTCTGCCCGGCGTGACATCCGAGAGCGGAGCGCGGAGCGTGGCGGCGGCTACGTCTTCAAGTTTGTGACAGACACGGCAGACGAAATGATGATGGTCGTCGAGGTTGGCGTCGTAGCGCGCGACCGCGTGATCCATGTAGATTTCGTGCACGAGTCCTGCATCGCGCAACGCGTTCAGAGTGTTGTAGATGGTCGCACGCGAGGCGCGCGGGAAACGACGGTTCAGGTCGGCGCTAATCTGATCCGCCGTCGGATGCACATCGCTGTGCACGAGATAGTCGAGCACGGCGAAACGCTGCGGCGTCAACTTTAAATCAGCTTCACGCAGACGCTCTTCAATTCTGGTGCGTGCTTCTGTCGTCATGTCGTTTAGACTAAGTCTAAATTAGGATTCTGTCAAGCCTCCATTTCTTCTCAGCGTCTTGGCGTGAGAAATAGTTTCACGCCAAGACGCTGAGAAGAAGGACGCTAAAGAGAGCGATTTGAATCTTTGCGCGTGTAGAAAAAGATGTAGGGGCCTGCCGTGTCAGGGGCGTGTGTTTGATAAAAGGGGCGGGGCCAGTGCTCGAAGAGGGGACGGGCGAGGGAGACGGGAGGTATGACCCATTTGCCTGTGAGCCTGCGACTGATGAGATGCGGCACGCTCAGATAGTGAGCCAGATCAAGCAGCAGATTCCTTCGTCTGGAATCGCCGCACGGTTTCCTCGCTGATGGTGTAGAGCAGATAGCTGGTGATGGTCGAGGTGGTGACAATCCCGATCATCATATCCAAAAATTGAGGGCTGTACTCGTCAAGCACCTGCCGGTGATGCCGCGCCTCTTCTTTCAACAACATCAATTCATAACGCCGCTTGCTGAAACCGAGAAACAGCGCCAGCAATGTCGTGCAGATGAGCAGCCAACTACTCATCTCGACCTCGATGGCAACCGCCCCGGCGATGGCGCGCACGACGAACCCGGCGGCGATGGCGAACACGTCGAGGATGACCTGTCGCTTGAGCAGAAGTGTGTACGCGAGACTGATGAGGATGTAGAGGAATAACCAGAGCGCGAAAGCGCGACTGATGAGAAGTCCGCCCGCCAGCGCGATGAGCAGCAGGACGGACGGACGCCGCCGGGAGCGCCGCCTTTGTGCTGAGGCTGCCGCGCGCGAGCGGTCGTCCGGACTTCAAAGGATGGCGGCGGTCTTGTTCCAAATCCCGCCAATCGTTAATCAGGTAGCTGCCGCTGCTGGCGAGACAGAGGAAAGCGAACGCCAGAAGCTCACGCATCAGAGCGTGCCTGTTGAAGAGATTTTCAGAAAAGAGGACTGGCGCGAGGACGAGCAGATTCTTCATCCACTGGCCTTGGTCGCAGAGCGACCCACAACGCCCGCGCGGGGACACGCGTCGGTGATGTTGTCGTCGGCCTCCCGCCGCAGTTCGTTTCGCCGGATTTGTGCGTTATCCATTCCGTCTTCCCGGTCGTCGGCAAACCCTGCCGGCTCGCCGCCCGCACTCTACAATAGACCAGAACTGCTTCGCACGTTGAATAATGTCGCCCTTCTTAATACACTTGCAAACGAATTGCCGATGCACATTCTTGGAATCTCTGCTTACTACCACGACTCTGCGGCGTGCCTCGTGCGCGACGGCGAGATTGTGGCCGCCGCGCAGGAAGAGCGTTTCACGCGCAAGAAGCACGACCATGATTTTCCGGCGCGGGCAGTGGAGTTTTGCCTGCGGCGCGCAGGGGTCGAAGCCTCGGAGGTAGATTACGTCGCCTTTTACGACAAGCCGCTTTTAAAGTTCGAGCGGCTGCTGGAAACTTATATTGATTATGCGCCGCGCGGGATACGCTCTTTCCTGAAGGCCATGCCTCTATGGTTGCGCGAGAAGTTGTGGATTCGCGAGCAGGTCGCGGAACAGGCCAACTACAAGGGCAAGGTGCTCTTCACAGAGCATCACGAATCGCACGCGGCTTCGGCCTACTTCCCTTCGCCGTTTGAAAGCGCCGCTGTCCTGACGATGGATGGCGTCGGCGAGTGGGCAACCTCGTCTTACGGCTACGGTCGGGGCAATGAACTGCACCTCTTGAAAGAGTTGCACTTTCCACATAGTCTGGGGTTGCTCTATTCCGCCCTCACTTACTACACAGGTTTTAAAGTCAATTCGGGCGAGTATAAAGTGATGGGCTTAGCGCCCTACGGCGAGCCGCGTTACGTGCGGCAACTTCTCGACGAAGTGGTTGACCTCTGCGAAGACGGCTCGCTTCGTCTTAACATGAAGTACTTCAACTTCGCGCACGGATTGACGATGACCAACGTGGCCTTCGATGAACTGCTCGGCGGGAAAGCGCGCCAGCCGGAAAGCGAGTTGACGCAGAGAGAGATGGACTTGGCGCGCTCGGTGCAAGACGTGACGGAAGAGGCGATGCTGAGGATGGCGCGACACGTCAGGCGCGAGACGGGCGAGCGAAATTTGTGTCTGGCGGGCGGCGTCGCCTTGAACTGCGTGGGCAACGGAAAGATTTTGCGGGAAGGGATTTTTGATAACGTCTGGATTCAACCGGCGGCGGGCGATGCGGGCGGCAGCCTCGGCGCGGCGCTCTCAATCTGGTATCAGTATCTCGGCAATGAACGCCGCGTCGCCGATGTCTGCGGCAGCCACGCCGACGGGATGCGCGGCTCATATCTCGGCCCGGAATTTACGGACGAAGAGATCGAGCAATTCCTTATGACGACGGGCGCGCGTTATCGTCTGGTCGCGCCGCAAGATTTAACGGAAGAGGTGGCGCGGCGGCTGGTGGATGAGAAAGTCGTCGGGTGGTTTCGCGGGCGGATGGAGTTCGGGCCGCGCGCTCTCGGCGCACGCAGTATTCTCGGCGACCCGCGCTCGCCCCGCATGCAGTCGCAGATGAATCTCAAGATTAAGTTCCGCGAATCGTTTCGTCCCTTCGCGCCTTCGGTCTTGCGCGAGCGCGTCGCGGACTTCTTCGAGTTGGACGCGGACTCGCCCTACATGTTGCTCGTCGCGCCCGTCCGCGAACACCTGCGGCGGCAGATGACCGCCGAAGAAGAGACGCGCTTCGGCATCGGAAAATTGAACGTGCCGCGCTCCACGCTTCCCGCCATCACGCACGTTGATTATACGGCGCGCGTGCAGACCGTCCGGCGCGAAGATAATCCGGCTTACTACGATTTGCTCGCCGCCTTCGGGCGTTTGACTGGTTGCCCTGTGCTCGTCAACACCTCTTTCAACGTGCGCGGCGAACCCATCGTCTGCACGCCCGAACAGGCTTACACCTGTTTCATGCGAACGGAGATGGACTGTCTCGTGCTCGGCAATTATCTTTTAGAGAAGAGCGAGCAGGACGGGACGACGTTTGTTGACGACGCGGCGTGGCAAGAGGAATTTCAGCTTGATTGAGAAAAACAACAAGGCGCATGTGACAAACGCGCAGGCGCGCAAAACGACGCTCATCGTCGCCGCCGTGCTGCTCGCCATCGCCGCGTGGAATATTTATCGCGGGCGCATGAACATCGTCGCTGTCTTTGGCGTTACGGGCGGCGCGCTGCTGCTGACAGGATTGCTGCTGCCTGCGCTCGCGCGCCGCTTTCATGTTTTCTGGATGAGCGTCGCCGCCGTGCTCGGCTACGTCAACAGCCGGATTCTTCTTTCGTTGATGTACTATCTGATCTTTACGCCCTACGGTATCATCTCGCGCCTCTTTGGTCGTGACCCCCTGAACCGGCGCGCGGCTCGCCGCGATTCATACTGGACGCAGCGCAAGACGACGCGCCAGAAGCGGGAACAGTTCGAGCGGCTCTTTTAGCATTAACTTGAACTTTAAAGTTTCGTGAGGAGATTTATTTGATGGGTAAGCTTTCGCTCGTCGGTGAAATTTGGATGTTCCTGCGGCAGAACAAAAAGCTGTGGCTGTTGCCGATTATTATCGTCCTGATAGTCATGGGCGCGTTGCTCATCTTCGCACAAAGCTCTGCGCTCGCGCCGTTCATCTACACGATCTTTTAAACGATGCCGGTTAAGCTCGACATCCGTACTTGAACGCTCCATAATCGCTTTCGCCTTCCACACGTCAAACACGTCTAAAAATTAAAGGAGTTTTTCGGATGATCGAGGTGCGGCGCGACCCTCGTCTGTCGGCGACGCCCGAAGATTTCCAGAAGCAGTTCGCGTTCCTAATCAAGATTCGCAACAAACTGACCGAAACACACAACGGCATTCTCCAGATACGCGAAGTGCGTAAGCAGGTTGAAGACCTTCTCAAACGGCTCGAAGGGCAACCGAACAGCAAAAACGTCATTGACGCGGGACGCGCGCTCGACGCCAAACTGACCGCCATCGAAGAGGAGCTTTACCAGACGAAGAACCAGAGCAGCTAAGACCCGCTCAATTATCCGATTCGTCTCGACAACAAACTGGCCGAAATCGCAGATGTCGTCGCAAGCCCTGACACCGCACCGACCGAACAATCCTACGCCCTCTACGAAGAACTGACGACGAGGATTGACGCGCAGTTGCAGCGACTCAATCAAGCGATGACGACCGACCTCAAAGCCTTCAACCAGATGGTGCGCGCCGCAGACATCCCGGCGGTCATCATCAAACCGCAGCCGCCGCCCGCCGCGGAACAGTAAGCGCGTCCCACCTGCTCTTCTTCTTTGCGTCTTGGCGTGAGAAATAGTTTCACCCCCACACCCAAAAGCCCGGACAAAAAGGGACGCGCACAAGAGTGTTTTTT
>CAXTRQ010000090.1:0-23567 GCA_964246705.1 uncultured Pyrinomonadaceae bacterium
GGTCGGCAGCGTCAGGTGAATGGTCTGCACCATCTTTGTCAGGCCGATGATCGTGCCGAGCAGCCCCAGCAGCATGGCGAAGCCTACGACGAAACTCGGGAAACCGATCCCTCGCCGCGCCGCCTCCTTGGCGATGCTCATCTCCTGCAACGCTTGGACGTTTACTTTGGCGTGCGAGGCGCGCATCTTCCGAAGCCCCAGTAGACGGTCTCCGATGATGCTCTCTCGCAAGCCGCCTTTGTTGTCGGTGGGGAGGCAGGCGATTAGTTGCGCCAGGACATGGTCGGGGTCGCTGTCGGCCTTGTTCTCGCTCACCGCCTCCGAGGCCGCGATCACTTTGTCCAGCAGCCCGTTCTCATAGCGGGCATAGCGCTTCGTGTGAAGGTCGCCGAAGTAGACCGCTGCCCCCAGCAATGATAGCAGCACGAAGATGATGAATATCCCTTCAGCGCTGTTCTCCAGAAAAAGGATTCTCAAGAGTTGCACGATAACGCTCTCCTCTTCGGGTCGGAAGGTGATGAGGGATGGGAGACTTGAGGCAGTCGGGAAGCGTCTGTCACCTAGGGCATTGGTTTCACATTGTCCCTAGAGCCTGTTATGAACTTCGAGAATGCTCAACTGCTGTTTTTCGGGCATTTTTCGCCTTTTGCTGATGTAACTCTGGCTCTCAGCGACCTGACTGTGGTACCACGTCACAAGATGTTGTGGGAATCGTAGGCCTCACCCACCTATTTCGGAACGAAAGTTCATAACAGGCTCTAGCCACTGCCGGAATCACACCTCTTCCTCGTTCGCTACGCGAAAGTCTTTCTCCACCTTGATTTTTCCTGCTTTGACCGTGGTGATAGCGATGGTGTCATTGTGCGAATTTCCGCCGGGCTCCCCTTTTTTTGTTGTCAGGTTAGTGAAAATCGCGTTCTCACCTTCAATGCTGTCAGCACTTAAATTAAACACCCTCTGAGCGCGCTCGGCCTGAGCTTCCTGCGGCGGTGTGTCTTTCCGCGGCTCGTTCACCAGTGACTTTTTAGACTCGGCGCACAGCGTAGTGGCATCGTCGGTTTCGGCGGCCGGCCGGATATAGGTCTGGGTAGTATCAGTGGCTTCCAGGAGCGCGGCGCGCAATTCGGCGGCTGACTTGTAGCAACGCAAGACCGGGTCTTTACGCAAAGCGAATTCTATAACCTTGCGCAGGGGCCTAGGAGCGGAGAGCGGCAGAGGGGGCGCGGATGCCGGGCCGGTAATCAGGTCGACGTCTGGCGGGAAAGGTCGGCGGCCCGCCAACATCTCATAACAGATAACCGCCGCCGCCCAGACGTCTGTTTGCGGAGACCGTACGCCTTGAAAGGCCTCAGGGGCCATATAGGGTATGGTGCCGGCGACAGTAACGGTTTGAATGTCCGAATCGGATTGCTGGAAGCGGGCGATACCGAAATCGGTTAACAAAGGTGTGCTCTGATAGACGAGAACGTTTTCCGGCTTCAAGTCTCTGTGTACTATGCGCTTGCGGTGCAGGTGTTCCATCCCGTCTAGGATACTGCAAGCCATTTCAATCGCGGAATTAGTTGATAGGGGCTGGTGCTGTTCAATCCAAGCCCTCAAAGAGCCTTCCTGCATGTAACTGCTAACGATGACTGGGACGTCGCCATGCGCGGTAGGGTAAACTCCCGCTTCAAGGATCGGCAGGACGTTGGGGTGACCGTCGGCCTTTGCCCAGTTGAACACCTCTTGCAGAATCGCGTTTGAGTCCGGGTGCTTAAGAGTCTTGAGCGCAAACTGTCCTTGTGCGGGACGGCTGTTATTTTCAGCTAACCAGACCACCCCGAAGTAACCCTCGCCGAGTTTCCGCACAAGTGTGTAAGGCCCGATGACATCCCCTGAATTAAACATATATTATTGCTCCCGGCCACTTAAGCCGGACCGTTCTAAGACAGTATAAATCTGTCGCTCAGCTCATGGCATTCGAACGTTTGAGCTTCTGCCGAAGAACTCTCTGCGGCTTATAGTTACTTTGAGCATATAGGGTTCGCTTCTTAACACGGCTCGACAACTAGCCTTATCCATAAAAGCACCCGAGAGATATTCCATTAAGGCAAGGAGCGAGGAAACGGAATCTAAAGACAGGTGACTGCTGCCTAAGTCGACATTCAGGCGGTTTATAACGCGGGGCAGTAGAATTGTCAATGTCCATAAGAACTTGGCGTTTATCACTTTTCAGGAACAGTCAACCGCATAAAGATTCTAAGGCCCGGGGCGCATTCAAATTTTGTCGAAATCCGGGAACCTCCCTACAAGCGATCGACGGTTGAGCGCCACTTCGGCGTCGTGGGTTTGCAACCGGTATTCGGATTACCGAACAGGTATATCTCTTGAAATAAGTTTTCGAGAGGCACTGTTTGCAGCCATTTGATGGTCACGAAATGCTCGCAACGCTCGGGGTCGTGGACGAACTCACGGGGTAGCTACCACTCTTAGCGACTTTGAGCACCGACATCTCTCATTCGGGCGTGACTACTTGAAAGGTGGCGGCAGGTTGTACTTGGCGAGTCACGCGGCCCACCCCAACAAAGCCGTAGCCCGGTACCTTCACCCACATACGGTCGCCAGGGTTTAGCAGATGTAAAGTCCTGCTATACTATGCGTTGCCCCCGCCGCAGATAAAACTATACTGTATGGCATCAGCCCAGGAGCGTGACTCGCCCTCACCCAACGACGTGTAGAACTCACCGTTGCACGGCTCGCTTGCGCCGACCGGCGTCGCGGCAGCGATGACTTGAGTATGCATGGGGTCCAACAGCCATGCGCGGCTAAGCAGTTGTTCAGCGTCATCAACACTTGGAAGAAAAGCACATTGATCGGGATGCCACGCTCGCTGAGGTATGCGACGATCCGCTCAGTGCTATCGAGCGATGCTACCACGATGATGATTTGGTGACTCTGGTTCAGCGAATCTTCGCCCAAGTCCTGCCCGAAGCGCTGGTGGAAGTCCGCAGCCAAGCTTTGACCGAGCGCGAAGCGACCGTAGATACTGACGATATCATTGGTCGCCAATTTCTCGACCCAGATGGTGTAATCCAGCGCTTGTGCCACCACTACTCGCGGCGTGAGGTTGCGCTTGATTTCGGTTAAAATCGGCGAGCTGTCGGGGCAATGGCCTAAAAGGGAGTTCTATGAAGCCGTATTAGTATATGCCGTAGGCTCGTCCGACCAGGAATTAAGCGACCCAACAGGACAGGAGGCATGATGTCTTACCATGTAGATATTGGGCCAATGGTCCATGCTACGAAACCCTGTTCATGGAGATTTCAGTGGCCTCTGGAAAGTCGTTGCCTATGACGAGGCTCCGAGGCTTTCGAGCGAGTATCAGAAGAAGCTGAATGAGAATAGCTAGCCTGTGGCTAAGTACCCAACGTCGACTTTTCAATTAACTGAGACTTTAGACGTTAAGCGAGCGAATAATGGAAGAACTTATCCGTGAAGTAGCAAAGAACTTTCTCCTCGGCGCGCTCGAGCCGAACCCGATCGTCTTCACATCCAAGCATGAACAAGACTTAGCGAGGCTGACACGGGCTATTGGATTATCAGGTGGCGGTCCTATCGGTCGTTTAAGTACTCCCGTCAATCGCAACAGTTTTCTCTTGGCCTGTCATGACGTAACAACCGATGAGTCAGTTGAACACCTGATCGTAGGTTATGGCTACAAGCACGGTACTACCACTAAGGTCAAGGGCATTCACCACGTCTGTGGTGAAGAGCACCACGTAAGACCAACAACAGCTGTGTGGAACGCAATCTGGAAGTACACGCATGAAATCCCGAGGGGTGAGGTTCTCATCTTTCATAATCATTGCCAGAATTTCTTGCATGTTTTAATTGATAATCTGCCGTTAGCGTCTTCGACCGACCGGCGTTTGAGCGAGAAACTGAAATTTAACCCATTCCAGCTTATTAAAACTCTCTTCGGCACCGGTGAAGTAAGGTTCTACGTCGGCGAAAACGGGTTCGTCAAGGAGTTCAAACTACCACCATTCGATCGCATTATAGAATTATATAATCACATTTCTAATAAGCGTTCGGAATGAATTATGTGAGATATAGTATGCAGTACGGCGATGAAAGGGTTCAGACGGAGTATAGTCAGCCACGTTTAAAGGTTCGGGCTGGCCCATGCGGCATCCACATATTCAATCGTAAGACCGGGGCGAACCTCCTCATTGATGAAGTTAAAGTACCTACCGAGATGTGGGCAGCCGCGCCCCGCCAGGTTTCGATTGCGTTGACGAACGCATGCGACCTATGCTGCCCGTACTGTTATGCGCCCAAACATCCGATTAAGCTTGACAGTGAACATTTAATCCCTTGGCTCGATGAGTTCGACGCGAATGGTTGTTTTGGCGTCGGTTTCGGAGGGGGGGAGCCGACGCTACACCCCGACCTGCCGCTGTTGTGCCGATATGCTGCCAACAGTACGGGATTGGCCGTGACGTTCACGACCCACGCCCATCGACTCGATGACCGAATTGCCGCCGATTTAAATGGGAACGTACACTTCATCCGAGTAAGCATGGATGGAGTAGACAACACGTACCAAGCGCTACGCGGCAGGTCATTTTCCTCGCTTCGCTGCCGTTTCGACACCGTACGGAAGCTCGCTCCTTTTGGAATCAATTTCGTCGTAAACACTCTGACCCTGCCCGACCTTGACGCGGCTGTAGCCTTTGCCGCCGAGGTAGGAGCAACACATTTCTTGCTTCTCCCAGAACAGCCCGTTCGCGGGCGCGGAGGTATCGACCGCCACACCACGGAGGCACTGCGTAATTGGGTGAACTCCTACCGTGGCACTATCCCGCTGAGTGTAAGTGAAGCGGGAAGGACTGGCCTGCCTATCTGCGATCCATTAGCAGGGGAAACTGGGCTCCGTGCATACGCGCATATCGATGCTTCAGGGGTGCTAAAGCGGTCTTCATATGAGGATGCCGGGGTATCCATCGGCACGAGCGGGGTAATGCAAGCTCTGAAGACGTTAGAATTAACAAGAGGGGGCAATCGATGAAGGTCTGGTATGGATTCGGCTCTGAACATTCCACAAACCTTGTCATGATCGGGCGCTTCAAGGAGGCCCGAGATGCGGAAAAGGTTAAGGAGGTGCTTGACCGACTGATTGAGCAGGTAAGCGCAGAACCTGATGTGTATCAGAGGGATGCAATTCCACAAGACCGCTACTTCAGCGACGCAATGTTGGAGCTTTTGAGAGCGGCAAGCGTGTACAGCCTCGGCCCGACGGAACTGGAGCAGTTCTCCTATGACGCTCGCGTTCGCGTAAAGGGCAACGAGGTCGTGGTGACCACCGACGAGGTGGACGTATCGGCGTTCATCAAGGTCCTGCTCGATAAGGGTGCTCGCATCGAAGTGTACTCAGCCCATGACTACCCTGACACCGGGTACTGACGTGGCGCTGAGCTTAACGCGGAGGTGTTATACCGGTGGTGAACTGGGAGACGTTCGCGGGATTACCCGGTGCCGCAGAAACTAATTTCGAAATGCTGTGCCGGGCGCTCGTCCGACGCCACTATGGCAGGTTCGGCGACTTTTTCGCCCTTGCCAATCAACCGGGGGTCGAGTTCCACTTGAAATTACATTCGCCGTGTTCGCTCGGCGAGGCAGGGCGCTGGTACGGCTGGCAATGCCGGTGGTATGACCTGCCAAGCGGACGGGCCATCGGTAGCACGCGGCGCAGAAAAATCGAGGAAGCGGTCACTACCACCGAAGCAGAGCTACCCGAGATCACTGACTGGGTGCTCTGGACCCGCCACCCTCTCACACGGGGTGACCAAGAGTGGTTTCATGGCCTGCCGACGCATATGCGCTTGCACCTATGGACGGCGGCGGAGGTTGAACAGCACCTCAGCGGCCCCGCGGAAACCCTTCGTGGCACCTACTTTGGGGAACTCGTCCTAACGCCGGAACTGCTCGCCGAACGTCATGCGATGGACTGCACCCCTAAAATGAGACAACCAGTTAGGGTGATACCGGTTGAATGTTTTGCTGCTCGAACTCTACGGGCGGCAGGTAGCCCAGAGCCGAGTGCAGCCGCTTCTGATTATAAACCGCTTCAAGAAAGTAGCTGATTGAAGTTCGCGCTTCTGCCATCGTCTCGTATTCACGCAGGTACACTTCTTCATATTTGAGAGTTTTCATAAAGCTCTCCGCCTGCGCGTTGTCGTAAGCATTACCGCGCCGCGACATGCTGATGCGGACCTCGTGCTCTTTGAGTAAGGCAGTGTAGTCTGCGGAGGCATACTGCACGCCCCGGTCCGAATGATGCACCAACTTCGGGGTGACAGTGCGCGCCGCAAGTGCCATGCGGAGTGCCCCGAGCGCCAACTCCGTTTCCAAGGAGCCTTCGAGTGCCCAACCGATCACGCGGCGGCTGAACGCATCGAGGATGACGGCCAGATAAATGAACTCGCGCCCGAGCCGGATGTAGGTGATGTCCGCGACCCACAGTTGGTCGCAGGCCGTAACAGCCAACTCGGGCACGAGGTTCGGATAGACGGGCAGCCGATGGTCGGAGTTCGTCGTATGCACGAAGCGCCGTTTGCGTAAACACAGCAGATTATCTGTACGCATCAGGTGCAGCACCCGCTTGCGGTTGACCACCTGGCCGCGTCTTTTCAGTTCGGCAGTGATGCGCCGGTAGCCGTAAGCGGGCCAAGCCAACGCCACCTGTTGAATCGCATCGCGTAAGCAGACATCGACGGCAGTCCTTGGCTGGAGGTGACGATAATAAGTCGAACGCGGTAACTCCAGCGCCCGGCAAGTGACCGCCACGGGTGCGGCAGCAGCTTGTTGCTGACA
This sequence comes from uncultured Pyrinomonadaceae bacterium, assembly GCA_964246705.1. GTDB lineage: Bacteria > Acidobacteriota > Blastocatellia > Pyrinomonadales > Pyrinomonadaceae > DASZCR01. Next base: position 6,856 of record CAXTRQ010000090.1, read on the forward strand.
CAACGCCGTCATCTCTTGCCTCCAGTGTCTGGACGTTGGCGTGCTTCGAGTCGCGACAAGGCTTTTTTTAAGAGGGCGTTTTCCATCGTCACTTGCCCGACCATGCGTTCAAGTTCAGCGATGCGAGCCTCGTCCTTGTAGGTTTGACCCTGACCGGCGAAAGCGCGTTCAGCATATTGTTGATGGAGTTTGCGCCACTTGATGATGGTATTGGGATGAAGCTGATGTTCGCGTGCGGCCTGCGCCACACTCTTGCCCGCTTCGATTTCGCGCACGACTTGGAGTTTGAAGTCTTTGGTGAACTGGCGACGCTTGAGGGACATGGGTGCTCTCCTTTGGCAAGGATACCACCCTAACTACCTGTCTCATTTATGGGGTGCAGTCCACGACCTCCGTAGCGCGGGTCCAGCGGAGGTGGCAACCCGAGGTACATCAAGTGGTCGATGCGGAGCGTGCCCTTCGTAGTACGCTGGGTGACTTGGAGGCTTGGTCTGATTTACGTGATTTAGCGAACCGGCTGGAGGCAGGCGTTGCGACAGTTGCCGCTGACATCCTTCGTTTGCCCGCCACCTTAAAGGATGAAACGAATGGGTTCGTCGAGGTCGCAGGGATGTTGGCAGCTTCCTTATCCCAAACCTATGCCGCGCTCGGGGGTGGGGATTATGAAGTCTTACGCCAGCAACTCACCAACAAAGTCGTCATCGGGCCCGAGTGGAATATTTTGGTGCGCCGACTTAGAGCTAGCCGGTCCGCGACTGCTCTAACCGCTACCAACATCCTGGCTGACGTGTATGGCGCTAGTGAAACCCTTGCTGCACTTCATGACGCGTTGGAGGGACGCCTCGTTGCAGTAGTCGCTGACGCTGGATGCGGCAAGACGGAATTGGCCGCTCAACTCACTGCTCCGACTGACAACCGCCCAGCGGGCGTACTCCTCTATGGCGCAGATTTACACGCAAGGCACAGCCTAGATGACCTCGCTAAGGGCTTGGTGATTAGCGGCAGACCAGTGCCGAGTTTCGAGGCACTCGTTGCCGCGGTAGATGCTGCCGGCCAGCGTGCTGGCCGGCGACTGCCGATCATCATTGATGGCTTAAATGAAGCGGAGGACCCTCGTGACTGGAAGGGCCAACTCGCGTCGTTGGCCGTGACGTTGCATGCGTACCCGTATGTGCTGGTTGTTTGCACACTTCGGTCTGCCTTCGCTTCAGAAGCACTGCCTGACGACGTGGACCGGCTAAAGATTCCTGATTTTGAGGACGATACCATCGAGGCCGTGCGGCGATATTTCCAGCATTACCGAATCGATCACGCAGACGCCGAGTTGCCATTGGGCTTGCTACGTCACCCGCTTACGCTACGGATGTTCTGCGAAGTCACTAACCCTAAGCGTGAACGGATTGTGGGTGTCGAAGCTATGCCCGGCTCTCTCACGGCATTGTTCGATCGCTACTTGGAACAGGTTGCGGAGCGAATACAGGAGTTGGCACCTCGGGCTCGGCGTTACTATGAGTCGGATGTACGCACCTCACTTAATGTGGTCGGGCTCTCTCTGTGGGAGGAGAACGCGCGGAGTCTTGACATCGCGGAGTTGCGGCGTCGGCTAGGCGATGCCACGCGCCCTTGGGACGAGAGTATCGTACGCGCGCTCGAACATGATGGTGTACTGCTCCGGGTACCAGGTGACCGGCCCAGCGCGGGCCACGTAGCAGTCGTGTTCGACGCGCTCGCCGGTCACCTCGTGGCAGACGCCCTGCTCGGTGAATTCGGCGGCCGTGGGTTCGAAGGCTGGCTTCGAGAACCGAACACTGCGGTCGTCATTACCGGAGATTTAAGCGAACGGCATCCGCTCGCGACCGACATCTTCCGCGCGTTGGTCGGGCTAACCCCTCGCAGGATGCACCGACGGCAGCTTTGGCCTCTATTAGACGAGCCGTCGCGTACCGAGGCCGTCTACGAAGCCGCTTTGCTGGAAGGGGCATACCTCGACCAAGAAACAGTTTCACAGTTGGCTGCTTTGGTAATCCAAGCGCCCAGCAGAACGCGCGACCTACTCGACCGGCTCCGCATCACCCGCGCAGCGCGCTCACACCCGCTGGATGCAGAGTTCCTCGATGCAGTGCTGCGGCCGATGTCGATCGCTGATCGCGACCTCCGTTGGACGGAGTGGATCCGCCGTAATGAAGAAGCAGTAATTAAGGATCTACAAAGGCTGGAGCGACAGTGGCAATCTGAGGATATAAGGGGCTCGCGCGCTCGACTCCGTGCGCGGTGGGTGATGTGGACATTGACCACCACGGTTCGCCTGCTCCGGGATCACGCGACGCGGGCGCTGTATTGGTTCGGCCACGGGGACCCCGATGCCTTATTCGACTTAACTCTTGACGCGCTCTCGGTAAACGATTCCTACGTTCCTGAACGCATGCTCTCGGCGTGCTATGGGATTGCCATGTCCCTTTGGGCCGACCCGCGAGGAGCAAAGGTGCGAGTTGCGCTCCCGGCGTTCGCTAATGCGCTGGCAGACCGAATGTTCATGCCTGGAGCGCCGCACTCCACCCGCCACGCTTTAATGAAGGACTACGCTCTGGGCGTGATCTCCCTTGCGTTGAGAGTATCGCCTAGTTGTGTCCCGGACGAGAAGCTGGGTTACCTCAGGCCCCCATTCGACCATCTGCCTTCGCCGTTCCTTCCAGCGGCCGAGATCGATGACTCCGACGTGGCAGGAGCGAAGGAGGCGATCCATATGGACTTCAGTAACTATACTATGGGTCGGCTGATCCCAAACAGGCGCAACTACGACTTCAAGAACACAACATACCGTGACGTGCGGCGCCAGATCGAACGTCGGATCGTTGAGTTAGGATACTCACCAGACCGTTTCGCTGCGGCAGACAAGATGATCGGTGAGGGATCGTGGCGGGCCGAAAGTCGGGGAACCCCTAAGACAGACCGATATGGGAAGAAGTATTCATGGATTGCCTTCTTCGAGATGTATGGGCTTCGGCACGACCAAGAAGCCTTGTCGGATTGGCGCGCTGGCGAACGGACATCAGACACTGATATTGACCCGAGTTTCCCCGAGCCCGCCAAGATCTGGACGCCGCCGTTGCCCGACCCATTTGCTACGTCGCCTATCGAACCTCACGCATGGCTCGCAGACGGTCCCACACCGGACTATAACGAACTGTTGCACCTCGAAGAGGTTGACGGGCAAAGTGGGCCGTGGGTGCTCTTAAATGGCTACGTGGAGCAGTCAGCCAAAGATGACGCTCGGCAGGTGTTCAGCTTTCTACGTGGCCTACTGGTGAGACACGATCGGGTTGCGAAGATCCTTGCGGCCTTCGACAGCGTAGAGTACCCCGGCAACGATGCGATTCCCGAACCGCAGGACGACCATTATACTTATGCAGGAGAAATCCCATGGTCTCGGCGCTTCGGCAGCGCCCTTCGCAGCCCCACTGGTAGGGCGAAGCGCGACTACCGTCGGGCATTTGTCTTGCACGATGGAAAACGATGGCTACCTGGCATTCCCGTCGAGGTGCCTGTGTATGGATTTGGCTGGGAGAGCTATCACAGTGCGCTGAACCAAGTCAGCGGCATCACGGTCCCCGGGCCAGCTCTCTGCGAGCGTTTGCGTTTGTCTAATCGGCAAGGCGAATGGGATCTGTATGACCGCACGGGACGCGCCGCCACTATGTATCGGGAGTTCAAAGCTGACGGAGACACCTTCCGTTCCAGCTTTTTGTACCTGCGGGCCGACCTGATAGCGGACTATTTGGCACGTACCGGTCAGACCTTAGTCTTGCTAATTTGGGGTGAACGAGGCGTTGAGCACCGAACGCTTCTAGCGCAGACGAATGAACTCCGCGACCAGCTCTCCCAATATAGCCACATCCATCGTCGAAGCTTTTCTTGGGTGCCGTAGGCCCAGCCTCACTTGTAGACATGGTGCCCACTACTTAACGCTTCAGACCTTCCCACCTTTGATTACTCGGCAGCCTTTTGGGAAGATCAAGGTTATCATCGGCGAGAACATCTAACATCACTCCAGCTAATTCCGCATAACGAAGAAGAACCCGCAGCGATGGCTCAATAACGGCCCCTTCCCACTTTGATATATAGGTTCTATCAATGTTCGCCCCGAGGCCCAAGCGTTTTACCATTTCATCTTGTGACAACCCTCCATCAATAGTATTCCTTATTCGAAGCAATTTCTCGGCCAACCGGTGAGGCTTTTCTCTGGCTTTCCTACCCATCAGGATTACCTCCTGATGGGTGCGTATCTTGCCCGAAAATTTCACATCGTTGACAGCGGAAGCACGCTTTCGTAATATTTGCAGTGATATATATCACTGCGGTTCGGTGCTGCCCCTGTTTCGCCGAGAGTTTATGAAGAACAAACTCAACAGCGTCCCGCATCACCTGCACCGCGTAGATGCAACGCTAATCATCTGCTGTCGGTAATTATCAAAGATATGAAACGTACCCGGTCGTATGGGTACGGCAATCGTCAGCATCATTCTTGCTGTGACTAAAGTACTACCATGAAATACAAAAACATTTCCTACCTATCACACCTCATAAAAGCAACCTTTATGGTGCTGGCTTTAACTACGAGCCCATTTGTTTCTGCAGCACAGAATGGGTGGCAAAGAATTATGGATCAAGAGGCTGGCTTTACTATCAGCTTTCCTGGCCGCCCAGCTTACGAGGGGTCTACAGATCCAGAGACAGGCCAGCCATTGGAAACCTATTCATTTTATTATAACGGTAATCTGTTGCTCATTGCATTTACTCCCCTCGTTCCAACCCCGAGAACAGCCCAGCAGGTAAATCTGGCTCTGAGCAATACCGCTGGTGTATACGCAAGAAATGCTGGGGATCTTCTCAGACAGGAGAAACTGCCGGGCAATGGACGACAGTTCGATAATCTTGTAAAGACCCCGTCCGGCACACTGCATTTAAGATCACGTGTCTATGTTCGCAACGGAATGATGTTTACGCTCTCTTGCGGTTCTTATTCTCAAGATGGCATTGACGAGCGGATAGCGGAACAGTTCTTCTCCTCATTCAGTTTTACAAATGATTCACCAAAGCGACGAGAAGTCGCACGAAGAAACGCGCTCAAGAAGTCGCCAGAAGGAGCAGTTAGCAATCGGTGGTATACACTTCGAAGTCTGAACCGCGATTTCGTTGTCGAATTCCCAGGTCAGCCAGAATACAGTATAGATCGGAGTTTCACTGATGGTATTCCTCTACATCAGTACCGCTTCTTCTACGGCGAGAACTTCTTCTCCGTCTCTTATCGTGAGCGGAGCGAACCGGGAGCCACAACTGAGCAAGAATTAAAACAAGCACTAAAAAACTATTATACCGCAACCCCTGGGTGGGTACTGCTCCGGCAGGTTGACTTGCCTGACGGTTATCTGATCGAGCAGCGTGGGGTGACAAGCGGGTATCCCATCTTCGCCCGGACCCGGTTATACCTACGCGGCACGCGCCTTTACTTTGTTACGTGCATGACGAAGAACTTATCCGGGCCGAACAAGATTGACGTGGGCAGATTCTTCTCGTCTTTCCAATTCCTATGATTCTATAAACACCGGCAACATTTAAGAGATGGAAGAAAGTGTAGAGCCCAATAATCCTCCAGCGCCCGACCGCTCAAAGCTGTCGTTCAGCCGCTCGTTATGGATGATCGAGCATATAGAGCAGGCTTTGAGGCTCGTCCCAGATGATGTTGAGCGGCACTACGGCTTGGCATTAGTTGGGATGATGCTCGGCGAGTTTAGCAATGCCGTAAGTCACTTAAATACGGCCCTCGGAGTTCAGCCGAGCCACATCCCTACGCTTTGGTTGTTAGGAGAACTATACTTTAGACAAGCGAACTATGAGAAAGCGGCTGAACTGCTGGAGCAGGTAGTGCAATCAGAGCCTGACAATCTGACTGCGATCACATTACTAAGTTTGTCTTATCATTCCCTCGGCAAGAAGGGAAAGGCTATTAACAAGCAGAGTGTCTTGCAAACCATTGCCCCCGATTTGCTCGTTACACTAATGAAATAGAAATGCTTCTTCGAAGCCGCTATAGAAATAAGAGTTGATCAAAAGCATTGACGGTTAAGAAATTGCGTGATAATTTTTGCGCCCTGTTGTTTCGCTCTTTGAGCGGATGCATCACGAGTTGGCTCCTCATGATGCATCCTAGGCTCTCAAGTCGGATCTGGCGACCGAGGAGCTTGACTGCCATTATATCCGATCACCCGCATCACCCGCATCACCCGGATCACCCGCTAGTCTAGCAACTCTTCGCCTTTTTAATTAGGAGAAGAAGCGTTGTACGACAAATCCAAAACATAGCTACTAACAATTCGTTCAACTGGCTGTTCATAGTTCTAGTTTTCGTATAGAGCTACATCTAGCTATCCATCGATTAGCCTGCCAATAGATTACTGGCGACTTGCGGTTGGCAATAAGTGCTTCTCGTAACGTGGCTATAGCGCAGCATTGCTGGCCCTGAACGAAGTTCTCATTAAATCAAGACTGCTTTCTACTTTCGGAACTGCAAAAGTTCTGTCGTATTGCGGCGTACTTTGACTTTCACCGCGAGAACCGCTTTGGTTTTGTCCACCTAGGCTGGATCAAGGTACTGCTTATGCTAAGAGACTGTTTCTGTTAAGGAGTTAGAAGATGCTAAAGGTCGAACAGGAAGAAAATACAATATCGAGTGCTAATCAGGTTAAGGGGAAACTAACGGATGACGAGTTTGAGTTTTTATGCTTGAAATTCGACTTGCCTCAACCCGCAATTGAGATCATCACCAAGATTCGAACTTCACCCCCGGTTCGTCTAGTACGCGGCAGCAAGAAAAACGTGAGGGGCCGTTATCCCAGTCGGCGGATGGGCGTCACGATACAATTCGAGAGCCATACATGTGAATTGCCAGTTATCTACAAACTCGAATATCCCCAACAGTACGGTCGTGATTACAATAATATTCGCGAGTATTACGATCAGCCTTACACGTTCACAATCGAATATGAAAACGAAAAAGGGAGAAAGTCAGGGACTACATATACCCCTGACTTTTTCGTCATTACCGACACATGTTTTGAGTTTATCGAATGTAAAACTGAGGAAGAGCTTCGGGCTCTGGCGAAGAAAAAGCCTTGGATGTACAAACTTGGCAAAGACGGCCAATGGCATTGTTCCCCTGTAGAGAAAGCGTTAAAGCAGTATGGCTTCTCCCACAGGACAATCTCCTCTGCTGAAATAGACCGCACACTCTATAACAACATACTCTTCCTTGAGGACTATCTGAATGTAAATACCCCTCCCGTTTCTTTAGCCATACGTACTGATATCACTGCAATGGTCAATAATGTCGGCTGTATCACTTTGGGTGAGCTAATCGAGATGACGTTAGTTGCAGGTGGAACGGCTGATGATGTTTACACCCTCATTGCAAGAGGAGGGCTATACGTTGATTTAGCGGCTGAGTTGCTCAATGAGCGCAAGCATGTTTGGGTTTTCCTCAGTCAAGAGGCAGCAGAATTACACCGCCCTATTGATCCTTATTTTGAGTATGCAAAAGCCAAGTACGTCGGGATTCGAGAGGGGGCGCGATTCGCCATCAACAATAGAATCCTTCGTGTTGTACTTGTGGCGGAGGACAAGGTTTACATGGAGGGTGAGGACGGAACTGAACCCTGTCTATCACTCTCTCATTTCGAAAGGCTAGTTAAAGATGACGCGATCAGATGTCTGGATTTTGATGAAGCGTCCAACAATGAGAATGAAGCACTAGCAAGAATCAATTCAGGGACAAAGAAGGCAATATTAAAAGCCAACCGCATCAAGCAAATTTTGGAGTGTCACTTTCACGGTGATCCCCTACCGGAGCAGGTGCCAGAGAGAACGCTCGCTAGATGGAAGGCACGATGGAAAACCGGACAGCGCCTTTATGGATCTGGCTACGCCGGGGTTGTTTTCGATTATAGCGGCAGGGGAGACCGCCAGACGGTCAGGATCGAACCAGCCGTTCGTGCAGAGATGGAACGGCTCATCGAAGTTGATTACGAGAACGACGTAGCGCAAGGCATGTTCGCCGTCTGGTCGAAACTCGTGCTGTGGTGCGAGGAACATAGCCCTAAGTTCCGGCCGCCCCATTACACAACATTCATCCGGTATATAAAGAAGCGGCCCGAGTACTTACAGACGCTTAAGAGACTTGGGCAAAGGGCAGCGTATGCAAAGCAGCCTTTTTACTTATGGCTGGAGAAAGACACCCCGCCTCATGGTTGCCGCCCTTTTGAGATCGCTCACATTGACCACACCGAACTCGACATCGAGCTTGTAGATCCTGAGACGGGTGAGAATCGAAGAAGACCATGGCTTACCCTGATGATCGACGCATTTTCACGCCGTATGCTGGCTATTTTTATAACGTTTGATCCCCCTAGCTATCGCTCTAACATGATGGTTATCCGAGAGTGTGTTCGCCGGTGGGGGCGCCTTCCGCAGACGATCGTAGTCGATGGAGGAAGTGATTTCCGTAGCGTGTATTTCGAGACGCTGGCTGCTGCCTTCGAGATCACCATCAAGACCCGGCCGGGTAATGAGCCACGTTTCGGCTCAGTGATCGAACGAGTGTTTAATACAACCAACACTGAATTTATCCACCTCCTCCGTGGTAATACCAAACTCAGGCGCAATGTGCGTCAAGTTAGCAGGTCACATGATCCAAGCAGGCTTGCTGCTTGGACGATGGAAATTCTCGATGAGAGCCTATGTGATTGGGCTTATAACTGTTATGACACGGATATTCACTGGACGCTTAAACGTTCCCCACGCGACGTCTTCGAGTCAACGCTGAGGCTGACCGGTGAGAGGCGCCACAGGCTACTCGTTTACGACAGAGAGTTTCTAATTCTAACGATGCCTTCGACTAAGAAGACGACGGCGAAAGTCCAGAATGGCGGACGTGTCAAGATTGACGGTGATTATTACGAATGTGATGAGCTCGAATCTGTACCAGTCAAGTCGGATATAGAGGTGCGGTACGACCCTTACAACATCCTGTATGGGTATGTGCGTGTAAAGAATGAATGGGTCCGTTGCGTGTGCAATCGTTACTTACGTCTAGAACGGCTTACCGAGCGCGAGCGCAAAATATTTAGCGCCGAGGAGCGTCAACGTAAACAAGATTACTCACAAAGCCTGACGGATAGAGCCATAAAGAGGGCGCTAAAGTTAAGGGAGGACAAGGCTAAGGAGGAGAAGTTGATCGAAGCGCGGAGGCGTGCGCAATCACAAAAGAGAGACAATGAGCATCCGTTAAGAAGAATCCTTGGCAATCTGTTCCACGAATTCAATCCGCAGGCAGACGCTGTAGACGCAAGTGCTTCGCTCAAGAGCGCTGACGCACCAGCTTCAGGGCGTTCATTATTTGCGGACATCGATACCAGCACGATTCAATCACTTGAGGAGTACGTGGGGTAAGAATATGGGTAAGATAGTTAAGCATGGTCAATCTACCGACTGGGCTGTGAGTTTAGAAGAATTCAGGCAGTACAAAACAGCCCACGACAGACTCAAAGACGTAACATCCCAAGTTAAAAGCGCAATAAAGCTTCGTGGACACGAAGGCATCATTATGGTCGTCGGCCCAACCCGGGCCGGTAAGACAACTCTCCTGCAAGGTGTAATCAACAGCATACTCTTGGAAAAAATGTCCGAGATGGAGAAGGATCCAGGCTTTCTACCCGCCGCTTGGATGGAAGCGTATGCCTACAAGCGCGGGTACAAGTGGAGGGATCATTGGTACGGATGCTTGAAGGCTCTTCACGAACCGCTGATAGAGCACAAGTCGGCAGGTTATAGCATTGCGCCCGATAGGAATGCCCGACATGCCCCCTCGGATTACAAGTTCGAACAGGAAGACATTCTGAGGCGATCTTTCGAGAATGCCGCTAAGCATCGTCAGACGCGCGTCTTTGGGGTGGATGAGGCACAGAGCCTAGTCATAGGAAGCCCTTCGAACTTGCACCGCTCACATGTCGAGGTGATTAAGTCTGTTGCCAATACCAGCAAGGCACTGCACATCCTGTGTGGTAACTTCGATCTGCTAAAGCTTTCGAACCTTAGCGGCCAAATCGGTGCCCGCAGCACCAGGCCAATTCATTTCAGCCGATACCATCCTAATAGCAAGCCGGATCTCAAATCGTTTGCGGCGGTAGTTCTAGACCTCGCCTCCAAGATGCCTGTCCCTGAGTCTCCTAATTTCGATAAACCGGAAATATTTGAATATTGCTTGACGATGAGTCTGGGACTTGTCGGTTTGCTGAAAGTCTGGTTTACGGATGCCCTCGGCGATGTTCTCGAAAACGGGCGAGGGACTGTTATGCTGAATGATCTTGAGAAACATGAACCCCCAGAAGATGTTCTCGAAACAATTTCAAAGGAAATCGTTGAGGGCGAGCAGCAACTCGTACAGAAAAAAGGGAAAATCGGGCTCATCAAGTTACGGATGCTCAAAGGTGCTTTCTTCGACGAATCGGAAGACACCTCACCGCCGCGCAATGAAGATGACGTTAAGCAGGCAGGGGGCAGTACCAACGATAAGAAACGAGATAAAAAGACCGCCAGAAGAAATAGGAAGGTCGAGCGTGCGCCAGCACGAGATGCTGTTGGCGGAGGAAGAAAAAAGCGTGCCGCATAATTCTTTGAACATGAACGAACTAATCAAATGGGAGGCCATGCCTATTCCTCTTCGAAGCAAGCTTTATCACATGATGCCGATAGGGATAGGGACCGGTCTGGTGGAGAGCGCGACGGGTTACAGTGCTCGATTGGCCGTCGCTCACAGCGTAACGTTAGCAGTCCTGTTCGGCTATGAAATCGCCCCATTACTCAACAAGAATCACTTGCGGAACAGCGAGGCACGATCGAACAAGAAAGCCGTACTGGCGAATTCCTTTCGCACGCTGGCTCCGGCCGTCGATGGACACGGGATAACGGCAGAATCTTACATCGGCGCACTAAAAAAACTCACGATGAGAGATGATTTACGTTATCTCACGATGCTTCCATGGAAGAGAATAATATCTCACCGCCAGCTGATACGGCCGAAGCGGGCATGGTGCCCGGGGTGTTACGAGGAATGGCATCGTAATGATGGCACCATATACGAACCGCTCATCTGGTCGCTTGTGGCAATTACAGCATGCGTTCGGCATCAGCGTCGGTTGCGATCACGTTGTCACCAGTGCAGCAGTGAACTGCGATTACTTGCTTCTCGCTCCCGTCCAGGATACTGCAACATATGTCAGGCTTGGCTTGGAGAACTAAATTCCGCTGCTTCCGACGCGGAAAAGTTAGTTGACAGCGAAGAATTGAGAAGGCAGCAATGGGTAGAAACTCAGATAAGCGAGTTGCTTAAATCAGTTCCAGCTACAATATCATCACCTCAAAGTTCAATCTTAGCCAACTCAATTTCGCGGAGCATTCGGAATTCACCTTTTAAGAATGAACTGGCTTTCGCACGTAGATCAGGACTCTCCCAGTCAACAGTCAACGATTTATGCCACGGCAAAAGTGTGCCTCAATTATCGACTCTATTAACAATCTCATTCTTCACCAAAGTATCTGTTCTCGACCTGGTTATAGGAGCCTTCCCAGAGAGAGTGGAAGATTCGATTTTAAATGAGTCAGATAGCATCCATTCGCAGAGCACAAGACACTCTCTAACACCTCACCGTTGGCCCAACAGAAAAGTGAGAGAAGTTAGATGCGTTTTTGAAGCATTGCTTAAAATACACCCTCCTCTCGCAATGGCACAGATAAAGAGCCGCTTAAATTGCCATGCCAGCACGTTATCCTCTAAATTCCCGGACTTATGTCAACAAGCCCTCTCTAAATATAGAGAACACGTTGAGAATCTGAGGCGGGACTTTTGGACACAAGTTAGCGAACGGATTGAAGTCGAGGTAGAAAGTGCAGCCCCTCTAAGCGTCTCCGAAATAGCCCGTGAATTTGGATGTAGTAGAACAGCGGTGGTCAAGCGATATCCAGCGCTCTGCATCCGCTTATCAAAGAACTTGCTCAAACGACGTGAAGAGCATTGGAGTATAGTCAAGGCATCCCTACAGGATTCCCTGTGCAATAACCCTCCATTACATCTCAAGGCCATTGCGGAACAATTGAAGTTGAGCCATACCAGCCTGTACAAACGCTTTCCACATCTTTGCCATGAGATTGCTAACCGTTATGCGCTTTATATGCGGCAGGTTCGTGTCCTCAAGAGGGAGTCACTTCGAAGAGAGGTGAAGAGCATTGCGATTGCCCTCTACAAACAAGGCACTTACCCGTCAGTGCGCAAAGTGTCGCAACACTTATCGAAGCCGATGTACCTGAGGAGCAGCAAGGTGGCGCTCGCGTCCCTTCGCGAGGTACGTCAAGAATGCGCACTTGGCTTAAAATTATGAGTATCAGAGGCTAACTGATGGAAGTCATGAGCGATGCCATAAGCGTTAGGGCAGACCTGTGGGAAAATCAAGCATTCACCATTCCCCCGCGCAGTAAATTCTACCATCTTGAACCAAGAGGTCTTGGCACACCATACGTGGAGTCCTTGAGTGGTTACGCCGCACGACTGGCACAAGAACATTTCGTGACCCCTAATGCTCTACTGAAGGCAGTCATACCCCTGGCAAGCACCTTGAAGATGATGCCGCTCAATTTCTCTTGTTTTCACCGTGCTATAAACGGTTCGGGGTTAATCGCCTTGAACCTCATCAAGGCATTAGAACTGCTGACCATGCGGCATGACCTCGCCTCAACAGCGATGAGTACTTGGGCGAATGTACTCCCAGGTCAGTCTTTGATCAGCACAAAGCGAGCATGGTGTCCCGCATGTTATGAAAGCTGGCGGGAAATAGACGAAGTAGTTTATGACCCACTGATCTGGGCACTAGAGGCCGTAACAGTATGCCCGTTACATAAAATCTCCCTAACGTCGTCCTGCCCTAAGTGCGAAGCACATCTTCTCCACTTCGCCTCACGATCACGACCTGGATTTTGTACACATTGCAAAGAATGGTTAGGTCTCTCGCTTAATACCATAAGCTCAAATAATTTCCTCGGGACAGGGGAAGACGCAGAAGAGCAATTATGGAAGGCCAAATCTGTTGGGGAACTCCTTGCGAACGCCCCAAGCATTTCAGTTCCAGTACGTGAACAAGTGGCGAGATCATTGAGATACTGTGTAAACAATTTTGGCTGTGGAAGAGTTAGCCGTTTTGCTTCTCAATTTGAAGTATCGTCGAAACGTTTGCAGAGTTGGCTCAAGGGTGAACGAATACCGATTCTTGAGACGATCCTCCGATTAACCTATACGGTTGGCGTTCCACTACTGCCCTTCCTCTGTGGAAGCTTAGAAATAGAAGACGGCTCTATAAAGAAGGTGGTGGAAAGAAAAGGCGCAAGTAATCATAGGTTAAAAAAGGCGCCGAAATCATATGAGGAAGTAAAGATAATACTGGCAGCCGCCGCTACAAGTGACCGGCCTGAGTCCTTGCAAACATTCGTAAGGATCACGGGGTGGTATAGAGTGAAACTACAAAAGCAGTTTCCGGAACTCTGCGCTACCATTCTGGCACGCTATGCTGACCATTTTTATACACGTATCGATAAAGCCAAGGCATTATGTATATTGCAAATCGCTCTAAAGGAGATCCCACCACCTTCCGTTGTCGCGGTAGCGCAACGCATCGGCTGTAATGCAGTCTCGCTGAGGCATCATTTTCTGAAGATAATCCGGCAGCTTGTTTCTCGATATAACAACTATTGGCGCAACACCGACTGGCAACTTGTGGAGACACACTTGAAGGAAGAATTATCTAAAGACCCTGCCCCTTCCATGAGTGAGGTTGCACGCTCTCTTGGGCTATCTCCACGTGGACTCCGAACTAGATTTCCTGAGCTTACCAAAGCGATTGCACGGCGGTTTGAAGGATACGTCGAGGCTCGCGTAGAAAGGCGAAAGGAGTCGCTGCGCCAAGAAATCTCAAAGATTGTGGATACGCTTAATTCAGAAGGGATATATCCGTCTGTTAAGCGTGTTGCGGCACGAGTCAAAGCATCGAAAAACATGCTTGAAGTTCGCCTAACTTTACGTGATTTAAAACGTGACCTCGCCAACAACACTATTTCATAAATACAGCCTGCTATCCTTAAATTTCGCGCCTCTGACAACTATGATGTTCCCGGTCATAGTTATAACTTGTCACTTATGTCCAGTCTCATATACATAGCCAAACCAGCTATTCTTCTACAAGCTCGCTTTCACTTGATTGATGGGTTTAGCGTAATTAGTGGCAAAAATTGCCACTAATCATGCTAAATCACAACGGTATGTGACGTGTGCGCCAGTGCGCCAGTCTTCGTTGAGGTCGAAGCGATAGATTTCGATTTCGGGTCGGATGGCGCGCGCCAGAGTATGGAAGGAGCGGTGGAAGCGGAGGAGGGGCGCGACGAGATAGACGAGAGGTGGTTCGTTGGCGATTTCCGCATCGCCGAAGAAGCGCGCGTCTGTCATTCGTCCGTGTCGTCTGTGAGTTTCCACCCTGCGCCAGTAGTCTGCGCCCTGCAAGGCGAGAGCAGCGTCTTCCGCGACTTTTAGTTCGATGACGACGAGACGCCCGTCGCGTCTGAGCGCAAGCAAATCTAGGGGGCGCGTGCCTGCGCTTCTTTCTGACGAAGGGCGAAATTGCGAGTGGAGCGGGGAGAGGATGAGGCCGGGGTCGAGGCGTGTGATGTCGCGGCGCAGGATGGATTCGAGCCATGCTTCCGGCTGCGCGCGGTACATGATGTGGCGTCGGTCACAAGCATCTGCGCGGCGATGCGCGGTGAGTTCGGCTACTAGTTTGAGAAGTTCCGGCCAGTTTTCCTCATCAATCAAACGCCTCTTCGATGCGCCCTCGATACCGAACCAAGCTTGTTCGCGGTTCATCAAGCGACGGACGCGCGCGAAAGGCAGACCGTGAAAACGCAACGTCTCGCCTCGGCGTGCACGTACCACGTCAATGGCTTCTGGCGCGAGCGCGACGATCCGCACGGCCAAGGCGCTCGGCCTTCTTTCGACGGGATGAAAGAAGCGCGGCGCAGCCGCCAGAAGTTCTCTCAATTCTGGGGCGTGTGTTCGCATGAGAATTTGCTGTTCGTCGCCGACTTCGTAAATCTCTATCGCGCGTCTGAGTTCGCCGCGCAGCAGCGCGACGCGTTCACAGGTCGCTTCGCAGAGTTTGCGCGGCGCAAGGAGAAACAACTTTTGGGGAATGGATGAAGTCTGGCGCGCTCTTTCACAGAGACGCTCGAACCAGAGCAGCGATGAGGTGAGAAAAGCGTCCGACTCTTCCCTTCCCAAATCAACGGCCGGCGCGGCGACGGCAATCCGCCCGCGCGGGAGTTTGAGTGTGATGCGCGTGTAACGCCCCGGCTCGCCGCGACGCGCGCCACGGCTCAATTTCGCGCTTTCAATTCGCGCGCTGCCGAGGTGCGCGCTGGCGAGCATCGCCAGTTGCTTGCAAACGTCTGTGCGCGCGCTGGCGATGAGAGCTTTGGCGGCGCTGACCGAAGCGCACGGGACGAGTTCGAGCGTGGCGCGTTCGGCTCCCATGCGTCGCGTCGAGTCGAGTCGCAATTTCTCGCCGCATTTCTCCCAACCGGCGATGCGCCACGTGCGTGCGCCCGCGTCGCCCCAGAAAGAAAAGCGAAGCGCGCCGCTGCTCACGCTTAACTCCCATTCGCCACGGCGCAGTTCGTTTGCCGCGCCATCCTCTCTCGCCAGACAGAACCAAGCGCCGCGCGCGTCGAGCAGTTCGGAGAGTTGACGCCGCGCGTCCTCAATCTCTAAAGCATCAGTAAGACGAAGCATGTTTGGATAGAGAGCGTTGAGGGGCGGCTCATGCGCTGCCTGAAAGAAAGGGTGGGAGGTTGCGGCTCTGTTCGCGAGCGTTCCGCGCCGTATGTTAACATCAAGAGGAGGCCGGTTTCAGTTTTTAAGTAGCCAGCATGAGTGATGAGCGATTCCGCCGATGTTAAATGAAAGTGATGCTGGCGAAATTTTGGAGTTAAATGCCGGATTCCTGTTTGAGAGCCAACGCGGGGCGGGCGGCATGGCATCCGACAACTCGCAACGGTTCTCCCATCCACCAATTTATCGAAAAGTGTGAAAGGTTGATTGAAGGTTTATGAGAAGGAATTTTTATGTTTCGTGTATGGCGCTCGCGTTGGCGTTCGCGCTCGTTTCGTTTGCGGGGAACGCACAGACGAGCGGCGGCGCGCGCACAGGTCAAACTCCGGCTGCCGGGGCGGCGAGCCAGAACATTGTGCCACTGCCCGCGTCCGATGCGGTCGTCGTCGTTGACTTTAAGCGTTTGATTACCGATGCCATCCCCCGCGCGCTGGCGCGCGATCCGACGAAGTTAGCGGAAGTCAACTCCGACATCGAACAGTTCAAGACGCGCACGGGGATTGATGCGCGTGCATTTGATCGTCTCGCGGTCGGGGTGCGTTTTGTGAATCTGCCCGGCGGGAAGTTGAAGATTGATAATACGGTCGCCATCGCGCACGGCACGTTCAACGCGGGCGCGCTCGTCGCGGCCGGACGCCTCGCGTCGAAAGGCCAGTTTAAGGAAGAGAAGTTCGGCGGC
>CAXTRQ010000091.1:0-23459 GCA_964246705.1 uncultured Pyrinomonadaceae bacterium
GAGGCGCGCCTGCACGAGCCGATCCGCAGCTTCTTCGAGCGCGAAGGCGAGCAGTTGACGTTTGTCGGGTTCGTCGTCTACGACGAGCACGTTGAATTTGGTTGCCATAAAAGATTCAGGCGCGAGGAACCGCCGGCGGATTTGCTACAAAAGTTGTCATCAAACAGGTCTTGCGCGCGTTCATTCTTCGTGCTAGAGTGCGTCGTCATCAAGGACGGTTTCAATTGCTACGTTCGTTTTAAAGTTTGCTTGCCTGTCCTCATTGAACGAACGTGCACGAAAAAAAATACTTTATCAAAAGTTGAAACCTACGTAACTGCTTTAAGCGGTTGCGCGCTCGATTCCGTTTCTAATCCGGCTCAATAAGGTTCGGTATTTTTCCTTCTAAGCCACCTCGCTGCAAGTCGCGTGAACCAATTTTTCTCACTGAACTAAAGTACCCTGAATTTTATCCGTCAAATCGAGGTGTTCCCCCAAGATGCCACATCTACGCGCTTGCAACCTGAATGTAGCAGAACGCGCTGAATTCATCCGCCTGTCGGAAATCGGCGCTAAACTCGGCGAAGAACTGCTCACCCAACTGGCGCGCGCTTCAACCGCCGTTGATTTCCGGCGTCGCCGTTTTATCTACCGCCGTGGCGAGCAGGCCGACGCGCTCTACATTATCGCGCGCGGGCGCGTCAAAATCTGCTCGATAGAAGAAGCGACGCTGCGCGAAGCCGTCATCGACATCATCGGCGCAGGCTCGCTCTTCGGTGAATCGGCGCTCTATACACCGGCTGAGGTGCGCGAAAAGTGCGCCGTCGCTTACGAGAACGTGCGACTGCTGCGGATTCCTGTAGGAGAATTTCAAGGGGGGATGGCGTCGAACCGCGAGCTTTATGATTACACCTTCTGTCTCATCGGTCAACGCCTTGCGCGCGCCGAACGCCGCGTCGCCAACTTTGCGCTCGACGCTATCCCGGCGCGTCTCGATAAACTGCTCGCCGAACTTTCCGAACGTTACGGCCGCACCGAGCCGGAAGGCGTGCTGATTGACCTCGCGCTGCCCCACCGCGAAATCGCCTCCATCCTCGGCTCGACGCGAGAGAGCGTCACGGTGCGCTTGAACGCCATGCGCCGCGCCGGTATTATTGATTTCGTTGATCGAAAAATCTTAATCAAGACTCCGGCATCTATCGCCGTTGCCTGAGCCGCAGGTAAATAGTAAGAAAGAAGGTAAACGGTCAATGGCAAATGCTAAAGAGAAACTGCTTTTTCGCCATTCAACATTTGCCGTTCACCATTGACCAGTTATGAAATGTCCGATCTGTGGGAAGCCAGTTGAGTGGAAAGACAACCCCATGCGTCCTTTCTGCTCCGAACGTTGCAAGCTGATTGACTTCGGCGCATGGGCTAACGGAGACTACAGCGTTCCATCTGAAGAGCCTCCGCCGAACCTCGAAGACGCCAGCCCCGACACTCATCCTTCAAACGACGGCACGGGCGAGACCTACTGATTCCCGACGCGCACAATGCGCGCCTCTCTTTTGCGGACGACGACCGTATTGCGCCGGGGGGCAAACCTTTGTCGAGGTGTGCGTCCCTGCGGCGCGTCGTGTAAAATGTAGCCCTCTCTCTCGTTGAAGGAGTTTCCGACAGCATGAGTTTCATCTTTGTCGAAATTTGGACAGAGCGACGGCGTGGAGCGACAATTCTGTTGACGCTTCTCTGCGTCTTCGCCTTCTCGGCGTGCGGCTCCGGCGCGAAGTATGCGGCGAGCGAAGGAACGACGCCGCCGACGCAAGCTGCAAAAACTCAGCCCGCCTCGCAGCCGCCTCCGGCGCGCACCAATCTGCCGATGCCGCCCGTCGCATCCGCGCACGAAGCAGCGACGCGCGAGGTTGGGTGGACGATGCTCGACGGGCGACGCGCCAAGCTCGCCGATTATCGAGGGCAAGTCGTCGTGCTCGATCTCTATGCGACCTACTGCCCGCCGTGCTTGAAAGAGATTCCACATCTCGTCACGATTCAGAGACAGTATGGCTCGCAGGGTGTAAATGTTATCGGCTTAAACGCGGGCGGCCCCGAAGATCAGTTGAAAGTTCCGCAGTTTGTCGAGCAGCTTGGGATTCAATACCAGCTCGGCAATCCGGACGATGAACTCGTCGAGATGCTCTCCGCCGACGACGACGCGATCCCGAAGACATTCGTCTTCGACCGTCAGGGTCGTCTCGTCCGCCGTTTCACGGGCTTCGACGAAGAAGTTAAAGCGGGCATTGATTCAGCCGTCCAGTCCGCGCTCGGAAGCAAAGCAGACTGAACAATAAAAGATGAACTCCGCGACGTGAACAATGAACTGAGAGATAAAAGCTTTGCTGTTTTCCAATTCATCGTTCACGCGGCTGCGTTCATCTTTTCTTTTCAAGGATGACAATCAAGCAGACCTTTACACTGTCTGCCGAGAGGAACTTCTAAAGTCGAGAAGAGCCAAGATACTCGCCAAGCTCGGCCCTGCGTCGCCCGAGCCGGGAGTGCTGGATTCGCTGCTGGCGGCGGGCACTAACGCCGTCCGCATCAATATGTCGCACGGCGCGCAGGAAGAGCACGCCGAGACGATCAAGCGAGCGCGCATGGCCGCCGACCGGATGAAGAGGCCGCTTGCGGTGCTCGTTGACTTATCGGGGCCGAAAATCAGAACGGGCGTGCTCAAGGGCGGTCAGCCCGTGACGCTCGAACCCAACGCGATCTTTACCATTACCACCCGCTCGGTCGTCGGCGACGCGCGCGAGGTTTCGACCAACTACGCGGGGATGGCGCGCGACGTGCGCCCCGGCACGCGCATCCTGCTCGATGACGGCGCGATTGAATTGCACGTCGAAAGCACGACCGACACGGATGTTGTCTGCCGCGTCTTGAACGGCGGCACGCTCTCCGAACGCAAAGGCATCAATTTGCCGGGCGTGCCGCTGCCGATTCCATCTCTCACAGACAAAGACCGGCGCGACCTCCAATGGGCGGTCAAGCAGAATGTTGATTACATCGCGCTCTCTTTTGTGCGCCGCGCCGAAGATTGCGTCGAGGCAAAGGCGCTCATCACCGCCGCAGGCGGCAAGCAGCCGCTCGTCGCCAAGATTGAAAAGGCCGAAGCCATCACCAATCTTGAACAAATCATTGCGGCGACCGACGGCGTGATGGTCGCGCGCGGCGACCTCGGCGTTGAGACGAGCGTCGAACTCGTGCCTGTCTATCAAAAGCGCATCATCGAAGAGGCCAACCGCAAGGGCAGGTTCGTCATCACGGCGACGCAGATGCTTCAATCTATGATTAACGAACCACGCCCGACGCGCGCCGAAGCTTCGGATGTGGCGAACGCCGTCTGGGACGGGTCGGATGCGGTGATGCTGTCGGCTGAGACGGCGACGGGGCTGTATCCGGTCGTGACGGTGGCGACCATGGCGCGCATTATCGAATCGGCGGAGACCGGCAGAAAGACCGGCTCGAACGACATTCAGAAATGGGCAGGCAAGCAATCGGGTCGCGTCAGCCGCGCGCTCTGCGAAGCGGCGGCGTTCGCGGCGGAAGAGTTGGGAACGAAAACAACTGCGGTCTTTACTGAATCGGGTTTGATGGCACGGCGGCTCTCAGCCCTGCGTCCCGAACAGCACATCGTCGCGCTGACGATGAACCGCAACGTGCTGAACGAACTGGCTCTCATCTGGGGCGTCGAGGCGCTCATTCACACGCCTTGCGAGAACACGGAAGACATGCTTCGCATCGGTGAACAGACGCTGCTCGAAGCAGGCATCGTGCAGCAGGGCGAGACGTTCGTCATCATGGCGGGGAGGCTCTCAGGGATGGGGCTTTCCAGTTCCGTCGCCGTCTATACGGTCGGCGAGTCCGTGCCCCAGCCCTAACCTACAGCGCACCACTAAGAGAGAAAAGCGCATTGGATATTAGAAGCTGGCAAATCTCTTCGGCCACGCTCGCCGACGGCTTGCGCCCGGTCAGCTTCGCCCTCGCAGTCATGCTCTCGACGTGGGTGCTCTCCGACGCGCGTCGTCGCGGCCTCAGCGTTTTCGCCGTCACCGTCTGGACTCTGCTCGTTCTCCTGTTAACGCCCGTCCTGCTGCCGCTCTATTTCATCGCGCGCACTTTCGCGTCCAAGTCTGCGGCAGTCGAGGCGCGTCACGCCGCCAAACGAATGAAGCGGGATTTCGTCTGGCCGCTGCTCTACGCGGCGACGCTCGCCGCGCTCGGCGCTGGCTATTTTTATCTGGATTACAAAAGCCTCGACGCGCACCTCGCGCGCGCGAGTCAGGCAAGGCTCTCCGACCAGCATGAGCGTGCGATACGCGAATACCGCTCCGCGCTCGTCTCCGAAGACGACCCGCATACACGCAAACTGCTCGGCATCGAACTCCTCGACATGGGGCGCGCGGCGGAAGCCCTCGCCGAATTTCGCGCCGCCGAAAGCGCAGGCGAACCCGACGAACTACTTTCCTTCCGCATCGCCTCCGCGCTCGACGCGCTCGGTCGTACGACGGAAGCCGCACCCGCATATCAAAAATTTCTTCAGAGCCGCGCCTGCACCCAAACTCTCCCCGACCGCAACTGCGAGCAGGCATACACGCGCCTTCAACAATCAAAATCTTGAATCTTACTTACCGTTGTTGGAGGAGGGCTTACTCGGCGCGCAGCATTTCGCCGACGGGTTTCTGTCCCGGCTCGGCCTTAGCTTTTTCCGTTTGCTCGAAGGGCTTCTGCGGATTGCGCCAGTTGTCGAGGATGGCGACCTTGTGCGAGCAGGCGACGGTGCAGAGCGGGGCGCAGGGTTTTTCGGCGTTGTACTCGCGCTCGAAATCTTTCGCCGTGTAATCGGCGAGCGGGATGCCGGGGAAGCCGCGCTGCTGTGAGCAGTAGTGGACGAGTCCATCCTCGCAGATGTAGAGATAGCGCGCGCCCGCACGGCAGCGCCAGTCGTTCGGACGACCGGCGGCGAGGTTATCCTGAAACCCGCCGAGCCGCGCGTAATCTTGTTTGTCCAACTGCTTCATCTCCTGATAGACGCGCTGCTCTCTTTCGGCGAGCGCCTTCAGGATGCCGTGCCCGTCATGAATCACGCCGACGGTCGTCGAGAAACCGAGTTCGATGGCGCGGCGTCCGATGGTCACGGCGTCCTCTGGGTTTTTAATGCCGCCGCCGATGACCGAGTTGATGTTGACGTGAAAGTTCGCGTGCTCTGCGAGCCAGCCCAGTCTCTTATCGAGCAGGCGTAGGGATTTCTTCGAGACCTCGTCAGGCTCGACGTTGTCAATGCTGATTTGCAGGTATTCGAGTCCAGACGCGTTGAGCCGCTCGATCTTTTCGGGCGTCAGGTAAAAGCCGTTGGTGATGAGTCCGGCGATCATGCCGCGCTGGCGGATGTGCGAGATGATGTCGAAAATCTTGGGGTGCATCATCGGCTCGCCGCCGGAGACGGTGACGATGGACGTGCCGAGGCTGGCGAGTTTGTTGAGCCGACGCCGCATCTCTTCGAGCGGGACGGGTTCGGAAACTTTGTCGTATTCGTTGCAGTAGGTGCAATCGAGATTACAGCGCCGCATCGGGATGACGTGCGCGAGCACCGGATGATGCGACGAAAGCAGTCCGCGCGAGATAAACTTCGCCTCCCGCAACTTTATCTTGAGAAATGTGCTTCTCTTCATCAGGTCTGTTTTAGTTAGCCGGGTTGGCGTCGAAGAGGGTGAACAGCAAAATGCTGAAAGCGCGCCCGGCTTCGGTTCCCTTTCATCGAAACTCTCGACGGAGAACATACAAAAGAAGGCCGCCCGAAAGCAAGCCGCCTCGTCCCTCTATTCTTCAGACGGCGCGCAAAAACAGCGAAGGGCTTCGGGATTATTCATGCCGAAACCCTTTTGCTGTCGCTCAAAAACTTTGACCGGAGACTCTCTTAGCCCTTGACGATTTTCACGTCCGAGCCGAACTGAATGACGAAGGCATCCTTGTCAATGCTCGCGTTCTTCTGCACGTCCGTCAGGCGGACGGTCGTAAAGTCGTTGTTCTTTTCGACCACGCGCGTCTGGACGGGCATACCGCCGTCGTCAACCCAGATTTCCGCGAACTGGTAGCCCGCGCCGCCCTTCGGCGTCAGTTTAAGCTGCGTCACGTGAAGGTTGCCGTAGAGCGTGCCCTCGCCGAGAAATTCCACGTTGAAATTGTTGCGTAGCTGCGCGCCCGAAACATTCAGGCCGAAGCCGAGCACGCCGCTCACCTTTGCGTTTCTTGAATTCGTGCTGCCTTTATAGGCGAGCTTCTGGCGCAATTTAAGCAGCGTATACTCCCCGTCCTTGACCGCTAAAGATTCGCGCGCCGGTCGTTGCCAGTCAACGCGCACAGCGACGTTGCGCCCGCTGCCCGGCACATACTGCACCGCGCCCTCATACATATCGTAATCCTTGATCTGCGCGTTGTACTTCTGCATCGTGATGCCTGCGCGCAAACTCTTCAGATCGCGACGATTGCGTTCCATGCGATTCAGAATTGAACTGACTAAGCCTGCGCTCTGCGCGTTCGCGTTGCTTGTGGGAGCAACTGCGGGGGTCACAACTAACAGCGCCAAAACGAGGCCAAGCGTAACTAACTTCTTCATGCTTACTCCTTTGAGAAATTAAGGGAGACTCCGCCCGGTCTCAAAACCGTGCGATTATAGTGAATGATTACTCGATGTCAACCTCGAAGGCGATTGTTCTGCCGCCTTCGCCCTGCACAGGCCGCCAACTCTTGACGCGCGCGCCTGATTTACCCGTTGCAATTTGCACGCCGCGTTCGATGGCCTGTCGGTCGGGATTTGGCCCCAGAATTTGAGGGCTGATGAGCAGTTTTACCGCTCCATTTGAAACATTTTGATGCTCAGAGTTGTGTTTGAGTTCGCTTGTGTCGAACCAGCTTTTTGGAGTCAAGAAGATAAAAGCAAGGATCAGCGCGCAGAGCACATCGTATTGCCACGTGGTACGACTATACGACCAGAAAACAACTTTCTTGAAAATGCGGCTCACGGGGGAAATCATAAAAATATAACGACAAATGTCAGAAAATATTACGAGGAAAGCGAGGGGATTAGATTGTCGCGGAGGGAGTTTGTTGGAAATTTTGGCTTCCCGCCGTCTGACTACTTGCCGCCATGTATTATATCTGCACGCGCGCCATCGGCGCAACAATCTGCCCGTCGCGCATCTGGACGATGCGACGGCACATGGCGGCAGCCTCCGGGTTGTGAGTAATCATGATGATGGTCTGATTGAAGCGGTAATTCATCTCCTGAAACATGTTGAGGACGATGGCGGAATTTTCCGAGTCGAGATTGCCGGTCGGCTCGTCTGCGAGGATGATGGCCGGGCGGTTGACGATGGCGCGGGCGAGGGCGACGCGCTGCTGTTCGCCGCCTGACATCTCCAGCGGCTTGTGGTGCATTTTGTCTTCGAGTTGCAACAGGCGCAAAACTTCGCGCCGCCTTTCGGGATCGTCCTTCTTGCCGTTCCCGCCCCCTGCGTGGATGCGTTCGGCGAGCCGCAAATTTCCTTCTGCCGTGAGCGTCGGGAAGAGATTGAAACGCTGGAAGACGAAGCCGATTTTGCGCCGACGGATGTCTGTGCGCCGCGCGTCCGAGGCCGCCGTCAGGTCTTCGTCGTCAATGATGATGCGACCGGAGGTCGGCGTCAGCAATCCTCCGAGCAAGTGCAGGAGCGTGGATTTACCGCACCCCGAAGGCCCCATAATCGCAAGGAACTCGCCCTCTTCCAAATCGAGCGAGACGCCGCGCAGAGCGGGCACGTCCAAGCTCCCGATGCGATACGTCTTTTCCAGACTTTCAGCTTTGAGAATCGTTCTCATTACAATTCAACTATGAACGCCGCAACGATAAATTAAAAACAGCACAGCTTTTATCTTTCAATTCATCGTGCACGCTGCCGCCGCTCGTCAGTCGTAAGATAGCGCACTGACCGGGTCGAGGTTCGCCGCACGCATCGCAGGGTAGAGCGCGCCGAGCACGCCGCCGCCCAAACCGATGAGAGCCGCCGTGAGCGCCCACGCCCAGCCGTACTCGAAAACCAGACCGTAGGCGCGATGAATCAAATATCCGGCGACGAAGGAAACGAGAAAGCCGACGACGAGGCCGAGCAGGCTGATTAAAATCGCCTCCTTCTCGATGACCCCGACGATGTAGCCGCGCGATGCGCCGAGCGCCTTCAAGACTCCGATCTCGCGCGTCCGCTCCGTAATCGTCGTATACATCGCCAGCATCACGACGAGCGCGCTGACGATAGCCGACAATCCGACGAGCGTCCGCAAAAAGACGCCGAGATATGGGATGCTCTTTTCGGGACTGATGAAGACATCGCGCGGCAACTGGATTTTGTTGCCCGGCAGCGCCTCGTCGAGTCGGCGTGCCATCGCGACCTCGTCGCTCGGATTCTTCAGCTTGACGTAAATCCAAGTGCATTTGCCCGGCGCTTCCAGAGCATCCTGCATCGCCTGAAGCGACATCTTGATGCGCGGCCCGGCTTCGGGCGTGTAGATGCCCGTCACGCGATAGGGCAGGTCGCCGAACAGTTTCAGAATGCTTCCGACCCTGAGACTATTGGCGCTCGCTTTCGTCTCATCAATCACTACTTCATCCAGAGCTTCGGGCGCGCGTCCCTCGACGAGTTGCATCTGATTCATCTCTGCGAACGGCTTCCAGTCCACGCCTTCGATCTGTTCAAAGCCGAACCCGCGCCCGCCCTGCGACACATAGCGAATCGAAGGTACAGCCGCCGCGATGCCTTCGACCTTCATAATCTCTTCCGCGTACTTGACCGGAAGGTTCGCCGCCGAACTCATCAGATTGGTCGAGCCGGGACGAGTAAAAATAATCTCCGCTCGCATGTTCGAGGAACGACGCTGCATATCGTTCGACATGCCGCGCGCGAGGCCCGTAAACAACATCACGAGACAGACGCCGAGCGCCACGCCCGCGATGCTGACGAGCGCGCGCACAGGGCGCTGGCGAATGTTTGCGGCGACAAGATTATCCATAAGAATCAGCGGTCAGAGGTTAGTAAGCATGAAATCTTTTTAACTGGCCTCTGGCCTTTATTTCTTCGCTTCGTCCAGATTGACTTCCGGCAGTTTTGAACTGTTCTGCAAGACGAAGATGTCCTGATCGTACTGCTTATCAACCTTCACCTCTTCCGGCGCTTGAAATGCGATGCGGAGAGAATAGTGATCCTGCGGGCGCGTTAGTTCGATTTCGGAGGGCAGCTTGTATTGCCCTTCGGAGCCGAAATTCTTCTGGTCGCGGTAGACCACGTCGGTCACGAGTTTGCCCGCCTCGTCGTAGTTCTGCACGCGAGAGAGAGAGACCTCGCCGACGCGGTTGAACCAGAAGCGGCGCAGCAGGCGCGCACGATTTGGGCTTTCAGGCGCAAGCTCGACCAGCACGTAGTAGCCGCGAATGATGCGCGCATTATTCTTCGCTCCGGCGCGCGTGTCCCGCTCCTCTTCAAAACTTTCCGAGAGCGCGTAGACGAGATTTGAGCCTTCAATCTGCACGGGGCGCACCATCAGGGCGTCCGTCAGATGTTGCGGGCGCAGGCCGGAGAGTGAACTGACGGCGGCGCGCTGCATATTGGATTTCTTATCGCCGTCTTTGCCGCACGGCGAGGCGGCGCGGTTGTCGTTGCCGACGCTGATCGTATTGCCGCCGCCCGCATCAATTCTCGAATAGGCGGCGGTGTTGGTTCCCTTCGCAAATCGCTTATATTTTTCGTCGCCCTGAAAGACGGCGACCCAGAAATGCTCGCCGTCCGAACTCATATCGGCAACCTTGACGCCGAACGGCGCTTTAATCGAAAGGTAAATCTGGCCGGGGCGTTGCAGGATAATCGTCCCGTCCGCCGTCTTGTATTTGTCTATTAGCCCACACTCTGCGAACGACGTGTCGAGAAATTGCACGTCAATTCTGCCGTTCAGAGAGCGCACCTGAGCGATGCGGTTGACTTCCGCAATCAGCCGGGTCAGGTCGGCTTCCACGAGCGGGCCGATAATCGGCGGCACGGTGACCTTACTTTTGACGAATTTTTCTTTGAGGCCGCTGCAACCGCTCGCCGCCATCAACGCCAGACAGATGACGAGGACGAAAGCGTGACGCAACAGCTTGATCTTCTTTAAATAGCTTGAATCAATCATCTAAACAGACAGGCGACGACAGCGAAGCCAACATAGATTCAATAACCAGAGCGTGCCGTAATTTAATCTGGCAAGCTAACAAACAGGTTCGCCCTTGTCAACGCGCTTCCACTTAATCCAGTACGAGCGGCGGTTTGTCGAACTTCCGGCGCAGTTGGTTAATCGTTTGCAGCACCTTCGGGCGGCTCACCAATTTCAACTCTAGAGCGCGCTTGCCCGGAAAATCGAGCAGCATGATTCCGAGCAGGATGGTCAGGATGCCCTGACCGGGGACGCCCGGCAGCGACATGATAATACCGAGGACGACGAGTACCAGCCCCAAGAGGTTTTTGACTGCGATGCCCATCCAGCGAATCGCACGGTGGCGGTCGGTGAGAAACTCGCGCGCGTGCGACGAATGGAAATAGTTGGGCGGCAGTTTGACCAACACTAACGTCACGACGGCGAGGCTGCCGACGAAGGTGACGACGGAAATCAGCACGCCGATAATTACGTCGTGCCACGTCAGATGCCACGCAGCCAACGTCTGTGTCAGCCATTCGATCATCCTCGCCACATCTCGCTCCGCGCTTCAAAGAGCGCATCGAAGACGCCCGCGACCACCTCGCGCGCCGCGCCTTCGAGTTGAAAATCACGCTCGCGCACGCCTTCCCAAAATTCGTTGAGGCCGCGCGCGCCTGCCCTTTCAAACAGCAACGCCTGTGCCAGAAGATCAACGACATCCGCCGCTTTCACCAGCCGCGCCTCAAGGCTCGCGCGTTCTTCGTAGTCTGCATGCAACTCGCTGTACGCGGCGCGGTGCGTCTCTCCGGCTCCCCACATGACATCATCAAAGGCGGCGCGCTCCGCCGCTTTGCGTACCTCCGCGCCATAATAATCCGCCACCGTGCGGGGCAGGTCGCCCGTCCGCGTCTCGGCCAGATCGTGCAACAGCGCGAGGCGCATCACGCGTTCGACATTCACCTCGACGCCGCGCGCACGCACTTCGTCCGCGACCAGCATCGCCGTCAGAGCGACGCCGTAAGAATGCGCTGCGACGGATTCTGCGCCCGCCGGTAGGCCGCGCAAAACCCAGCCCGTGCGGTCGAGCCTCTTCAAGCGTTGCAGTTCTAAGAGAAGAGAAAGCATAAAAGCAATGACGAGTGATAAGTGACGAGTGACAAGTTGAAAACAGCTTCGCCTTCATCACGCAACTCATCACTGTTCCGGTTTTGCTCGTCAACGGTCACTTGTCGCTCGTCACAGTATTAAAGACTTTTCCCGGGTTGAGTATCCCGTGTGGGTCGAGCGCACGTTTGATGCGGCGCATGGCTTCGATGGTCGTCTCGCCGAGAGCCATCGAAAGGTAAGGGGCTTTCACGTAGCCGATGCCGTGCTCGCCGCTGATTGTGCCGCCTAAGTTCACCGAGACGGCGAAGGTTTCGCGGACGGCTTCGCGCGCACGCCGGACAGCTTCGCGGTCTTCACGGTCGCACATAAAGTTGACGTGAATATTACCGTCACCGAGATGACCGAAGTTGACGACGAAGGTTTCGTGGCGTCGTCCGATCTCTTCGACGCGCTCGATTAGTTCGGGCACGCGCGAGCGCGGTACGACGACATCCTCATTGAATTTAAGATTACCGAACTTCTTAATCGCGGGCGAGAGCGCGCGGCGCACGTCCCAGAGACGGTCTTCCTCTTCGCGCGTCTCCGAGCGGATCACGTCGTATCCGCCGCCATCGCGCACGACCCCTTCGACAACGCGCGCCGAGTGTTCAACCTCTTCCGTCGAGCCGTCGACGGCGACGAGCAGCAGCGCGCCCGCCGCCGCGCCGAAACCGAAGGCGAACTCCGTCTCGACGGCGCGAATCGCGTTGCGATCTAAAACTTCAATCGCGACGGGCGTCACACGTGCGCGCGTAAAGTGTGGGACGCAGGCGCAGGCCGCCGTCATCGTCTCGAAGGTGGCGCGCACGGTGCGTGTCGCCTCCGGCAGCGGAAGCAGTCGTAGCGTCGCCTCCGTGATGATGCCGAGCATCCCTTCTGAACCGCACAGCAGCCCGGTCAAATCGAAGCCGACGACGTTCTTGCTCGTCAAGCCGCCGGTCTCGATAATCTCGCCCGTCGGCAGCACGACTTCGAGGCCGAGCACGTAATGTTTGGTGACGCCGTACTTGGCAGAGCGGATGCCCCCGGCGTTTTCAGCGATGTTGCCGCCAATGAAAGAATTTTTGTAGGAAGCAGGATCGGGCGGGTAGAAAAGCCCCTCGGCTTCGACGGCCTGTTGCAGTTGATAGGTCGTCACGCCCGGCTCCGTGATGACGTAGAGATTGTCTGCGTTAATCTCCCTGATGTGGTTCATGCGGTCGGTTCCGATGACAATGCCGCCCTCGACCGGAACCGCGCCGCCCGTATAGCCGACGCCGCCGCCGCGCGCTGTCACCGGAAAGCGGCGTTCGTTCGCCAGCCGCACAATCTTCGCAATCTGCGTCGCGCTCTCAGGCAGGACGACCGCTTCGGGCGGAAACTTTTCCTTTACGGCATCCGCCGCATAAGGCTCGATGCGCTCGTCGTCAACCAGCACGTGCTCAGCGCCGACAATCTCGCGCAGTCGCGCCTGCACGTCCGCGTCGGAGGCGGGCGTGCGCGCACGACTGCCCGTCGCCAAAGTGTGAAAGAAATAGGTCATAACTTTTGATGCTCGAATCTGATCAACTCTACTTTAACGCGCGCGTGAGCGTCTCATCAACTTGGCGTGCAAAACCGACTTCCCGAAAGGGCGCGGCGAACAACCGTCATGCACCAACGCAGACGCCGCCGAGCGCAGAGGTTGGACAGATAAGAAAGCAATCTCAGATTTTGAAATTTGAAATCTCAAATCCGAAATTCTTCTTTGCGTCTTGGCGTGAAATATTTTCCTCGCCTCATGAAAAAATTTAGCGCCAAGACGCAAAGGAGACAATATTCTTTTCTCTGTGCCCGCTTCGTGTCCTGCGCGGTATCTGCGGTTGGTGAATGCTTGAAATTTGCGGTTGAGAGTTCAAGGCACAGGCTGGACGACGATACGCACGCGCTCTTTGCCGACGGTCAGTTCGAGTGGGTTTCCCAGTTGGAGGGGGATGGTCTTGCCATTGACGTTGATTTCGAGTGGCGGTACAGCCTTCGCAGGCGCAGCAGTCTCCATTGTCGTTGTCGTTGCGACGGAGGGCGGCGGGATGCTTGATTCCGCTTGCGCTGGCACGCCCTGCCCCGGTTTCGCCACGTCGCCCGCGCGTGTCAGCAGGCTCGTCGCCACGATACGCCACGAAGAGGGCGCGCACGTCACACGCAACCCCGGTGTGTCAACTTCCGCCGACTCGTTTGGCGCGAGAGCTTCCAGTTTCCAGAGACCTTCGCCACACCGCACGCCGTCTGCGCCGTAGAAGGTCGCCCAGCCGGAAATGTAAGTATAGAAAAGCGGGCTGCGATTTTCGATGACGATGCGTGAGTTGCGTTCGGGAGCGTCGGGCGTGCCGGTCAACTGCGTGGTGCGTAGTAACCCGGCGAGCGCCGCGCGCCCGTTGATGTCGAGAGCGATGGCTTGTTGCGCAAGCGGCACGGGCTGTTCGGATGGGCGCGTCTCGACGCCCGCCGCCGTGCCTGTCGTTGTCGTCGTCTGCGGCGGTGCACCCGTCTCCTGTGCACAGACGTTCATCACACACCCGCATGCCATCAACATCAAACATATTTTAGCGATTGCTGCTTTCACTTTTCTTCTCCTCCGCTGCCGCTAAATCACGTACATCAGACGGCAAAACATATCACGCTTTACACGTTCAAGACAGGCATCAGCCTTGCGCCGTGCGGCAGGACATAGCCGCTCGACTTCGTGCCCGTCTCCGTCTCGACATGCGCGAGAGCTTCGCCGACGCTGCGCGCCGGAATCAGCCGCATCTGCTGCACGTCCTTATCAGGGAGGTTCGAGACGAGATAGATACGAAAGCGCTCGGCCTTCGTGAGCACAGACCATGCGGTTTGCCCGTTGACTTCGTAAGCTGCTCGCAGGCGCGTCCCCAACTCACGCGAATCTTTCGCGTCGAACCACTTCAGGAAATCCTCGCGCCCGAAACCCTCGGCGCACTCGGCAACGAGGATAATCGCGCCGCCTTCCGCGCAGGCATAAGAAGCCATTTCAAGCGCCTTGTGCGCTTGAATCAAATTAATGTCGCCGGGCGCACCGCCCGCTGTAGCGATGACGATGGCTCGTTTTTCGTCAATCTTGATGGTGTGCGAATCGGCGTATTCGGCGCAGGCGCGGCGGTGCGCGATGCGCCAATCTCCGGTGTAGAGCCTGACGGCGCGTCCCCTCTCGTCAACCACCGTGTTGATGAGAAACGAAGGCGCAATCTCCGCCGCGATGCGTTCGCATTCTTCGTGCACGGCGTTGCCGTCGAGACGACCTGTACCGACGCCCGCGCGACGACCTCCGCGCTCAAGGTCGAGCGCCTGCAAGTGCGTCGCCGCAATCGTCCGCGCCGAAGCGAGGCCGGGACAGATGCTCTTGCGGCCGCCCGTGAAGCCCGCGAAATAATGAAATCCGATTGCGCCCGTGAGGATAACATGCGAGTGCTCGACGAGCGCGCGGTTGACTTCGATGGGCGTGCCGCGCTCCGTCTCTCCCAGTTGGACATGCTGCGCCGCGTCGTTCGCATCATGGTCGAGCGTTTTGACGCGCTGGACGATGAAGGGTGTCAGCAGTTCGCGTCGCTCTTCCAGTGTCACTGCGCGATGAATCCCCGTCGCAAAGATGATGCGGAGGTCGGATGGCGAGACGCGGAGTTCGACGAGACGGCGCACCAGCAGGTTGACGACCTGCGCGCTCGCCGTCGCACGCGTCGCGTCCGAGACGACTACCAGCGCGCTCTCGCCGGGCGAAATAATTTCTTCGAGCGGCTGCGAATCTAAAGGGTCGTCTATCAACGCGCCCATCTCGGCATCCGACAGAGGTCGCACATCTACCGCTTCCGTTTCCAATACCTGAAAGCGTGCTTCATCAAAACTCAATGAGACCGCGCCGCGACCGTAACCCAGTTCGATGTGCGCCATAAAAAATTTGCTCTACAACTTTTATGAATCGCTCTTGATTTCTTCGCGGCTTTACGTCTTTGCGTCAAACTATTTCTCACGCAAAGACGCTGGAGGCGCGAAGAACACAAAATATGAATAAAGAAAGTCCTGCTAAACGCCGAAGCGAATCAACTCGCGCTCGATGATGTTGAGAGAGGCAAAGTCAGTGCTTCCCGCCGCGCGTGCTTCGGCGAGCCAGCGACGCAGTTTGCGCGCTTCTTCGAGCGAAGGGATACGGCACGCGCCCGTCAACGCCAGCGTCACCAGATGGTCAGGCGCACCGTGCGTCACCAGCGCGGCTTGCAGGGCCGCCTGTTCACGTAAATCGAGAACGAGCAGGAGATTGATTTCCATAGATTCAAGTTCAAAGTTCAAAGTTTAAAGTTTAAAGTCAAAAGCCTGTTTCAAACTTTGAACTTTAAACTTTGAACTTTTGGACTACTCTCTCGCCGAGCGAAAACAGGCCGTGCCGGAAGTGCAGAAGTGAAAGGTTTCGTCTTCAAAATCTCCGGTCTCCATCTGAATCGTCAGATGGTCAACGCCGAAGCGTTCGTGTAACTTGACGCGCAAGGCTTTCAAGAGTTCGGGCGGCGAAGTGGTCTGGCCGTGGATGACGTGCGCGCTCAACGCCTCGCGCCCGGAGGTGATTGTCCAGATGTGCAGGTCGTGCACGTCCTCGACGCCGTCCGTGTCGAGAATCGCGTCCTCGACCGCCGCGAGATTGATGTGCGCGGGTGTGCCCTCCAAAAGCACGTTGGTCGCCTCGCGAATCAGCTTCCATGAACTCCAGATGATGAGCACGGCGATGAGCGCGCTAAACAGTGGGTCGGCGGTGTACCAGCCCTTGACGGACATCAGCACGCCCGCGATGATCGCACCGACCGAACCGAGCGCATCGCCGAGAACGTGGAGCCACGCCCCGCGCACGTTCAGGTCTTCTTCATGGTCGCCGTGCAACAACCACGCGCACGCGAGATTGATAATCAAGCCGCCGGCCGCCACGGCAATCATCAACTCGCTCCGCTCGATGACGGGAGGCTGTGACCAACGCTCGTAAGCTTCATAAAAGATCAAGAGCGAGATACAGACGAGCGCCACACCGTTGATGAAAGCGGCGAGAATTTCCAGACGGTAATAGCCGAAAGTTTTATGCGGCGTCGCCGGACGCGCGGCGAACCAGACCGCCATCAAAGCGAGCGCCAGCGCCGCCACGTCCGTCAGCATGTGCCCCGCGTCAGCCAGCAACGCCAGCGAGCCAGTCCACCATCCGCCCGCACCCTCGGCGACCATATACACAGCGGTCAGCACGAGCACGAGGAGCAGGCGACGACGGCTGCGCGCCGCGCGTCCATGTTCGTGCCCGTGCGCGTCTTTGTGATGATGATGATGATGTCCGTTCGACGAGGCCATAACTTCTTTAACTGGCGGATAACGGGCTAAGATTAGCAGATTACAGAAACGCCTGACAGCCCTCCGCTCGACTGTCCCGACACGCTCACAGACCGCACGGCGCGGGCACGCCGCAAGACGCTGATTTTACACGTAAAACCTGATGCCCCGGCAATAAAGTAAGCGCACTAAATTCTGAAGGCGGACGCCCATCGGAGACGCCCGCCTTCAGAATTTAACGACGTATATTTTCGCGTTACAACTCCGTCACGTTGAGCGCCTTGTTGAAATCGCGGTAGAGATCGTTCATGGCGCTGATGCAGCGTTCGAGCAGGTATGGCAGTTGCTCTGCATCTTCGTTGTTGACGAGCAGATTGACGTTGGAGAGAAAAGCGGCATGGGTGTCTGCCGTGCGAACCGTCGGCGAGAGGTTGACGAAGACGACGCGGCGTCGCTCGGCGGGGCGCAAGGCGGTAATCTCACGGTTGATGAAAGCCGCGCCCTGCTCAATCGCATCGAACTGCGTATCGAGTACGACGACATCCATCTTGTCTTCGCGCATCCGTTCGATGGCCTGCATCGTGTCCATCGCCACAAAAACTTCGTAATGGCTGTTCGCCAGACCGCGCGCCACAACCTCGCGTTGCGGCTCCGCGCCGACACAGACCAATCCGCGTCGCCGATCCCAAGACGGCCTGCGCAGCATGCCCGGAGAGCTTTGCCGCTCGCCGACGGGGCTGCGTTGCAGGAGCGCAGCCAGCAAGCGCGCGAGATCGCCTTCGCCGTTTGGCATCGTCTGCTCAGGCTTGTCGGGTTCTCCCACTTTGGTCTCCAGATTGAAGGCCGGGGCGGGCATAGATTTCACTTCGCGTTGCGTGCGTGTCGAGGTCGGCAGGTCGTTCCCGGCGGCGAGAGCGCCGCCCGCACCGTTCGTTGCGGGCGGCTGCGCGTTGATAATCTGCTGGCACTTCGGGCAGCGCATCGTGAAGGGGCGCGACGGAATTTTTGCGTCTTCAAGTTGCAGACGCGTCGTGCAGTTGGGACATACGACAATCATAGAATTTCAACTTGTCTGTCTAAAATCAAAAGGTGATAAAGGAAGGATGAACTCTCAGCGATGAACTAAAAACAGCAAAGCTTTTACCTTTCAGTTCATCGTTCAGAGTTCAACGTTTCAATCCATCATATCGAGCATGGATGCGCCCGCGCGCGTCGGTGCGCCAAAGCCAGCTTTTGGGCTGCCGTTGCCGACCCCTATGAAATCGTCAGTGGCCGACATTCCCTTGAGAGCGAGGATCAGGTTGTTCGGATTGGTCGCGAAGGCGAGGCCGTCTTCGACCTCGATGATTTTGCGCTCGATGTAATTTCTGATGACGTGATCGAACTCCTGCATGCCGTCGTGTTTACCATCACGCATCGCGTCGAGCAGCGACTTGCCCTCGGACTCGCCCTCTGTAATGTACTCGCGCGTGCGGGGCGTGGACTTCAAAATTTCGACCGCCGCGATGCGACCGCGCCCGTCGGCGCGAGGAATCAGACGTTGCGAGACGATGTAGCGAAAGGTCTGCGCGAGCCGCGTGCGAATGACCTGCTCCTCGTTTTTCGGGTAGAGGCCGATGATGCGATCAATGGTTTTTGAGGCATCAATCGTGTGCAGAGTCGAAAGGACGAGGTGGCCTGTCTCGGCGGCTTCGAGAGCAATCTCGGTCGTCTCGTAATCTCGCATCTCGCCGATCAGAATCACCTTCGGCGCTTGACGCAACGCGGCACGCAGCGCGGACGGAAAATCTTTGGCGTCTGAGCCGATTTCGCGCTGGTTGATGGTCGAGCTTTTGTGCTGGTGAAGAAATTCAATCGGGTCTTCGATGGTGACGATGTGGTGATGCGCCGTCTCGTTGATGCGGTCAATGATGGCGGCCAGCGTCGAACTCTTGCCCGCGCCGGTCGGCCCTGTGACAAGCACGATGCCGTTTCTGAGTTCGGCGACATCTCCAAGCTGTGTGGGCAGTTCCAGAGCTTGAAGCGACGGAACTTCGGTGGGGATGACGCGCATGACGATGGAATAAGTGCCACGCTGCTGAAAGATATTGACGCGAAAGCGCGTGCGTGAGGGAAGCGAATAACTGAGGTCTGCCGAGCCTGTGTGAATGAGACGCGCTGCCGCCTCCGGGTTGCCATACATCAGCGTCATCGCGATGACTTCCGTCTGGTAGGGCGTCAACTTTTGCATTCCCAGCGGTTGGACGGGCGTCAGCTTGCCGTTAATTTCAACTTGCGGCGGCTGGTTGACGCTGAAATTAAGGTCGCTGATTTTGTCGGAGACGAGCAGCATGCGCTCGATGATGGGCGGCAGGTCGAAGAAACTCATGCCAGTTTTTTAGCTCCAGAGTTGAAAAGAAAGAACGGACGGGATGGGTTGCTGAAAGTGACCGTGAAGGGCTTGATTCGCGCCCCCTTGCGGAAGGCGAAAACATTCTCGCGTAAAATGCCGGGAAAAGCAAGTTAAAACTTTTAACCTGTATTATTTTACCATTTAGATTGCGGAGCGAACATCTTTCAGGCGGCCAGCGAGGCGCAGAATGCGTGTGTCCGGCGAACGATTTGGCGGGCATCTCCGGCGGGCGAAAGGAGCGCGCTGATAACGGCGATTGAGTCGGCTCCGGCGTTGAGCGCGGCGCGCGCGTTCTCCGTATTGATGCCGCCGATGGCGACCAGCGGCGTGCCGTGTGTGGCGGCGCGCACGCGTCGCAATCCGTCGAGGCCGATGGTCGGGTCGGGATTCTCTTTTGAAGTGGTCGGGAAGATCGGCCCGACAGCGATGTAGCTGACGCCCCGTCGCGCCGCTTCGATGGCCTGCTCGATGCTGTGCGTCGAGAAACCGATGATCGCATCCTCGCCGAGCAGGCGGCGCGCTGCCTCCGGCGCGAGGTCGTCCTGACCGAGATGCACACCGTCCGCGCCGAGCGCGAGCGCGATGTCTGCGCGGTCGTTGATAATAAGAGGCACGCTGTTCCGCCGCGCAATCTTGAGGGCTTCTTCCGCCTGCGCGTAAAACTCGCGCGGCGACAGATGTTTCTCGCGCAGTTGGATAAAGCGCGCGCCGCCCTCGACGAGCGCCGCAACCTGCACGGCATGCGAGAGGCCGGACAGACGCACGTCTGTGACGGGATAGAGACGGGGAAGAATTAGTCGCATGCCTTTCACAGATAGTGAGTTTACAGGCGGAAGGGCGAACCCCCATCGCGTCTAATCCGAAGCGCCTGTTTCTCTTAAAGTTTCTTCGAGAACCGCCCGCTCTTCTGCCGGAAGTTCCAGCAGCACGCGCTGATCCTTTGTCACACGGTAGCGGACAGCCGCATCGAGAAGCCGCAGAGAAAGCTGTAGTTCGTCGTGTCCTTCCGCCGATTCCTGCCACACGTCGCGCCAAGCCTGCGCCGCCGTATCGCTGACCATCGGTGAGTTCAGCTTAGAGATATTACGCACAATCCCCTGTCCCAACGCCGGAAGGAAATAGTGCTTGTCGTACATCCCCACTAACTGACCGGCGCGCTCTCGCCAAATCTCAACCTCCCGCTCTTTGGTTAAAAGATTCCTGATAATCTTCTCCGCACATTCAGCCGCCGCGTCGTCCTCGTTGGCAAAACGACTGAGCGCATTGTCTAACGCTTCCTTCCCCTCATTCCAAAGGTTAAGCTCCACCAGCGAGACGACTCGTTTGAAGAAAGCGTTGTGGAGTTTTGTTCCAAGCTTGATGGCCTCGTCGAAGGCCGGTAAAGCATCACCAAAGCGACTTAGAGCGTACAACGCATCGCCCTTCCCGCTCCACGCATCAGTAAATTCCGCATCCATCTCTATCGCTTTGTTGAAAAATTGCAGAGCATCCTCCCAGCGATTGAGATAGTTTGATATCGTTGCTGCAATGACCAAGCTGGTGGCATCCGTATGATTCAGCTTAACCACCTTATCAAAGGATGCAGAAGCTTCTTCCCAGCGTTCTAACTTTTCTAGGGCAAGTCCCCGAAACGCTAGAGCGAAGACAAAATCCGGTTTTAGTTCAACCGCTTTATCAAGCTGGATCAAGGACTCTTCAAATCTTTCGAGTTGCC
Organism: uncultured Pyrinomonadaceae bacterium; assembly: GCA_964246705.1. Lineage (GTDB taxonomy): Bacteria > Acidobacteriota > Blastocatellia > Pyrinomonadales > Pyrinomonadaceae > DASZCR01. Next base: position 20,793 of record CAXTRQ010000091.1, read on the forward strand.
ATAATGCTGCGCCCATCTCTCCATAGGCTGTGGGGTACATAGCGTCTATCTCAATCGCTTTTGTAAATTTATCTGTCGCATTATTCCACCGCCCAAGATTACGCAGACATCGCCCCTGCATAACCCAATCTCCCGCGCTACCCCGAATCTCCGCTAGTTCTTCTGTGACTTCCAGCGCGTTGATATAGTCGCCGCTACCAAAATACCTTCTCAGGTCTTTTGAACAAGCGGCGATGCGAGGGTCTTCCGGCTCGCTTTCGGCCTCTCGTAGGGCTTGCGTCAAGTATTCTCTTTCGAGGAGGGCGTTGGGTTTGAGCGCCGTCAGTTGTTGCTGCAATTCGGACTGTGAGTGCCAGAGGCGGAGGAAGTCTATGAAGAGGCGGATGGGCTGTTCGCGGTGGGTTTTGACCTCGATGGAGAGGCGCATGAGCGGCTCGCGCAGTTCGTAGTAGGATTCGCGTCCGACCGGCTCGGCTTTGACGTAGCCCATTTCGCGTAGGGTCTTGAGTTGGCTCGACGCCGTCTGGTGGGTCATAAAAGAGCGTTGCGCGATCTCTTTGACGGTGACGGCGCTGCGGCGTTCGCAGAGAAATTCGATGATCTTGCGCTGCTGCGGCGAAAGCCACTGCATGCGCGCATGATAGTAGGGCGTCAGGTCGTCCAACATCCGCATGAAGGGTTCGACCAGCTTATCCAGCGACTCGCGCGTGAGAAATTGCGACAAGATGACGTAGACGCGGTGGTTGCCCCCAGCGAGGTGACGCACGGCGCGGATGCGCGCGCGACCCGTCGGCGTCTGGATAAATGAGGCGAGGCTGCTGTCGCCTTTGAACGCGGCGATGTTGGTCAGCAATTGGGTCGCCTCTTCGAGCGATAAATCCTCTAAGTGCTGAATGCGGAAGAAGCCGTAGAACGGCGAGGTCTGAAGCGACACGCCGCCGAATAGACTCTGCGATGTCGCAAGGATGGTGCAGAACGGATTTTCTTGCAGATAGGCGCGTAGCTGCTTTTGACCTTCATCAGCCAGACCTGCGAACAACTCGTCCAAGTTCTCCATCAGGATGAGCAGCGTGCGGTCGGCGGCGAATTCTTTGAGCAGTGCGGCGGCGGACTGTTCGGCAGCATCGGGCGGCAGTTCGTACAGCGATTCGACGCGCGCCGCGAGCGCCGCATCTTCATACTCGACCAGCAATGCGCGCAGAATACGCAGCAACAAATCAAGAAATGAGGCGACTCCCCATTCGTCTTCGCGCAACCATGCGATGAGCAACGGGGTGCGCAGGTCTTCCATTTTTCTGACGCGGTGATAAATGAGTGAAACGAAATGCGTCTTACCGATGCCGCGCGGCCCGACGAGCAGCGTGTGGTGCTTGGCTTCGGTGAGTGTGCTGTCACGAATCAGACCGACGATGCGCCGCGCCAGTTCTTCGCGCTGGACGAAAATCGCCTCCAACGCTTCGGAATTCATCATGCTCGGCGTAAAGCGGGAGAGAAAGGTTTCTTTCATCATGCCAGACCCCTGTGTAGTCGCCAAAACCGCTTGATGAGCGGAAACTGGAAGCTAAGGCGTCCGGCGGGTTGCTTGATGATGTAGTGATCGCGTTCAAGGAGCGATACGACATCAAGCACCCTCTCGCGGTCTCCAGTGGCTAGACGCGCCTTGAGCAAATTGAAAACTTCGTCGAAGGGCAACGGCTGGTCAGCGGTGCAGAGAACGTCGAGCAGGTTTAGCGCGAATGGACGCTCTTCCGGCAAGTAGTATACGTCCAACCGCTCGCGGTAATAGCGCAGGTGCCAGCGATCCTGCGGGTCTGTGACGCTGGCGCTGACCACCTCATCAACAGTCGTCGCGCTTGCCTTCCCTCCGAGTTGGGCAATCTGATCCACGACGTGATGAATAAAGTACGGGATGTTATCCACGGCGGCTGTGATAGCCTCTGCCGTTGCTTGCGGATCATGCGTCGAGATGGCCTCTCCATTCAATAGCTGCCGGGCTAAAGTTTGACCATCCTCGAAGGAAAGCGGCGGGACGTTGATCGTGTCCATGTCGTTAACCGGATCGTTGGCATATCCGGCGCGTTTGAGGGTGGTGATAACGTTATGCAAACCTATCGAACCGGTGAAGACCATTCGCAAGTCGGGATTCATCAAACGCAGAGACCGCAGAGCGTCGAGCACTTCCATCGCGGCGCTTTCGCCTTCTCGCTGCTTGATGTTATAGAGCATGAGCGGCATTTCATCCCAAAAGAAGATAACTGTCTGCTCTTGTTGTTCGACGAGGTCTTCAATAGTTTTGTCCAGCAGACTCTTCCAGTGGGCGGCGACGGTAGGAGGAAACTTAAAGACCCCTCCGACTTCCGCGCCCGTTAAGTGTTTCAGCCATCCCCGCGCTTTTGTAGCTATTCTTTGCCCGCGACTCAAATAATTCTCAACATCGCCGAAAATCGTCTCAACGAATTCCAGCGGCGTTCGTATTCCTTCCAAGTCTCTGTAAATACATAGCTTATTTTTCGGAGGCGCGGCCACCATCTTTTTAATAATACTTGTCTTTCCCATCCGCCTCTCGGCGCTCAAGACAACGCCGCGCCCCTCCAGAACCCGCCAGAGGCGTTGAATTAAAGCGTCTCGCCCCGCAATTTGCGATGTCGGAATGACTCCGCCCGGGTT
>CAXTRQ010000092.1:0-23352 GCA_964246705.1 uncultured Pyrinomonadaceae bacterium
ATAAGAGACTTCATACGCGCGACGCGACGCGTGACGACGCGTCGCGTTGCGCCGCTTCGCTCGCAGCGCGAGTCGGTATTCGATGGCATCGAGCGTGGTCTCCAGAAGGCGCGACATCTCGTGGGCGAACGCATCCGAGATGAGCGTCAAGAGAGCGCCCCCAGCCGCAGCCGCGATAGTGATGTAAATGATATTAAGCATTCTCCGAACCCTCCTTTCGCCGGTCTAACCTGTAGAATGAAGCGCGCTTCAAAAACTTGCGTCTCTTCAACTGCCTCTACCTACTAACGCGCGAGCGGCGCACACAAGGGATCACGCCCGACAGTTTTTTTTTGACGCCCCGATTCTTGCCTGTCTGATCCTTTTTATTCAAATTCCTCGCGTTAATAGATGGAAGAAAATGTTGGGTGCGCCGAAAACGAGCGGGCGCGCATCTCGGACGCGGGTAGCGGTCAATCATTCATAAATATTTCATCCCTACCTGCTTCTGCCCAAGGAAGCGACGCGACGATTGTGCGGCGCAATTTTGACCAAAACAGAGACGGCAGCGACGAGTAAAAGTAACTCGCCGCTGCCCCCTTCTTAGCATCCCTCCTCTTTGCGTCTTTGCGCGAAACTTTTGGTTTTAAGAGGAAAGAAATTTCGCGCAAAGACGCAAAGAAAACGGAAGGTAAAGTGCCTGAAGTTTCGAGTCTAAAAATCGAAGCGCAGTTGTAGCGCGACGCGTCGTAGGAAAGGCACACACAAATGACGAACGAAGAAATGGAGCGCGCCATCGAGACGGTCTTAAATAATCAGGCCAACTATAAAATTCAGCTTGAGCGAACCAACAAGCGACTTGAACTGATTGACAAACGGCTTGAACAGTTTGGCAAAATGCACACTGACGAGCGTTTGAATTCACTCATCAACACCGGCGAGCGGTTTATTAGCAGAGGCGGAAATGGAGAAGAGTAAAAATTAAGACTCACCACCGCAGAGCACGGAGGAAGCACAGGGAAAATTTAAGATTTGAGATTTGAAATCTTGAATCTTAAAACCCTGTACCCGCTAAAGACGGTGAATAGCAATGCGCTTGACACTCGATTGAGCAGCGAGATGAGCAAACAACGAGTGGCGATTTCTCCCCAGAGTCGCCACTCGTTGTTTGTGGCGCTGCTGCTTCTGCTCTTAGAAGCTGCGGCGTATCAGGTAGGACATCTTGACGAAGAAGGTGCGCCCGTTGCGGCGGAAGCCGGGTTCGAGTTGACCGTTGAAGGGATTGAAGAAGCTCCGATTAAGATCGTCGTTATAGCCTGCGTAGAAGGCCGTCCCCGGATTCGGCGTCCAGCCCAGCAGGAACTGGCCCCGGTAGTTCGACACGAGCGAGTTGTAGTCAATACGCGCGCGCGCGAACAGGAAGCGCGTGAACTGATAAGTGGCGCGCACCGTGGCGATGTTCGAGTCGAAGGCGACGCGCTGTGTATCGCGCCGGGTGAGGCGATTCTTGGAGAAGCTGAAAGTGATGTTCAGTTCGTTGATCGGCTTGTAGATGAAGTCGCCGTTTGTGTAGAACAAGTTGGATGCGCCGGGGTCGAGCGGCGCAGAGCAGACGGCGGGTGGCGCATCCACGTCGCACAGACCATCATTACTTGCACGCTCGGCGGCGAGCGCCGAAGGACTCACGCGCGGGAACTTCGGCCCCGCGCCAAAGTCGAAGTCGTGCTCGCCCCAGCGATAGGCGGCGAAGTAGAAGAAGTAGTATTTCTTGGCCGGAGTCGAACCGGCGTAGGCGAAGACGTTGCGCGAGCGCACGGAACTCTCGCTCTTGCCGGAGGCAAACGCAGTCTCGTCGAACTCGGAGGCGAAGACGCGCTCGTAGCCGAAATTGTAGCCGACGCGGATAAAGGTCTGGCGCTGGAGATTGGGGCCAATCTGAAATTCGTCGTTCCAATTCTGCATCCGCCCCTGCCAGTCGGCGTTGCCGCCGAGATAGTTATAAATATTCCAAGAGACGATGCGAGCCTTCGGCTTCGGCTCCGTGTTGTAGCTGATGTTCGAGTTGTGATTGTTCGTGTTGACGCGGCGCGTGAAACCGACATCGGCGACATAACCGCTCGTGCGCCCGACGCCGTTGAAGTTGATGGAGAGATGCCGCCCGTTCTTGTCGAAGTTGTAAGCATAGACGAACCCGTTGCGCGTGCGGCACGTGTCGTCTTCGGCAATCTCGCCGAGCGCGCAACTGCGCGTGTTCGTGCCGAGCACCTGAACGTCGAAGGTCGTCTGCTTGTCCAAGCGAACGCGCGTGTCGAAGCCGCCCACGTAGTTACTGCGCCCGAGAAAATTGTAGGACGTGGCGAGCAGGCCGATGGTGTTCTCTTTGCCCACATCGCGCTTGAGCCGGAGGACGCCGATGGTGGCGTTCTTGCCGTCGAGCCGGTTGATGGCCGTCGGTAGAATCTCCGGGTCGAAACGCCTGTCATCCTCGAAATTACCGGGCGCATTGTCGGATGCAAAGAGGATACCGAAACTGTTGCGCCCGCGTTTTCCCGTCAGCTTCGCGGCGATGTCCGGGTCAATAATCGTGCGCGTGTGGACGGCGGCAATCGTCGTGCGAAAGATGTCAATGCCTTCGAGGAAGAAGGGGCGTTTTTCTTCAAAGAAGATGGGGAAACGCTGGTTGGCTGTGTTGACGGTGGCGTCCGCCTCAACCTGCGCGAAGTCGGGATTAACGGCGAGGTCGAGCGTCACGGTTGGCGTGATGCCCCACTTGACCGTGAGGCCGGGATCGAGCGCGACGGGCTGATTGACGAAGTGCCCGGCGTCGGCGAAGTTGCGCGTCCGCGCGTCCGCACGGCTGACTTGCCGGACGTGCTTACCCGTCTCCGAGACGGTCAGGCTGGGGATCAGTTCCAGCGTCCGCTCGGTCGAGATTTCTTCCAGCCCCGTGATGTGACCGGCCTGATTGAGCGTGCCCGACTTCTCGCGCGAGATCGGCATCCATGAATCCAACTCGTCGTTGAAGCGATCAATGTTGCGCCAGATGTGCAGACCCCATACCTTCCCCTTGCCCGCTTCGTAGCGCAGAGACTTGAAGGGAACCGCGACCTCAACAATCCAGCCGTCTTCGGTGATGACCCCCTTCGATTCCATCACGATATCAACGCTGAAATCAGTTCCCTGCCCTTCCGTCATAATCCCGTCCTGCTGCACGCCGAGCGGGTTGAAGCCGAGCACGTAAGCCTTGCGCTGGTCGTTGAAAGTATCGAGATAGATGCGAACATTGTCTTCGCCGAAGACGTTGTCGCGCCGTGCGACCGAGGCGCGCACCTTCGACGGCTCGTCGTAGCAATGGAAGGCGAAGTACAAAGTCTTCGCGTCGTAACCGACACGCACTTCCGTCGGCTTCGTCGGCGCAATGTTGTCGCCGGGATTGAACTGGTAGAAGTCTTTGAAGAGAGTGGCCGTCTTCCATATCTCTTCGTCCATTTTGCCGTCAATCACGGGCGCTTTCTCGAAACGTGTGATGCGCACCGGATGAGTTTTCTCTTCGGGCAAAGTGCTGGACGGTTTGGCCGCCGGGTTGGGGGGAGTTTTCGTGTCGCTCTTCGGTGAGTCGCTCGGCACGGGCAAGGGGGCTGGTGAATCTGCGCGCGTAGATGTGTCCGAGGCGACGAAGAGAAGGAGGATTAAAAGCAGTACAACTTTATTCATGATGAGCCTCACAAATTTACGATGGCGTAACGGGCGTTGAGGTACGTCTATAAAAAACTCTGGAAAGGGTCGCTCCGGCCAATTCTATCCGCAAGCCTTCGACCATTATTCCGAACGCGCGCTCGCCGTTCAGGATGCGATTGACGAACTGCGCCTCGAACTTCTCAATCGAGCCGTCCGTGTAAACCTTCTTCGCGGTCAGACGCGCGCCCTCAAGCTTGATCTCTTCGAGCGTCGCCCGCCGCCCGCCCTCAAGACTCGTGGCGGTCAACTTGCCATCTGCGCGCGCGCTGATTTCGAGCACGTAGGAGGGTTCGATACCGATATAATGCCCCGCATATTCGCGCGCATCGCTGAGGACAATTGGCTCGAAGCGCTTGTCCTTAATCTTCTTCGACTTCTTTTGTGCGAACGCACCGCAGGGAATGCAGACGAGCAGCATCAGCGCGATGATAATTAATTTTTTCATAGAGAACTTTTCCGCACGGAAGCCGACACTTCTGGCCTGTTAACTGAAAAACACCGCGCCCGCATCCTTCGTGGCAATAAATTCGACGAAACTGGAAAAGTTTTTTTCTCGGGACGGACAGCACGCCTCTCAAACTTGCGTCCTTCTTCTTTGCGTCTCCAGCGTCTTAGCGTGAGAAAAAGTTTCGCGCTGGAGACGCTGAAGGCGCAAAGAAAGCGAGGACTTCAAAAACTTCAAGCGTGAAAATCTTCGAGCTTGTCGCGCGTTGTCTGCCCGTCGCTTTGTACTACTCGCCGGGGGCGGTTTTCGTTGAGGCTTTCGTCATCTCACTTGCCGAGCAGCTCTTTGAAAAACTCGACGGCGCGGGGGTCGCCGGATTCGCCGAGTTGTTTAATGGCATACTGGCGGACGTGCGGGCTGGCGTGAGTGCGCGCGATTTTTATCAGGAGTGGGACGGCCTCTTCCGCAGGGCGTTCGCCGATGGCGTGGACGGCCTGTAGTTGCACCTCCGTATCGCCATTCGCGTTATTGACGGTTTCGCTCAACATGTCGAGGCTGCGCCGCCCTGCGCGCTCGCCGATCCAGTGAATCGCCTGCGAGCGCAATTCCCGGCTATCGTTGCGCCGCGCAATCTCGAACAGACGATCTTCAGCGCGGTCGCTTTGCATTTCGGAGAAGGCGTGCAGGATTTGCGCGCGGACTTGCGTGCTGGTGTCGGCGTTGTAAATCTTCATTAACTCGTCAACGGTCGTCTCCGACGCGCGTTCGCCGAGGCGATGAATCGCCTGCGCGCGAACTTCGGCGCTCGCGCCCGTGCGCGCGATTTCCAGTAGCTTCGCCTCTGCGCGCTGGCTTTGCATCTCGGAGAGCGCGTGTAAGACGGCGGTCTGGATTGTTGGATCGGTCTGGGCGGCGGCGTAGATGTTCATCAACTCGTCAACGATTGATTCGCGCTCCATCTCGCCGAGTTGGTGGATGGCGCGACGACGCGCCTCGCGGTCGGCGTCCCCCTTCGCAATCTTGAGAAGAAAGCTGATCGCGCCGTCCTTGTTTTCATTGTCGGCGACCGCGTTAATAATTGAGTAGTGAACTTCACGGTTGCCGACCGCTTCGTAGAGGCTCTGCATGGTTGAGAGCGCCGTCTGGTCGCGGCTTTCGCCGATGGCGTGCGCGGCGGAGCGACGCAGTTCGACGGTCTCGTTTTCATTCCGCACAATCTCGGACAGAAAGCCCTGTTGCCCTCCGACCTGCCCCAGCCAGTAGACGGCGGTTGCACGCACTTTCGGGTTCGACGGATTGCGCACGAAAGTTTTGAGAAGATCGGAGACGCGCCCATCGTCGTGCAAAGCGATGGCGAGCGCGGCGTGTTCGGAGACGAGCGACGAACGCGTTGTCGCTCCCGCCGGTTCGGCGAGGCCGCGCAGATAATTGAGGCTCTCTTCGTTTCCGGCGCGACCCGTCCAGTAGACCGGGTAACGGCTGTATTCGCGTTGCCGTTCAAGGTTATAGACCTCGACGCGCGTGACGGCTCCGCCCGTCGGCTCGCGCAGTAGAAAGATGCCGAGGTTGCGCGTCTCGACGGTACGCCCGTTCGACGTGCCGATAAAGACGTTCGTGCCGCCGCTGCCGAGATAATTGATGGAGCCGTGAAACTCGTGCGCTTGCGGGTCAACCGCGATGCCGGGTCGCACGTCGAACGCATAGGCCGTCCAGAAGGGCGTCGAAGTCGAAGCGGAGCGCGCACGCTTCTGCGCCGCGTCCATTCGTGCGCTCAAGTCCGCGCCCTCGACCGCGATGAAGTTTGAGGCGGGCGTGCTCGGTTGGTTCTGCGCGGGCAGTCCCACGGGTGCGACTTCACCGCTGGTCGCCACGCTCGTGTTGCAGGCGAGGCTGGCGATGAAGAGCGCGAGGGCGAGGGGGATAACGGCAATTAGTGTGCTCATAAAGTTCTCCGCTGCTACTTCAAAATCTCTTCCAAAAATTTCAATGCTTCGGGGTCGTCGGATTCGCCGATGAGGCGGATGGCGAGTTTGCGAAGTTCGACCGAAGAATCACGCCGCGCCACGTCCATCAACTTACGTAGCGCGCTCTTCTGTTTCGCCTCGCCGAAAGCGCGGAGCAGCGATGCCCTAATCTGAAGATTCTGCTCGCCGTCGTAGAGGCCGATGAGCATGTCTATCGTCTGCTCGTCGCCGTTGTCGGCCAGCCAGCGAATCGCCGCCGCGCGCAGTTCGAGATTGGTTTCGGTGCGCGCGGCTTCGAGCAGGCGCGCGTGTGCGCGCGGGACGTTGTGCATGTCCGCGAACGAACGCAGAATTTGTGCTTTGATTTCGACGCTCTGTTCCGCTCCGTAGATCTTCAACAATTCGTCAGCGACCGTTTCATTCGCATTATCGGCGAGCCAGCGAATCGCCGCCTGCCGCAACTCCGCGTCTTCGCTGCGCGTGCCGCGCGCCACTTCGATGAGCAATGCGCGCGCGCGCTGGTCGTCCATGTCGGCGAGCGTACGCAGGACTTGCACCTTGATTTCACGGTCGCGCTCGGTTTGATAAATCTTCGCCAGCACATCGAAAGCGTTGCGGCCCACACCGTCTGCGAGCCAGCGAATCGCCGCCTTGCGAAGTTCGGGAGAACTGTCGGACTGTGCGACTTCGAGGAGTCGGGCTTGTGCGCGCGGGCTATCGTGCATGTCCGCGAAGGCGCGCAGGATTCGCGCCTTGACCTCAAGGCTACGCTCCTGTCCATAGAGGCTCATCAGCCCTTCGACGGCTGGCTCGCCGCCGATGTCGCCGAGACGATGGATGGCAATCTGGCGCAATTCGTCGTCGGCCTGTGTGCGCGCGATGTCGAGCAGAACCGGCACGGCACGCGGCCCGCCGTGCGAGCCTAAGAGAGAGACGGCAGCCTCTTTCATGCTTTTGGTCGCCGTCGAGCCGGGCTTCATCCACTGTGCGACATAGTTGATGGCGCGCTCTTCGTCGGCCTCGAAGAGACTTTGCAGCGCGACGATTTTGAGTTCTTCATCCTTCTTATCGTTGAGCACGGCGACAGGCACATCGCCGCCCTGTCCGAGATGCGGCGCAATCTCGACGAGCAGAGCCTCCGCTTCATCCGCCCAACTCGATTGCGAATGTTTTTTAATCAACTGGTTGAGCGGTTGCGCCGCTTCTCGATACATGCCCTGCTGTTTGTAAGCGTAGGCCAGCCAGTAGAGCGCCGCGTCAACATCTTGATCTTTCGGAAACGCGTTGACGAAGTTTTTAAATTTCTCGGCGGCCTTCGCCCACTGACCGTCCTCGATTAAATCTCTGGCCTCACGAAAAGTTTGAATCGAGGGCGAGTTCGACGTTTGCACGAACTGGCTCAGCTTTTGAATATCCTGCGCCACTGTGCCGTCTGCGGCGCGCGTCTGCGCGCGCGAAGCAAGGATGAGGGCGGCGAGCGCCAGCGCGCAGACCAAAAGGAAACACGCCGGTCGCGCCGTCCGTCGCAACCGTGCAAATGAGAGATTTAGGTATGGCGTGTCTGAATTGAGCATGAGTGTGCGTCCTGTCTCCTGACTATTTATTGTTCAATCAATCGGGCGTCGCGGGTTATTCGGCGCGGGGCGCGCTGATTTGCAGCATGGCGACGATGTTCTTGCGCTGCATGCGATCCTTAATCGCCCGCACGTCGTCGCGCGCGGGGCGATCCGGCAGATTGGCGATGTCAATCAGAATCGGTTCGAGACTGTTGAGCACCTTTTCGACCGGCAAATCGCCTTTGCTCGCCGCCTCGCGCCGCAGCACGATGTTGCGATAGAGCAATTTTCGCGAACTCTCTTTTTCATAAGCGATGTCGAGCGCGTTGCCCCCATCCGCCATGCGCACGTTCCTAAACGAGCGCAGAAGCAGTTCCGCCTGCTCGACATGACGCGCAGTTTTGAAATCGGCGCTGGCCGGGAACGCGCGCTCCTGCCTTCGTAGCGCCACGGACGCACCTCCGCCGCCCATGGAAGGCAGTTCGACACCTACGCGCAATTCCAGACCCGTAGCGGCGGGCGTCTCCTGCAATCGTCGCGGCGTCTCTCCACGAGCGGCGCGCGCCACTTCACCGCGCACGCGTTCAATGTTCGGCGAGACGTTGCGGCGCGATCGTGCGACACGCCCGGCGACACCAACGTGCGAGTCGGAAGTCGCCGCCTGTCCGTTCCCTTCGCGTCTGCTCGCGCTTGTCTCTTCGCGTGCGCCCGCGATTCGTTCTTCGGTCGAGCGGTTATCGTTGGCGAGACGGTCGCCGCGTTGCGCGTCGGCGGGCGCGTGATTGTTTGAAGGAGAGACGGCCAGCCGCGTCGCGTCCCGGCGCGAGTTGAATAGAAACAGCAGGGCGGCGACGACGGCGAAGACTAACAGGACGCTGGCCGCCATCCATGCAGGGGACAGAGCGCGAGCGCCTGTGAGTCGAGCGAAACGCTCGCGCCACCCGTGCGCGACGGGTTGAAGGCCGCTCGCCATCGTCCCTTTAGGCCGCGCCGCATGCGCGCCGGAAGCGAGAATCTGTGCGAGCGCGGCTTTCTGTGTGAGCGGGTCAATCTCCGCGCGATACGAGACGAGATGCTGCCGGAAGCTCAGGAAATCTGCGCGCGCCTGTCGGCAGGCGGCACAGGTTTGCAGATGCCGCTCGACCTCTGCGGCTTCTGCCTGCGCCAGTTCTCCGTCAATCAGCAGAGAGACCTTTTCCGTCCAGTGGCAATTCATAGTTAGCTTTCCAAAACTTCCACGTCCCTCTAAGGTTGCGCGCCGCCGCGCGCGCTCAATCACACTTCAAGCAATCCGACGTTTCTCATCCGGCGCTTTTCGCAAGTATACTCTGCGCCCGTCCCCATTTTTCGCGCAGCCGGTCGCGTGCGCGAAAGACATCAACTTTGACCTTGCCCTCGGAGATGCCGAGCACGCGCGCGATTTCCCGGTAACTCATCTCTTCCTGCTCGCGTAGAATGAGCGCCGTGCGTTGATGCTCCGGCAGAGATTTCAGCATCTCAAGAATCAACTCTCTGCGCTCGCTCATCTCCAATTCCTGCTCCGGGTTCGGCGCATGCTGCGTGTGCAGGGCTTCGACGACGCGCCCGAACAGCCGCGTCCGCGTCTGCGTTTTGTTCAACTCGTTGAGCGCGAAATTGCGCGCGACGCGAAAGAGCCAGAAACGCGCCTCGCCTGCGGCGAAAGTATCGAGACCTTGACGATAAAGCTGCATAAAACTTTCCTGCGCGATGTCGGGCGCGACACTTGAGCGCCCCGCCAGCATGCATTCGAGAAAGCGGCAGAGGCTCGGGTAAAATTCTTGAAAAAAGCTCGCAAAGTCTTCGTCTTCGCCCGTCATACAAAATGCTGTACGTCACATAAAACAGTCGGGAGCGACGGAAGTTACAAAAAAATTTCGGTTGGCGGAAAATCAGGGGAAAAACTTGAGCGATGAGGAAGAAAGCTTACAGATTCCCTCCGCTCGAAGAGAGAGTCTGAGCGCACATGCAACGGAAAGTTGTTCTATTAAAAAAAAGCGCGCATCCTAATTTAACCCCGCATGCGCGCTTTTCAGAGACGGAGAGTTCCGATTACTGGCGCGGGCGCACGGTGATGAAGATGGTCGTGCCGCCACGATTGACGAGTAGGAGCGAGGGGCGATTGGCTGAGCGACCGAGCGCCGCCGTCAAGTCGGCGATGGTTTTCACGCTCTGGCGATTGATCTGAACAATCACGTCGCGCGGCTGAATGCCTGCGTCGGCAGCCGGGCCTGACGGGTCAACGTCCGTCACAACCAACCCTTGCGCGTCCGGCCCAAGCCGCAGGCGCGCGGCTAATTCCGGCGTCAGCGGCTCGACCGTGATGCCGAGTTTGCCCGTATCGCCGTTCCTCGTGCCGTCGCCACCGCCTTCGTCGTCGCCCGCGTTGGCTTCGGGCGTGAACTCGCCGAGCGTGGCGCGCAACTGTTGCTCGCGGTTGTCGCGCAAGAGCGTCAGAGAGACTTCCGAGCCGGGCGCGGTGCTCGCCACGCGGTTGCGGAAAGTGTTCGGGTCGTCAACGCGCGTGCCCTCGATGGCCGTAATCACGTCGCCGACTTTGATTCCGGCGCGCTCCGCCGCCTTGCCGGGCTGTACCGAACTGACGATCACGCCGCGCGATTCCTGCATGCCGATGCTCGCAGCCACGTCGCTCGTGACCTTCTGCACGATGATGCCGAGTTGGCCGCGACGCACCTTGCCGGTCTTAATCAATTGCTCCATGACGCTACGCGCCATATTCGACGGGATGGCAAAGCCGATGCCGATGCTCCCGCCCGTTCCGGAAAGTATTTGCGAGTTGATGCCGATCAGTTCGCCCCCCGTGTTGATGAGCGCGCCGCCGGAGTTGCCCTGATTAATCGGCGCGTCGGTTTGCAGGAAATCCTCGAAGCTGCCAGTGCTTAAGCCCGTCTGCCGTCCCTTGGCGGAGATGATGCCCATCGTCACGGTCTGGCCGACGCCGAGCGGGTTGCCGATGGCGAGCGCCACATCGCCGACGCGCACGCCGTCGGAATCGCCCAACTGAAGCACGGGCAGGCTACTCGCATTGACTTTCAATACCGCGAGGTCGCTCGGCGGGTCTGAGCCGACAACTTTGGCGTCGAGCGTGCGGTTGTCGTTCAAGTCAACTTTAATCTCCTGCGCGCCGTCAACGACGTGATGGTTCGTCAGGATGTAACCGTCGGCGCTGACGATGACGCCGGAGCCGAGTCCGCGTTGCAGGCGCTCCTGCGGCTCCTGCTGCTGCGGCATCCTCCGCCCCTGCCCGAAAAAGTCGCGCAAGGTCGGATCGTCGGCGAACGGAAATTGCTGCGGGGCGCGCACACGCTTTTCGGCGCGAATCGTGACGACTGCCGGTGTGACGCGGCTAACCACGTCGGCATAAGAATTCTGCGCGGGCGCTGTTGAGGCGGCGCTGCTGATGCCTGCGGCGTTGGCGTGAGAAGCGGCTGGCATAGATACCACAGTGCTTCCTTTCTGGCACGCTCCGACCGCGAAGATAACGACGAAAGCGATCATTATCCGCGCCGCGCGGGCGGCTCCTTCTCCGCTGGCTGAAACAAAATTACGACTCATAATCTCTACGCTCCTTGAATTTATTTCTATGAATTTTCGATCTTCTGAAAACCTGCGCCGACGCCCTGAAAGTTCCCGGCGGCGCGCAGTTTACGCCTTCGTGTTGTGCCGGTCTCGAAGTCTCTGGCGACCAGCCCATTTTAAGACTACTTGTCTTTGATGTTGAAGCGGGCATCCGCGTTTGCAGCGCATGGGCGTCTATCTCGACGGGCGAAACCTGAGCCTGCGGCCTGCCTTCGCGCGCGCGGCGCGGCGCTTGCTGGACAAAGCTTGAAAGCGCATCCTATGCTGTCCCTAAATAGAAGGGAACGCACCCCCCACGGGAGAATTGATGGAACAGAGCGATGAAGGATTGTTGCTGGCCTGTCGTAAGGGCGACGAGGCCGCGTGGGAGGCGCTCGTCGGGCGTTACCGGCGGCTCATCTACGCCATCCCGCGCCGCGCCGGACTCGACGAAGACCGCTCGTCCGAAGTCTTTCAGGACGTGTTCGCAACCCTTTTGGAGAGCATCGAGAGCATCACGCAGCCCGACCGCCTTCAGGCGTGGCTCGTGACGACGACCAAGCGCAAGACATGGCGCTTGATAAGGAGCGAAAGCGCGACGCGCGCGTTTAGCGGCGGCGACGGCGACGACGAGACGAGTGAATCAGCGATGTACCGCGTCGCTGACGAGCAACCGCTGCCCGAAGAGGCTTTGCAGAAACTCGAAGAGCAGCACCTCGTCCGCGCCTCACTCGGAGAACTGGGCGAACGCTGCCAAAAGCTGCTGACCATCCTCTTTTATCGCTCCGAGCCGATGCCTTACGCGGAAATCGCCGCGCAACTCGGCACGTCCGAAGGCAGCATCGGCCCCACGCGCGCCCGTTGTTTACGGAAACTGATGGGCATTTTGAGCGAAAAAGGTTTTTAAGGGATGTATTTTTCGTGTCTTTTGCGGCACTGTCTGGGCGAGTCAGGATGATAGCCCTCGCTACCCTTATGGAGTTTGAGAGATGACATTGACGCCCAAACACATTTCCTTTGAACGGCTCGCAGACCTCGCCGAAGGCCGTCTTCACAACGACGAGCGCGAGCATACGACAGCCCATCTCGGCGCTTGCGCGCCCTGCGCCGCTCAGTTGGCGCAGCTTGAGCGCACCATCGCCCTGATGCGTACTGACGATACGCCCGACGCTCCGGAGTCTGTCGTCACAAACACCATCAAGATGTTCCGTGCGCGGTTTCCGAAATATGAAGCCCCTTCTCAATGGAGGCGGGTGATGGCTGCGCTCAGCTTCGACAGCGCGCAGCTTGCGCCCGCTTTCGGCCTCCGCTCCGGTCAGGCGGCAGAGGCGCAGCAACTTCTCTTCAGCGCGGGCGAGAGGGATATTGACCTGCGTGTGGCGGCGGGCACAGACGGCTGGACAATTTCAGGGCAGGTGCTCGGCGAGTGCGAGGGCGGGCAGGTCGAGATTGAGACTATTGAGGGCGCGACGACGAGGGCGCGGGCCGAATTGAACGAACTGTGCGAGTTCGCCTTGCCGCCCGTCCCTGCGGGCAGTTATAAACTGTGTCTGCGTTTCGGCGATGTGGAAGTCGAAGTTCCTGAATTACAATTGAGGTAAAGAAAAATATCGACTAAGAGATGAACGAGACGGAGTTGGCGGAGCGTCTGGTGTCGGCTGACGATGCGGAGCGCGCGACGCTTTTGCGCGAGCACTCCGCTCTCGCCGATGTGTCTCTAGCCTACCGCTTGAAAGACATCTGCCTCGACGGTTGGAGCAGCGACCCGCAGCGCGCAACGGGCGCAGCCTCGGCCTTAAAAATGCTGGCTGAAGCGTCTGCCAAACGGGAGGTCGAGGCGCTGGCCGCGTGGGGCGCGGGCATCGAGGCGCTCGTCAACGGGCAGATGGAGCTTGCCATTGAGCGTCTCGACGCGTCTGAGACAATCTTCGTCGCTTTGGGCAAAGCGGGCACGGGGGCGGCCACACAGATCAGCAAACTCATCGCGCTCGCCCTGCTCGGTCGCTACGAAGAAGCCATCGAGACGGGACTCCGCGCGCGCGAAGTCTTCATCGAGCACGGCGACACGCTGGCTGCCGGAAGAATCGAACAAAACATCGGCAACATCTACGTCCGGCGCGACCGCTATCAGGAGGGCGAGCAGTTTTTACGCGCCGCGCGTGAACGCTTCGCCGCTCTCGACGATCAGGAACTGCTCGCGCAGAATGACAACAACCTCGTCCACGCCTACACGCTCCAACATAAATTCCGCGACGCCGAAGAGCTTTATCAGCAAGCCCTCCTGCGCGCCGAGAACGCCGGGTTTGCCGTAACGCAGGCCGAGATTGAGGCCAGCATGGGCAGCCTCGCGTTCTTTCAAGGTCGTTACGACCGCGCGCTCGAATACCTCGAACGAGCACGACGCCGCTACGCCGCACTGGGGATGGCGCACCAGTCGGCGATCTCCGAACAGGAACTAGCCGACACCTACCTAGAACTCAATCTCGCGCCCGAAGCAGCGACAATTTATGAGCGCGTCGTCCAGACTTTCGCCGCGCTCGGCATGCGCGCCGAACAGGCGGCGGCGCTCGCTCATCATGGTCAGGCTTTGCTGCTGCTCGGACGTGTCGAGGAAGCGCACACGCGGCTCGCCGAAGCGCGCTCTTTGTATGCGGCCATCGGCAGCGAGGTTGGCGAAGCGACGGTGACGCTTAACGAAGCGCGAATTTATCATGCCGCAGGCGACTTCGACGCCGCCGGCCGTGCCGCCGCACAGGCCGAAATCCCGCTCACGCGCGCGGGCAACTGGCGACGCCTGCTGACGGCGCGCTGGCTGAGAGGCGAAGCGGCGCGTGCACACGGCGATGTACGACTGGCAGAAATTCTGCTTGAGAGCACGCTGCGCGATACGCAGGAGCAGGCCGTCCCGCAGGTCGCTGAACGTTGTCTGACTTCGCTCGGATTGCTCGCCGCCGCCGCCGGCGACCGGGCAGTGGCCGAAGACTTTTTTCAGCGCGCCGTCTCTCTGATTGAGAGCCTGCGCGCGCCGCTGCCCGCCGAAGAATTTCGCACGGCCTTCGTCGCCGACAAGCTCGCGCCTTACGACGAACTCCTTCGCCTCTGTCTCTCGGACGCGAGCGGAGAGCGCGTAGCGGAGGCTTTCGGTTACGTCGAGCGTGCGCGCTCACGCGCGCTGGTCGAGAGGATGGGCGGCGCACGCGAATCACGCCGCGCGCCACGCGACGCTTTTGAAGCTGAACTGCTCGCACGGCTCGATGAACTGCGCCAAGAGTTGAACTGGTTCTACAGCCAGATTAATCGCCCCCCCGAAAGCCACGGCGCACGCGCGGGCGGCGGGGAGGCGATGCAGTCGCTCCACGCCAACGTCCGCGAGCGCGAAAGCATGACGCTTGAGATTATGCGGCAACTTCAGCAGCGCGGGGGCAACGCCGCAGGCACTTTTCAACGCATTGAGCAGATGGACTGCGCCGCTCTGCAACGTGAGTTGGGCGCAGACACCGCGCTTGTTGAATACACGAGTCTCGACGGCGAGATGTTGGCTTTCGTCGTTACAGACGAACGGATTGAGGTCGTGCGCGGACTCGGCAGCGAAGCGCGCACGGGCGAGTTGCTAACACAGCTTCGTTTTCAAATCGGCTCGTTGCGCTACGGCTCGGAGCGTATCCGCACGCATCTCGCGTCGCTCACCAAACGCGCGCAGCACTATCTCGGCGCGCTCTACGATCTGCTGTTGCGTCCCGTCGAGCAGCGTATCGGCGCGCGGCGTCTCATCGTCGTCCCGCATCGCGCGCTGCATTATCTTCCCTTTCACGCGCTTTATGACGGCGCGCAGTACGTCATCGAACAACGCGAAGTCAGTTATGCGCCGAGCGCGAGCGTGCTCCGTTTCTGTCTCGCGCAGCCGTCGTCTTCCTTCGAGAGCGCGCTGCTGCTCGGCGTTCCAGACGAACAGACGCCGCGCGTGCGCGACGAGATTGAGGCGCTCGCACCGCTCTTCCCGCGACGCATCGCGCTCGTCGGCGACGACGCCACACTCGACGCCCTGCGCGTCAATGCGCCGCAGGCGGACGTGCTGCACCTCGCCTGTCACGGCCAGTTTCGTCCCGACAATCCGCTCTTTTCTTCCCTGCGTTTGGGCGACGGCTGGCTGACCGTCCGCGACGCCTACGCGCTCGAACTTCGGAGCGGTCTCGTCACTCTGAGCGCGTGCGAGACGGGCGTCAGCGCCGTCGCTCCCGGCGACGAACTGATTGGACTGGCGCGCGGTTTCTTCTCCGCCGGAGCGCAGACGCTTCTCCTGAGCCTATGGACGGTGGACGATGACGCGACCGCCCGCACGATGGCGAGTTTCTACGGTCGCCTGCGCGCCGGAGACGCCCCCGCCGCCGCGCTCCGCGCCGCCCAACTCGAACTGCTCCGAGAACAGCCGCATCCCTTCTTCTGGTCGCCTTTCGTTCTGGTCGGGCGCTGGTGAATCTCGATTCCCCTGACACTGCATTGAGAATTGTTATCGTGCGCTCGGCGTTCCTCGCTGGCTTTTTGTACTCGAAGCCGTAAGGTCAAACTGCTTTCCCGAAGGCGTCCGCTGTGTTTCACCCTGAAACACAGAAGCGGTGCACTTGTTTCAAGTCGAAACATTCTCTGTTTGAGAGCACATCTTCCTCATACCTGTTTGTCCCGGTTTCAAGCCGCTTTGCATGCAAATACAATCGCGGGCACTGGTTTTGCCTCTTAACTCTTGCCGTTGCCGCCGGTCAGGCGTCTTCAATAAAAACCGTATAAATGTTGGCGGCGGGATGTATTTTTTCTGTTCGGGTAGGCACTGTATAAGAGGGATTGAAGCATCTAAAGTAAGTCAGGCAAACGTCATCATTTCCTTTTTAAATCCCCTCATGAATTGTCCGAACATGTTTCAAGCCAGAGCTTGTCGCTTGTCCTACAAAAGCGGCAGAGGAGTTTTCCGAATGCGCCGTAAATTTATTCGCACCTTCAGTCTGCTATGTATCGCGGCGATGTTGCTTGCCGGGTGGGGAGCGCCCTCCGTGCCAATCGTCAAGGCCGCTGAAGACAGCGAAAAATTCATCCCCGGCGAGGTTGTCGTCAAACTCGTCAACGCGAGCGTCCTTCCGGCCATCGCCGCGCAATACGGCCTCGCCCCAACGCCGCTCGAAGAGTTCGGCAAACGCCCCATCTACCGCCTGAAGATTAACGACGGCACGCCCGCGCCGACCAAAGCCGCCGCGCTCGCCGCCGACACGCAACTGCGCGTTGTTTACGCCGAAGCGAATTACGAATCGGATGCGCCCGAAACCAGCGGCGTGATAGCCACCCGGCAGTCTTGGAGCGTCGGAGACCCTGCGGCGTATCAGGCGCAGTGGGCCCCAACAACGATTCATCTGCGCGAAGCCCAACGCGTGACGCGTGGCGCAAGTATGATCGTCGCCGTGCTCGACACGGGCGTTGATCGCCACCATCCGGCGCTCGCCGGACGCCTTCTCTCAGGCTACGATTTCGTGGACGACGACAACGATCCGAGCGAGGTCGGCAGCCAGACGACAGGCCCCTACGGACACGGCACGCACGTCGCCGGTCTGATTGCGCTCGCTGCGCCCGAAGCCAAGATTCTGCCCATTCGCGTACTCGACGAGCGCGGCGTCGGCAACGTCTGGGTGCTGGCTGAAGCTCTCGCCTACGCCGCCGACCCGGACGGAAACCCGAACACGGATGACGGCGCGGATGTCGTCAATCTCAGTCTGAGCACGAACCGTCGCACGAGTGTTCTCGCGGACATCACAGGTAAACTTTCTTCCGGCACGATTGACGATGATGACAGCAATCCTTCGCCCGTGCCGACGCCCGAACCGGCAGAGACCAACAAGGGCGCGCTCGTCGTCGTCGCTTCGGGCAACGGCGGGGATGATGTCAAACAGTATCCGGCTGCCGAGACGGGCATCAGCGGACTGCTCGCCGTCGCCGCCAGCGACTCGACCGACACGCTGACATCGTTTTCAACGCGCGGCTCGTGGGTCAAAGTGATGGCTCCGGGCGATGGCATTACCAGCAGCGTGCCCGGCAATCTCTACGGCACATGGCGCGGCACTTCGATGGCTGCGCCGCTGGCAGCAGGAGAAGCGGCGCTAATCCGCGCCGTGCGTCCCGATCTTTCCGCGCGGGCGGTGAGAGACCTGATTGTTGACACTGCGCCGGAGGTGATGAAACAAGGCACTGTCCGGCGGCGCATTGACGCAGCGGCGGCGCTCGCCTCTGTCGGCGTTCGCGCCAACCCGATTGAGCAGGCGCAATTCTTCGTCCGCCAGAATTATCTGGACTTCTTCAACCGCGCGCCCGACGAGAGCGGCTTCAACTTTTGGACGAACCAGATTACCAGTTGCGGCGCGGATGCGGCCTGCATCGAACTTAAGCGCACCAACGTCTCGGCAGCGTTCTTTCTCTCCATTGAATTTCAACAGACGGGCTATCTTGTCTATCGCCTGAACCGCGCGTCGTTCGGCAGTATGCCGACCTACCAAAAGTTCATGCCCGACACGCAGCAGATCGGCGAGGGAATCGTCGTTAATTCGCTCGGCTGGGAAGCTAAGCTGGAAGCAAACAAGCGAGCCTTTACGGATGCGTGGGTCAATCGCCCTGAGTTTCATGCGCGCTACGACGGAAAAAGCAACGAGCAGTTTGTTTCGGAGCTATTCGCCAACGCCATCGTGACTCCGACGGCTGAAGAGCAGACCGCGCTGGTCAACGCCTTGAACGCGGGGAGCAAGACGCGCGCTGAAGTGCTGCGTCAAATCGCTGAGAATCCGTCGCTCATCGAGCGCGAGAAGAACGCGGCTTTCGTGCTGACACAATACTTCGGTTACCTGCGCCGCAACCCGAACGATGCGCCCGAACCGACGCTCGATTTTCAGGGCTTCAATTTCTGGCTGGCGAAGTTGAATCAGTTCGGCGGCGATTTTGTGAAAGCCGATATGGTTAAATCCTTCATTATCTCCGGCGAATACCACGACCGCTTCGGCGCGCACTAAAAAACTAAAAAGTTAAAAAGGCAAAAGCGAAGCGTGAAGATTGGTCTTCACGCTTCGCTTTTGCCTTTTTAACTTTTTAGTTTTGACTTCTTTAAGCCGCGCCGTATTTTTTGAACCATTCGAGCAGGCGTCGCCAGCCGTCTTCTGCCTCAGCCTTGCGATAGCTCTCGCGGTAGTCGGCATGAAAGCCGTGCGGAGTATTCTCGTAGACTTTAATCTCCGAAGGCGTCTTCCCTTTCTTCAACTCGGCGCGCATCTGTTCGACGGTCGAGACCGGGATGCCCTGATCGTTTGCGCCGTAGAGGCCGAGCACAGGAACTTTTAGTGTCGCCGCGATGTCAATCGGCTGTGTGGGCTGCAGCTCGCTCGGCTTCTGGTCAGAGCGCGCGACCAGACGCCCGTACCATGCCACGCCCGCTTTGACCTGCGGGTTGTGCGCCGCATACAGCCACACGATGCGCCCGCCCCAGCAAAAGCCTGTGATACCCAATTTCTTCGTGTTGCTCTTGCCCGTCTTCTTCGCGTAAGCGACGGTCGCATCGAGGTCGGACATCACCTGCGCGTCTGGAACTTTCGCGACGACCTTCATGATGTCGCTCATCTCAAGTTTTGACACGTCGCCCTGTCGCGCATACAACTCCGGCGCAATCGCCATGTAACCGAGTTTGGCGAAACGACGGCAGATGTCCTTGATATGTTCGTGCACGCCGAAGATTTCCTGTACGACGAGCACGAGCGGAAAATTCTTTCCCTTCGCGGGCATCGCGCGATAGGCCGGAATCTCGCCGTCCGCGACGGGAATCTTTATTTCTCCGGCCTCCAGCCCCGTCGTGTCCGTGGTAATCATCGTCTGCCCCGCGATTGGCCTGACGGCCAGCGCGAATCCGGCGGTCAAACTCGTCACGATAAACTTCCGGCGCGTGAAATCTTCCTTCGGCAACAAGCTCTTCAAATCTTCATGCATCTCGAATCGGGTCTCCTTCGTAAGAATATTATTCGACATACTCTAAATCAAAACAGAAGATATTCAAACATAGATAGACAGGATGGACAGGTAGAACAAATGCTGAAAGATGAACAATGAACGTGGAACTGAAAGCGATCTCAAGTTTGAAATTTCAGATTTTGTCTTCAGCCCCACGTTCTACGTTTCTTCTGTATCTTGTCTATCCTGTCCATGTTTGATTCTCTTCCCACGTCGGCTACTTGACACGCCGCGCGCTCTTCGGAGATTTTAGACGCTCGTTTCCAGTCCACGCTCGTCCGCTCTTCTAAGGAGAAACTGATGAAAATTGTTTTCGCGACTCTCTTCGCGTTGCTGTGCGCTGCCGTCTCGTCCGTCCCGGCGCAGGAAAGGCCGCAAGCCTATACGGGTGCAACGCTGATTCCCATCAACGGCCCTGCGATTGCTGACGCCGCGATCGTCATCCATCACGGCAAGATCGTCGCCGTCGGCGCGCGTTCCGGTGTGAAGATTCCGGCGGACGCGCAGATGAATGATGCGACGGGCAAAGTAATCATGCCCGGACTCGTTGATACGCATAGCCACATTGGGGGCGGTTCGGGCGGCGACGGGTCTGCGCCGATTCAGCCGGACGTGCGGATTCTCGATTCGATTGACGTGCGCTCGTCGGGGCTGCAACGCGCGCAGTCAGGCGGCATCACGACCGTCAACGTCATGCCCGGCTCAAGCCTCCTCTCTTCGGGACAGACGCTCTACCTGAAACTCAAGGACGGCAAAGTTATCGAAGACCTTTTGATTCGAGACGCGCGGGGACAAATCATGGGCGGCCTCAAGATGGCGAACGGCACGAACCCCCTGCGCCCCAACTCGTCCGGCCCCTTTCCCGGCACGCGCGCAAAGTCCGCGGCACTCGTCCGCGAACAATTTTTGAAGGCGCAGGATTATCGAGAAAAAGTCCGTCGCGCCAAGGGCGACCCGTTGAAGTTGCCCGCGCGTGATCTCGCTCTGGAAACGCTCGTCGAAGTTTTGGACGGCAAGCGCACCGTCCACTTTCACACGCATCGCCACGACGATATTCTGACCGCCATCCGTCTCGCCCAAGAATTTAATTTTCGCATCGTGCTCCATCACGTCTCCGAAGGCTGGAAGGTGGCCGACGAGATTGCGAAGTCGAAAGCGCCCGCCTCCGTCATCGTCCTCGACGCGCCCGGCGGTAAGCTCGAAGCGATTGATTACAGTTCAACGAACGGCGCAGTGCTCGACCGCGCGGGCGTCATGGTCGGCTTTCACACCGACGACTACATCACCGACTCGCGTTTTCTTCTCCGCTCAGCCGCGATGGCCGTGCGCTGGGGGATGCCGCGCGAACGCGCGCTCTATGCACTGACGATGGCGGGCGCGCAGATGCTCGATTTGCAAAACCGCATCGGCTCTCTCGAAGCGGGCAAGGACGCGGATTTCATCATCCTCTCCGGCGATCCCTTCAGCGTCTACACGCATGTCCTTGAAACTTACGTCGAGGGCGTCAAAGTTTTCGACCGCTCGAATCCGCAAGACCGTCTCATCGCCACCGGCGGCTACGGCGCAGCCCGCGATGAAACTCTCGATGATGACGACCGCCTTGAAGATGAGGACAGGAGAGAACAACAATGAACCTCAGAACGATTCTCGAATCAGCGATGAAGGCGCAGCACACACGAAATTTCCGGCGCGTGTTCTTCGTCGTTCTTCTCTGCTCTGTGGCCGTTCACGTCTCGGCGCAGATCGCCGTGCGCGGCGAAACCGTCTACACGATGGCGGGTCAGCCCATCAAAAACGGCGTCGTCCTGATACGCGACGGCAAAGTAGAACGCGTCGGCGCGGCGGCGGAAGTTTCTATTCCCGCCAACTATAAAACCATCAACGCGCGCGTCGTCACGCCCGGACTGATTGACGCGCACACGGTCGTCGGGCTCTCCGGCGCGCTCAATCAACCGCACGACCAAATGCAGGTCGAGCGCTCCGCCCCCGTCCAACCCGAACTGCGCGCGATTGATTCTTACGACGCGCGCGAGCCGCTCATCAAATGGCTACGCAGCCACGGCGTCACGACGATGCACACGGGACATGGCCCCGGCTCGCTCATCTCAGGACAGACGATGATCGTCAAAACCATCGGCGACGAAGTCGAGCAGACCGTTATCGTCCCCGCCGCGATGGTCGCCGCCACGCTCGGAGATGACGCCCTCGTGCAAGGCGGACGACCGCCCGGCACACACGCCAAGATGATCGCCATGCTGCGCGCCGAATTTCTGAAGGCGCGCGAGTACGATGCCAGACAGACGGCGGCCAAAGAAGATGCAAAGCCCGCGCGCGACCTCCGCATGGAAACGCTCGTGCGTGTGCTCAAGGGCGAGTTGCCGCTGCTCGTCACCGTCCACCGCGCACACAATATCGTTTCGGCGCTCAGGCTCGCCAAGGAATTCAATCTCAAGTTGATTCTCGACGGCGCGAGCGAAGCCTATCTGGTCGCCGATCAAATCAAGGCGGCGGGCGTCCCCGTGATCCTTCATCCGACGATGTATCGCGCCACGGGCGAGACGGAAAACTTGAGCATGGAGACGGCGAGCGTGCTTCACAAGATGGGCATTCCCTTCGCGTTGCAGAGCGGCTTTGAGGGTTACGTGCCGAAGACGCGCGTCGTGCTTTTTGAAGCCGCCATCGCCGCCGCCAACGGCCTGACGTTCGATGAAGCTCTGGCGAGCGTGACGATTGATGCGGCGCGTCTGCTCGGCATCGCCGCGCGCGTCGGCTCGCTTGAGGCTGGCAAGGATGCTGACCTCGCGCTCTTTGACGGCGACCCGTTTGAATATACTTCGCACGTCACGACGGTCATCATCAACGGTCGCATTGCGAGCGAAGAGACGCGATAGAATTTCCAGTCTGAACCGGGGAAATAGCCATGAAAGCTCTGCTCGTCATTTTTGCGGCGACGTGCCTTGCGCTCTCTCAACTCGCCTGCGGCAATCGTTCACAGACCGCCGCGCCCTCAAGCGCGGGCGCATCCGTCTCTGCAACTCCGGCTGCCAACAATGAAGCGCCGCCGCCACCGCAGCAGCAGCAGCCACCGCACCCGGGCACGGAGTCGGCGGAAGCTCTCGCACTCTACGAAAAGGGCTGGGAGGCTTATAAGAAAAACCGGGACGAGGAAGCGGTCGAGGCTTTCCAGCAGGCTCTCGCCATTGACCCCGACTACGGGGATGCTCACTACAAGCTCGGCCTCGCCTACGATTCGCTGCAAAAAGATAAGGAGGCCGACAAAGCATACGAGGAGGCCGTCAAGGCTTATAAGAAGTTCGTTGACAAGCATGAAGAGAATGCTGACGCGCATTATCATCTGGGACTCGTCTACGGCAAGCTTCACAAATACGATGAGGCCGTCAAAGCCCTCAAGCAAGCGACGAAGCTCTCGCCCGAAGACAGCGACCTTTTCTACGAACTCGGATTCGCTCAAGGCAAGCTCGCGCAGTACGCGGAAGCCGTCGCCGCCCTCAACAAATCGCTCGAACTGAATCCAGACAACTTTCGCGCGCAGGAAGAACTCGAACGCGCAGAGGCCGGAAAACAGAGGCGCGATGAATTTCTCAAGCAGCAGGAGAAACTCCAAAAGCAGCAGGGGCCGCGAGCGCAGAAGGGCAACATCAACAACTCGAACACTAACGACTCGAACACCAACGCGACGAAGAACGCCGCTCCTCAGCCGACGCCCAGACCATCATGAAATTTGTAAGATTTGAAATCCCGACTCTTCAATCTCTCGACTTTTTGTTTTCTTAGCGCCTTGGCGTCTTCAGCAGGAGAATAAGTTTCACGCGAAGCCGCTAAGAAAGTAAGGACGCAGAGTAAGACGGATTTCCAACTCTCTATAATTTCCGCGTTGGTGAAGTTTCTGATGCGGCTTCTGGCAAATTTCGATGAATCCACTTAATATCGTTTGTCCGTCGCGGGCAGAGGCGGGCTGCAAATCTCCGTAGAGAAGGGCAGTCAGGAATCCCACTTTCTCACATGCCTCCCGCGCAAACCACGTATAGAG
>CAXTRQ010000093.1:0-23215 GCA_964246705.1 uncultured Pyrinomonadaceae bacterium
TCGCTTTAGGGACTGAGAGAGGGACGGAAAACTTTGAAGGCACGACGCGCGGCCTGTCAACTCTTCGATTGAGATAGCCGTCTCGCTCAGTTCGGGCGGGAAGGCGTGTCGGTTAAGATTGATGCCGATGCCGACGATGCAGGCGCGCCCGGTCTTGGTTTCGATGGCTTCGGCGAGGATGCCGCACACTTTACGCTCGCGCGCGAGAATGTCATTCGGCCACTTGATGTCAACATTGAGCGCGCATGCATCGCGGAGCGCGTCGGCGACGGCGAGAGCGGCTGAGAGTGTCAGCAGCGACCATTCTTCGGCGGGCAGTCGCGGCCTGAGAAGAATGCTGCAATAGAGTCCCGCATCGAGCGGCGACGCCCACACGCGCCCTTGTCGCCCGCGCCCGCTCGTCTGCTCGCGCGCGACGATGCACAAGCCTTCGGGCGCACCGCTCGCGGCCTGCCTCGCGGCTTCCGTGTTGGTCGAAGCGAGCGCATCGAAACGCAGCATCGTTAATTGAAAAGGTTGACTCATGCGCGATAGCCTCTGAAACGTCAGACTATCATCATCCGCCTGCCGACTCTACGGTAACTTGTAAAGGCTCGCCCACGTATCTAACAAAGGGGTTATCTCGTCATGGAAATTTTCGTTGCCAGATATTTCGCCATCACTCTGCTGGCTGTCGGTCTTTCGCACACGGCTCAACCGCGCTGGTGGCGCGACTTCTTTATCCGGCTCAAGGCGACGGGCTTCGCCGGAATTATCATCGCCATGTTTACGTTCCCCCTCGGCCTCTTGATAGTTTTGGGTCATAACATCTGGGTGTTCGACGTGCCGGTTATCACGACGATTTGCGGTTGGGGCATGACTTTGAAAAGCATGACTTACGCGTTGTTTCCACAAAGAGCCGAGAAGATGATTCCCACCGCAGACAATGCCGAGCGCCTGTATCTGTTCGGAGGCATGTTGGCGATTGCGCTCAGCTTGCTCTTAATCTACCAGTCGTTCTTCCGCGTCTCATAGCCAACGCACGCCGCACTCTTTTGCCGGCAACAACACAAGAGCCGCGCGACGGCTTCAAAGAGCATCGTGCGGCTCTAATTTTTAACTTCCTTTTTCTTCTGAGCGGCTTGGCGTGAGATAAGGTTTCACGACAGGACGCTCAGAAGAATGAAAGTTGAGACGCTCTAGCCGAGCATCCCGCGAAACTTCGACGCGTTGGCCGTGTAGCCGGGGAAGACTTTTTGGAGGTCAACGCTTCCGAGATGCTTGGCGGCGACTTCGCTGAAGACATCGCGGAAGTCGGTCGTGAGTGCGAGGTCGCGTCCTTCAAAGAGTTGTTCGTCTTTGAGTCCCGGCCATTGTCCGTAGACCTTCCCGCCGTGCACCCGCCCGCCGATGATGAACATCGCGTTGGCGTGACCGTGATCCGTGCCGCGCGTGCCGTTCTCGCGCACGGTGCGCCCGAACTCCGACATTGTCAGAATCACGACATCGTCCATACGCGCCGTCCCTAAGTCTGTGATGAGAGCATTGATGCCTGCGGCGAACTGCGCGAGAAGATTGGCAAGTTGACCGCGCGCGCCGCCCTCATTGCCGTGCGTGTCCCAGCCGTTGAGGTCTGTGAAGGCGACTTCGAGGCCGACCCCGGCTTTAATCAACTGCGCGATCTGCAAGAGCGCATCGCCGTAGCGCCCGCGTGGATACTGCGCGCCGTTCTCCGGCTTGTACTGCGCCGGGTTGACCTTCTTCAAAAAGTTGACGGCCTCGAAGGTCTCTTTCCCCGTCCCGCTCAGCACGTCGTTAACGCTCTGCTCGTAAATGTCTTCAAACCCGCCCTGAACTTTTTGTGTGTAAGCGCCCGCGCGAATCGTGAAATCGGCGAGGTTCGAGATGGCGAGCGTGGGCGCGCGTCCCTGAAGTGTGCGCGGTAAATTCTGCGCCAGCGCGACGGCGCGGAAGGGCGATGCCTGCGGGTCGGGGCGCGCTTGCAGGTAACGGTTGAGCCAGCCGTCCTGTGTTGACTTGACGCCCGGCGTCGCCGATTCCATGTAGTCCTGCGCGTCGAAGTGCGAGCGCGTGTTGTCGGGCGAGCCGACGGCGTGGACAATCGCCAGATGCTTCGCGTCCCACAAAGTTTTGAAGGGCGCGAGCGCGGGATGCAGCCCGAAGAAACCATCGAGGTTAATCGCCGCATCCTGTGCGCCCTGCGCGCGATTGGGCTGCGCAACGGCAATCGCCGGACGCAGATCGTAATAGTTGCGCTCGCCGTGCGGGACAACCATATTGAGGCCGTCCACCGCGCCGCGCTGAAAAATTGTAATCAGCGTCTTGCGGCGACCATTCGGCGCGAACGCCAAGCCTTCAGCCCGCGCGGCACGTTGCAGAAACGACGGCGCAGCGCCCACCAGACCGAGGCTCGCCAACGCGACGCCGCCCTGCTTCAGAAAAAATCTACGACTGTTATTCATCACTCATACCTCTCAAACAGTGACAAGTGACAAGTGGCGTGTGACGAGTTAAAAACAGCTTCGCTCTCATCATTACTGAAAACTGTTCGCGGCTTTGCTCGTCACTGCCTTTGAAATTCCGGCGCACCGAGAATCAGTGCGGCGATGCGTGCCACGTCCGTGTTGGCGACGGTCGCGCCTTGCGTTTGCATGGAGCGTTGCGCCCCACGGCGCTCGCGCACGGTCGCCGTCTCTTCCATGGCCGGAGCCTTTAGGGGAACGCTCGCCTGATCGCTCAACTGTTTCATCAAGACGGCGCGGCTCTTGGGCGAGATATCGTCCTGCAAGATGAGTTTGAGAAAGTGGTCGACGAGGCGTTCTTGATTGACGGCACGGCTTGAGGTCACTTCTTCTCCGGCGAAGCGCGCAAGGTCGACGCGTGTGCCGGGGATACGATTGCTGACGAGCGCGAGCGCGAAGTTCAGTCGCTCAAGCAGTGCGCCTGTGTTGACCCAGTTCTCCGCCGTGTCCGGGTAGCCGGTCGGCGCTTGATACCCGTAGAGCGGCTCGCCCATGCGCGCAATCCATTGGTGCAGCGCGGGATTTCCATTCGTCTCAGCACCCGTGACGCGAATCGCGCTGACCGCCACCTCGAAGGGCGTCTTAATCTTCGCACGGCGCGCTTCCGCCGAGTTGAATTCCGGCGAAGCGAAGACGGAGCGCAAAGTTTCTCTGATGTCGCCGTCGGATTTTGTGTAAGCAGCGGCGATGCGTTCGACGAGCGCGGGACTCGGATCGTCCGAGACGAAGCGGCGCGCGAGTTTCGTTGCGATGAACTTCGCGGTCGAGGGATGACGCGCGAGGATGTCGAGCACCAGCAGCCCGTCGTTCATGCCGCCGCCCGCCGGAATCTTGTGGCCGAGCACCGTCTTCTCGCCGTCGTCGTGCAGGCGCGGGTTGAAGATGAAGCGCCCGCCGTCCTCTTGCGCGCGCGTGTAGCCGCGCGGGTCGAGCAGCGTCCAGCCGGTAAAGCAGCGCGCCACCTCCTGCACATCCTTCTGCGTATATCCGCCTTCGACGCCGAGCGTGTGCAGTTCCATCAACTCGCGCGCGTAGTTTTCATTGATGCCGCGCTTCGGTCGTGGCTGCTGCGGTCGGGGTTGCTGCTGCGGCATCTGCCTTTGCTGACCGTCGCTCGCTATCGCGCCATCGTCGCGCTGTTGCTGTCGGCGCATCCCGCCGAGGCCGTCCGCCCGTCTGCCGCTGCCGAGTCCTTGTTGCCGGAGACGCTCGCGCATTTCAGGGCTGAGTTGTTCGAGCGCACGCTCGCGCTCTTCTCTGGAAAGCTGCCGGTTGTTCGGGCTGACGCTCTGAAAATTGTCGAGATAGAAAAGCATCGCCGGACTCTTCGCCGTCGCTTCGAGCAGGTCGCGGAACTTGCCCAGCACCTGCGGGCGAATCACGTCGCGGTCGTAAGAGGTGAGAAACCAGCGGTCAACGCCCTTGCCCGCGAAGACGTTGAAATGGTTCGTCCAGAAATCAACCAGCACTTCCTGCAACTGCCGCTCGCTATAGACGGCGCGCATGATTCGCGCCGCGTGCAACTCGGCCATGATGCGCTGCGGATTTTGCAGGCCGTTCTCTTGCATGTATTCCATCAGTGCGCGGCGATATTCGCGCCGCGCATCGTCGCCGCCCGCCCCGTTGACGTTGGCTCCTGCCGTCGCCTCGTTCTTCGACGTCGCGCCCGGCTTCGCTTCCGCTATCATCGCGTCGGCGATCATCTTCTCGGCATCAGCTTCATTCGACTGATTCGCCTGAGCGTTCGGCTTCGCCGTATCGCCAACGTCTTTGCGCGCGTCTCTCAGCGCCGCCAGTTCCGGCGGCAGCTTTCCCTGACGCTGCAATTGTCTGAGCAGCGCGCCGGGGTTCGGATAGCGTGCCAGCAGTTCTCCGGTCGAGAGCGAAAGCGTCTGTAGGTTTTTCAACTTCGACTCGGCAACCGCGTCGCCAATCTTCGACGGTTGAAGTTGCTGCTCGATGTAGCGTTCGACGCCAATCTGGCGGACGCGCTCCACGTCGCCCGGACGCGCCCCGTAGCCGAGACGATTCAACACATGGACGATGCGCTGCTCTTCCGTCAACTTCTGTGCTTGCGCCGAAGCCTGAATGTTCGCGGCATTCTTCTGCGCTCTTGTCGCAGCGACAAAAAGGCTATTCGAGACGAGAGCGATCAAAGACAGGAACACGACACCGCGTCGCGTAATCTTCCTGACAGCCTTGCCGCCAATGTTTTTAAATGCTTTCATAAAAACTCCGTCCGAGGATGCACAGTTCCTCTCAATTCTTCGTTTTTGATAACTTAAAACTTAGGGATTCCAACCTTACCGCCCGTTTAGACGCATGGGATAAATGGATAGTTGAAAAAATTATCGCGTCCTTCTTCGCGTCCCCAGCGTGAAACTATTTCTCACACTGGGGAGGCAAAGAAACAAGAACGCTGAGAAAAATGCTTGCGGGCTGCTTTAACGTCCGAGCGGGCGCGGGTAGGTGACGGGGCTTCGATTGCCTTCGCGGTCTATGGCGCGCACGCCGAAGAAGTAGTTGTCCTTCGACATGCCGCGCATCGTGAAGGTCGTTACGTTTCCGACGGCGCGTGAGTTCGTCCATGCGTCGGCGGTCGTGTCGCGCCAGACGATTTCATAACCGGCGAGGTCAGGCTCTGTGTTGGCCGCCCACTGCAACTCCGTGTCGTTGGTTAGCTGCCTTGTCAGGATGCGTACCTCTTTCGGTCTGGCCGGGGCGCGGGCCAGCGCAGAGAGTGCGGCGGCGTTGACGCGCGCCACCTGCGCGATGTAGTTGAAGTCGTCGAACTCCGGCAGGTCGCCGTACTGAACGCCGTTCTCTACGCGGACGTTCTGATGCTGGTGATTATAGTTCTCATTCGTCTCGCTGAAGCGTACCGCCGCGTAGCCGCGTTCGAGGAAAGGGATGTGGTCGCCGCCGCGCAGGTAACGGTCGCGGCGGTAGATGTGCCAGACTTTCATACCGGGAACGTCGCGCTCGCCGACCTCTTTGATGAAACGTCCCAACTGCCGGGCGGGCGAATCGTTTTCGCCGCCGACGCTGATTCGCGTCCGCGCTTCGTCCGTCGTCTCGCTCGTCGGCACACCTTCCGAGAAGACGCGCACCGTGCGCGGGTCGTGCAGGCCGTTGCCGCCCATGCTGCTGCCGATGATGTCGTTCGTAAACATCCCTTCGATGTTCAATTTCTTCTGCCGCGCCTGCTCCGCGAAATAGGTGGAACCGAGCAGAGATTGTTCCTCGCCCGCGACGGCCATGAAAATAATCGTCGCATCGAATTGGCGCTTCGACATCACGCGCGCCATCTCGACCATAGCCGCAACGCCCGACGCATCGTCGTTTGCACCCGGCGCGTCACAATCGTAGTTCTTCGAGTCGCTGCACATGGAATCGTAATGACCGCTGACGACGTAGAGACGATCTGCCGATTCCGCCTGCGTGCCGCGCAGCGTGGCGACGACGTTGGTGATGCGCGTCGGGCGCGTGATGCGCGGAACTTTCTCGCTCACTTCCTGAACGTAAGATTGCAGTTCGACGCTGAGCCGCCCGCCTGATTGAGCACGCATGTTCTGAAACTCGCTGTAGAGCCAGTCGCGCGCCGCGCCGATGCCGCGCGCCGGATTGTCTTGCTCAGACATCGTATTGCGCGTGCCGAAAGAGACGAGCTTTCTGATCGTGCGCTCGATGTTGCGCGCGTCTATCTCTGCCAGCATCCGCGCGACCTCGCCGTTGCGCGTGGGACGCGCTCTGCCCGCTCGCACATCGTTGCCGCCTGCGCCCCGCCGCCTCTGCGCCAACGACGCAGGAGCCGCAGAAACGACGAGCAACACGAGAAATAGAAAAACCGCGACGGGCGCGCGAAGAGGCGAGAGGCTTCTGTTCATATTCGAGCTTCCTTGTTAGATGGATTGCTGTTGGGAGTTTCTTGCAGCAATAAGGTAGCGCGAAGTAGCACGCGGAAGCAATGCGTATGGCCTGTAGCAATTTCCAGTATTTAGACACGGAGGGGCGAACGCTCTGACGCACCTCCGTGTCTAAATACTGGCGCGCTCGCGTGCGACGAGGAGGCGGCGGAGGATTTTGCCGGAGGGCGATTTCGGAATCTGTTCGATAAATTCGACCTTGCGAATTTTCTTGTAGGGTGCGACACGCGCGGCGACGAAATCCATAATCTCTTCCACCGGGACGTTCTCGCCACGCGCGACGATGAAGGCTTTCGGAACTTCGCCCGCTTCGTCGTCAGGGCTTGGAATAACCGCCGCGTCGACTACAGACGGATGCGAAAGCAGTAGCGCTTCGAGTTCGGCGGGCGCAACCTGAAAGCCCTTGTACTTAATCAACTCTTTGGCGCGATCAACGATGTAGAAGCAACCATCTTCGTCTGCATATCCGATATCACCCGTGTGCAGCCAGCCGTCCCGGTCAATCGTCCGCGCGGTCGCTTCCGGCTGGTTGAGATAACCGCGCATCACCTGCGGGCCGCGCACCCAAATCTCTCCTTCCTCGTTCGCCCCCAACTCAGCGCCCGTCTCAAGATCAACAATCTTGCACTCCGTATTGGGCACGCACGCGCCGACTGAGCCGGGCTTGAGTTGGTCAGGGTCGTCCGGAGAAATGTGCGTGGCCGGGCTGGTTTCGGTCATGCCGTAGCCCTGCTTGATGAAACAATTGAGGCGGGCGGCGCAGGCGCGTGTGACCTGCGCGCCGAGCGGCGCTGCGCCTGAAAAGATGGTCTTGAGTTTCGACAGATCGTAATTATCAACGACTGGGTGCTTGGCGAGCGCGAGCATGATGGGCGGAACCAGATGCCCCAGCGTCACGCCGTAGCGCTCGAATAGCCCGAGCATGCCTTCGAGGTCGAAGCGCGGCATGGTGACGATGGTCGCGCCCGTGTAGAGTCCGAAATTCATAATCGCGTTCATGCCGTAGATGTGAAAGAGCGGCAGCACGCAGATGAACGTATCGTCGCGGGTGGCGAGCCTCATCGCTTCGAGTTGAAGGACGTTGGCGACCATATTGTAATGCGTCAGCATGACGCCCTTGCAGACGCCCGTCGTGCCGCTCGAATAAGGAAGCGCGACGAGGTCTGCGCGCGCATTGATGTGAACCTGCGGAATGTCCTGCGCGTCCGCGTCGAGCAAAGAAGCGAAGGCCGCCGCGCCCTCCATCTCGTCGCCGAAGACGAACATCTCGCGGACGTTCGTGCCGCTCGCAGCCTCGCGCGCTTCCTCAATCAACTGCGGTACGGTGAGCAGATATTTCGCGTTGGCATCTTTCAGTTGCTTGGAGACTTCTTCGGGTGTGGCGACCGGATTGATCGTCGTATTGATACCGCCGAGCAGCGCGACGGCATGGAAAGCGACCGGATATTCCGGCACGTTCGGACTGTAGAGCGCAAACACGTCTCCCTTTCGCAACCCACGGCGAGCGAGGCTTGAAGCGACGCGCCACACGGCGTCGAGAAGCTGTGCGTAGGTGATGACGCGCCCCGTTGTGCCTTCGATGAGCGCGGCCTTTTCGGCGAATTGCTCGGCGCGACTGAAGATTAGTTCGGTGAGAGGAATTTCGGGAATTGCTATCTCGGCGTAGGGGCCGCGAAAGATCATTGCCGTCTCCTTTACTTTTCAAACGCCAACTAAATGCGAGCGCGCAGATTGTAGCCGCGAAATTATACGAGATTGCGACGAGGAATGGATGTCGGAAGCAGACACATGAGGACATGCATGAGTGACATATCCATATCCCCGGAGAGGATATGTCACTACACGACACTCATCTGAGAATCGCGCTAGTGGATACGATAGGCGCGACCGCCGATGACTGCCACGACTTCACCTGAAAGCTGATTGGCGATGCGTTCGAGTTCGGGCAGATCTGCGATGACTGAGCGGAACTGTTCCGTCCCACGACGGACATTGACCATGCTCATCCGGCTGCTGTAATTAACATCAATCCACGCGCTGCCTTGCCGACGAAATTTGTGTCCGGCGGCGTTGCGCGTCTCGGACGAAGCGCTGGACTCCGCATTGCTGGGCGCTTCGGATGGTTCTTCAGTTCGTTCACGTTTCGCGTTGCTCGCGCGTGCGCGTCTCGCATCCGTTTTGGGAGCGGACAGCGTCAGGCTGTCACGGGCAGTCGTCGCACCATCGGGGCGCATCTCAGCCTGCGATCTGTTCGCCGCACTCTTATCTTTAGACGTTCTCCCGGAGCGCGCAACTTCGTCAGCCTCAGCCTCCGCGCTCTTTGTGCTCTCTGTGGTCTGCGTGTTAGCGCTGCCCGCGACTTGTCCGGACGTGTTTGACGCGCGCGCACCTCCAGCCGGGCCGGTAGCTGTCGGAGGCGGCTGCCGGGCCGCGTCTGAGGCTGTGAATCTGTTGTCGCTCGGTGTCGTCGCGGGCGCAGGAGTTGCCGGAGACATGACGACCGGAGGCGCTTGCGCGACTTCTTTCGGCTTATCGCTTTTAGCTTCCTCGTTGCTTGCTATCGAACCTGTCGCGCCGCCGACGACACCGGCAGAAGTAGGCGCGGTTTTGTTATCTTCGACACCGTGCGCTCCGGTAGATGGCGCGTGCTGTTCATTGTTCGCCGTCACGTTCGCGTTGTTCGCTGTGTCGGTCGTCGTGGCAGGCGTCGACTCCACGTTGGAGTTGACGGCGACTTGCCTGTTCGCTTCCGAGCTATCGCGCCGCGCCGTGAGTGTGTCGCTGCGACGCCCGCGTATGGCGATGAAAGCGACGACCGCGATGATGCAGACCGCGAGCAACGGCATGGCGTAGCCGAGCGAGCGCGGAGCAAACAGCGCGGCGAGTCGTGTGCGCCATGAAGTGTCAGAAGCAGTTTTAATTGTCGCCGATGCAGGCTCCTCCTGTGCCAGCGCCCCCGCGACGTTTGAGGCGAGCGAGATGTTCGTCACGATTTTACGGCAGCGCTGACAGTCCGCGAGGTGCGCCGTGTAGCGCGCACGCGTCGACGCCGGCAGAG
Organism: uncultured Pyrinomonadaceae bacterium; assembly: GCA_964246705.1. Taxonomy (GTDB): domain Bacteria; phylum Acidobacteriota; class Blastocatellia; order Pyrinomonadales; family Pyrinomonadaceae; genus DASZCR01. Next base: position 9,507 of record CAXTRQ010000093.1, read on the forward strand.
CGTTTTCGGCATACGCGCTCAACTCGTCGGCGTCCAGATGCGCCGTAGATTCTTCCGCCTCGGTACGCACCGCGCCGTCGCCGCGCGCCGTGCCCGTCAGGCTGCGCCGGAGCAACGAATCCATCTCTTTGTCGAATTCCGTTTTCATCAGATAGCACAAAAACCAATCGCCAATCCGCCAGTTGAAGAACGTCTCGCCACGCTCAATCTTGCGCCGATGCGCGAGCGCAAGGAATCATTAATTCCTACACCTCACCGTGCTGTTCACTTGTCGCCGCCTCTGCCGTCATCATCTTTGAGAGGTCTGTTTCAAGGCGCGCGGCAACTTCCGAAAGTCTCGCTCCGGTCTCTTCGCGCGTCCACCCACGCTCGCCGACAAGAATACTCTCCACTTGGCGACGAATCTCCGTATGCACGCGCGAAAGTCTCCGGCTCGCCGTCGCTTCATGCACGCCGAGCACCGCGCCCGCCTCCTTGAGACGCAATCCGTCAACATAATAAAGCTTGACGAGCAGGCGGTCTTCGTCGGCGAGTTCAGAGATGCTGCGTCCGAGCGATTCCTCGACAGCCTGCGCCGCTTCTCTGTGCGCGAGCGCGCGCTCCGGGTCGGGCGAGGGCGTCGGCCTGAAGTGGTCTTCCTGCGCGTTCTCGCTCGTCAGGCGGTCGAAATCCGTCGCCTCTTCCGTCTGCACGAAGCGGGACGTGCGCCTGTGCCGGTCAACCGCGAGTTGGCCGACCACGGCTCTGAGCCATCCGCCGAGCGAGCCGCAGCCCGAATAATAGGCGAGCTTTCCCGCCGGACTTCCATCAGCCCGCAAACGCAGGCCGTAAAGTTCAGCCCAGACCGATTGCGCCAATTCTTCAGCTTCCGCTGCGCCCCCGCTCGCACCGCGCGCTGCCGATAGAACCGTCGCGCGATAGCCTTCCATCAGATCGTTCCAAGCGGTCTCGTCGCCGCGCTCGCAGGCGACAACCAACAGCAGGTCGTCCGCGTGCAGCGCATCGAGAAAGTGATTGACAACTTGTGCGGCTGCGTGCGGCTCGTCGCGCAGCAGATACTTTTCGAGCGTGCGGCGCACGCGCGGGACAATCGCAGAAGCGTCGAGCGAGCGCGTCGCGTCGGCGCGCGCCAGCATGCGCGTCGTGCCTTCTCGCAAAAGTTGTTCGATATTTGCCGCCACCTTCAGGCTCATCAACCCGCTTTGATGCCCCGCTTGCCTGAAACGTATGCTATCACGAACTGCACGCCGAAGCGTCGTTCGCGTTCATCTTTGACACCCTTCGCTCGCGTGGGATAGAGTCAAAAGCAAGGATGAAGGCTGAAGGCTGAGGGATGAAAGAACTGCTGTTTTGAAGAAACTGTTTTGATCTAAGCTGATGCCCTGTCAGCCGCGCTTTCATGCTTCCGCGTTCATCTCTCATCTTGCTTTTTATGCTTCGCGTCACAGAAATCTTCCGTTCGATTCAAGGCGAGTCCACACACGCCGGGCGTCCCTGCTCGTTCGTGCGGCTGACGGGCTGCCCGATGCGCTGTACGTGGTGCGATAGCGAATACACTTTCACGGGCGGGGAGCGGATGACGATGGAGGATGTCTTGAAGGAGGTGCGTGCGTTCGGTTGCCGACTGGTTGAAGTGACGGGCGGCGAGCCGCTCGCGCAACGCGAAGCCTTCGAGTTGATTCGACGCCTCTGCGATGAGGGTTACGAAGTTTTAATCGAGACGGGTGGTTATGTTTCGACCGCCGGGACGGACGAACGAGCCAAGATTATTCTCGACGTGAAGTGTCCGGCCTCCGGCGAAGCCGAACGTAACCACTGGCCGAATCTTAAACTCCTCCGCGCAGATAAAGACGAGGTGAAATTTGTCGTCGCCAACCGCGACGATTGGGACTATGCACGCGCCGTCATCGCGCGTTATGAGCTTGAGCGACGCGCCCGCGCTATTCTCATCTCGCCCGTCTGGGGCGAAGTTGATTTACAGGAGTTGGCCGCATGGGTTTCCGCGAGCGGTCTCGACGTGCGGATGCAGTTGCAAATGCACAAGCAAATCTGGGGCGCGGAGGCGCACGGCGTTTAAGAGCAAGGATGAAGGATGAAAAGCAGACCGCTTCAAAGGAGGCCGAGCCGTTGACGGCAACCCCTTCAGCCTTCACCCTTCAGTCTTCATCCTTTGCCGTGTGCCTCGTCTCTGGTGGGATGGACTCGTGTGTGACGGCGGCCATCGCGCGTGAGGAGAACGCGAAGTTGGCTTTTCTGCATGTCTCTTACGGGCAGCGGACGGAGGCGCGCGAGCGGCGCGCTTTCGATGAGTTGGCGAATTACTACGGCGTCGGGCGTCGCCTCGTCGTTTCGCTCGAACATCTGGCGCGCATCGGCGGTTCGTCCCTGACCGATATGACGCTGCCCGTCGCGGAAGCCGACCTTGAGTCGAGCGAGATTCCGACGAGCTACGTTCCTTTTCGCAACGCGCATCTGCTCGCCGTCGCGGCCAGTTGGGCGGAGGTCATCGGCGCGCAGAGAATTTACATCGGCGCGGTGGCTGAAGATTCTTCGGGCTATCCGGATTGTCGTCCCGAATTTTACGAAGCCTTTCAGCGTGCCATCGAGGTCGGCACACGACCCGAAACGACCATTGAAATCAGAACGCCTGTGATCTCTCTGCGCAAGCCGGAGATTATCCGTCGCGGGCTGGCGCTGGGCGCGCCGCTCTCGCTGACATGGTCTTGTTATCAAGCGCAAGAGCGCGCCTGCGGGCACTGCGATTCATGCGCGCTACGCCTGCGCGCCTTTCGCGAGGCGGGTCTCGCAGACCCTATCGCCTACGCATAAAAGAGTCGCTCGCCGAAGCGTTTTGCTGTTATCATAGGGCATAACATTTACAACCGGAGAGGTTGGGCTTGCATCTTAAGCACCGGCCTGTCACAAGATTGAGCACCCCCGTATTAAACACTCGTCAGGAGACCACAAACCATGAGCACCAAGTTATTTTTCCGTACTGCCGTTGCGGCGCTGCTTCTCTCGCTCTGTGCTGTCGCTGCGTCGGCTCAGTCGCAGCCGGTTACAGGCAAGGTGACTTTGAAACAAGCGGATGGCTCGGAAGCGCCCGTCCCGAATGCGCTCGTAGACTTCTACCAGACAGACATCGCGCGCAAGTTTCTCGGTATTAAAACCGATAAGAAGGGCGAGTTCAGGCACGCCGGGCTTCCCTTCGGAACATACACAATCACCGTCAGCGCGCCGAACGCCCGTCCGGCTTTTCTGACCGGCGTCCGCATCTCCCAGCGTCCCGAAATTCCCTTTGCGCTCGAACCGGGCGACGGCAAGCGTATGACGCTCGAAGAAATTAAAGCGTCCAGTGCTGGCGGCGACATCGGTAGCACTGCGGCGGCGGCGGCTGCTCCGCGCACTGAGAGTAAAGACGAGAAAGCCAAACGCGACGAGATGGAGCGCGAGCGCCTGAAAATCGAAGAGAGCAACAAAAAGATTACCAATTCCAATGAGGTCGTCGCGCGCACCTTTAAGGCTGGCAACGAGGCTCTCACGGCTCGCCGCTACGACGAAGCCATTACGCAGTATAGCGAGGGCGTCGCCGCACGCCCCGACGAACCGGCGTTGCTGGCGAATATGTCTGAGGCGCTCAGGCAACGCGGCGTCGAGCGTTACAACGCGGGTCTGAAATCTAAGGACGATGCCAGTTTGGCGGCGGCTAAGAAAGATTGGACTGATGCTGCTGACGCCTCCCTGAAAGCTTTGGAAGCGTTGAAAACGCAAGCGGCGGCGTCAGACCCGTCCGCGCAGGCCAATCAGGCGCAAAACAAATTAGCAGCCATCGCCACGCGCGCTCTGGCAATGCGTTTTGTCGCAACGAAAGTTGATGCCTCGCAGGCTTCCGCTGCTCTGGCCGCTTATCAGGATTACATTAATGCGGAGCTTGACCCAGCCAAAAAGGCTAAATTGAAGTCCGACTCGGCACAGATGCTCCTCGACGCGGGTGCGCCGGATCAAGCCATCGCCGAAAGCCAGAAAATCCTCGCCGAGAATCCTGATAACACTGACGCTAACCGCATTATGGGTCTCGCGCTCTTCGCTTCAGGAGACAAGGGAAAATATCAGGACGCAGCCAACTACTTGCAGCGTTTTGTTGACAAAGCTCCTGACACCGACCCTCTCAAGCCCTCGGCCAAAGAGGCGCTCGATTATCTGAAGACGGCGGAGAACGTGAAGCCACAAAAAGTTACCCCGGCTCGTCCCGCATCCGGTCGACGCCGCCCGTAACAGGCTCAAAACTCGCCTTAAATTCCAGAAGGCCGCGTTTCGTATATTGTCGGAAACGCGGCCTTTTAGCTCCTTCCGCAGACTTTCATTTTGACTTTTCCACAATCATCTTGACAGCCGCGCAGGAAGACAGTAACATGCTTTTTGCCAACGATGTTTGCCATCGTTGCCTTAAGACAAACGAGTTGCACGGCCACTGTTGGCGCGCGTCTCATTCGGCTTAAAACCTGCCGTCCTCCCTTAGTAGCTCTCAAACAGTAGAATCTTCCAAGATGTCAGCCAAACTCGGCGAAATCCTTGTCCGCGAAAACCTCCTGACTCCGCAACAATTGCGCGAAGCACTCGACTTTCAGCGCGAAAACGGCGGTCGTCTGGGTTTCAACCTGATTAAGCTCGGCCTCGTCTCCGATGACATGATTACGGCTGTGCTATCGCGGCAATATGGCGTGCCGTCGGTCAATCTCGAACTTTTCGACATAGACGACGGGGTGCTTCGCCTCATTCCGCGCGAAGTGGCCGAAAAATATTCAGTGCTGCCCCTCTCGCGCGTCGGCGCGACGCTCACGCTGGCGATGGTTGACCCGACCAACGTCTTTGCGATGGACGACATTAAATTCATGACCGGCCTGAACATCGAGCCGGTGGTCGTCTCGGAAGCGAGCGTGCAGGAGGCGATAGCCAATTACTACACGCAAACGCGCGAAATCGAGTTGGCGAGCGCCGTCGAGGAGAGTTTCCACAGCAGTAACGGTAACGGTCATGGTAACGGCAACGGTCATGGCAACGGCAACGGTCATCACGCCGACGCACTCACGCTCGACCAGTTAGATTTCGACGGGGAGGCATCGGCAGGCGTCGAGGTCATTGACGAGGACGACGAGATTGATCTGACGAATCTGACGCGGATGAGCGAAGATGCGCCGGTCGTGCGCCTCGTCAACGTCCTGCTGGCCGATGCGCTGCAACGCGGAGCCTCCGACATCCACGTCGAGCCATACGAAAAAGAGTTGCGCATCCGTTTCCGCATTGACGGCGTGCTCTACGAAGTGATGCGTCCACCTCTGCGCCTGCGCGATGCGCTGATTTCGCGCATCAAGATCATGTCGAAGCTCGACATCTCTGAGAAGCGTCTGCCGCAGGATGGCCGCATCAAGATTAAGCTCAAGGCCAGTGGACGCTCGCGCGAACTGGATTTCCGCGTCTCGACGCTGCCGACTCTCTTCGGCGAAAAAGTGGTGCTTCGACTTCTCGACAAAGAGCGGCTCATGCTCGACATGACGCGGCTCGGTTTCGAGCCTGAATCGCTCGTTAAATTCCAGCGCAACATCTCGCGCCCCTATGGCATGGTGCTGGTCACAGGCCCGACCGGGTCTGGTAAAACCAATACTCTCTACTCCGCCCTGCAAACTCTGAACACGTCCGAGACGAACATCATGACGGCGGAAGACCCGGTTGAGTTCAACCTCGTCGGCATCAATCAGGTGCAGATGAAAGAGCAGATCGGTTTGAACTTCGCCGCCGCCCTCCGCTCGTTTTTGCGCCAAGACCCGAACATCATCCTCGTCGGTGAAATCCGCGACTTCGAGACCGCCGAGATCGCCATCAAAGCCGCGCTCACAGGCCATCTTGTTCTCTCGACCCTCCACACCAACGACGCGCCTTCGACCATCTCGCGTCTGATGAACATGGGCATCGAACCATTCCTCGTTGCCACCTCCGTTAATCTCATACAGGCGCAGCGTCTCATCCGACGCATCTGCGCCGACTGCAAAGTTGAACATCCCCTCCCACCCGAAGCCTTAACCGAGGTCGGTTTTTCTACCACGGAGGCGCGCGAGTTGAAGACCTATAAAGGGCGCGGCTGCAAGACGTGCAACAACACAGGCTACAAGGGGCGCGTCGGCCTCTACGAAGTAATGGAAATTACGGACGAGATACGCGAACTGATTTTGATCGGCGCATCGGCGTTGGAATTGCGCAAGCGCGCAATTGAGGACGGGATGATTACGCTTCGTGAATCCGGTTTGCAAAAGATTAGAAACGGCGTGACGACGCTCGAAGAAGTCGTGCGAGAGACGGTAGCGTAAATGGATATGAAGATACTGCGACCTGTAACTTTAGCTGTGCTCCTTTTCTCGCTGGTGGCGGCGGGGCTGCCCGTCCGCGATTCGCTCGCGCACTGGGTCGGGCGTTCCCACCTACATCGCAGAGGCAAGAATCGTCATGTGCGCCACACGCGCGCGTGGTGGCGTCGTCATCGCGCATTCATCAAGCAGAGACAGGAGCGCGCCGCGCAACGCATGCAAGAGCGCGCCGCAAGATTAGGCAGCGGTGGCGTGAGTGCGGACGCGCCGCTCACGACAGCCCGCAATCTCTCCGTCAAATCGCGTCGTGTTACGACGCCGGAAGTACAAGGCCCGCGCGCGCCCTACGACCTCTCGATGCCGCGCACTTGGAGCAGCGCGAGCGCCACCGCTCCAGGCATGATGAAATTCAACGTCAGCACGCCGGATGGTCACGCGGCGGGCACGGCCATGATCGCCCCTGTGATGTTGTCGAGCGCAGAGATTGCCACCGCTTCGACCCGCGCCAAAACTCTCTCCGGCGTTCCTTTTGCCGTCCTGCGCCGGACGGTGATTGACCGGATGGTGCTCGAAGGCGGCTGGGTCGCCAACGACATGGAGCGTGATATTCAAGGTCGTCGCATCTATATCGTCATCGCACAGAGCGGTTCGGGCGGCGTCGCGCGCCAGTCTTGGGCTTTCTATTTCACGGAGATGAACGGGCGCGTCTATGCCCTCACGACAACCGCGCCAGTTGAACTCGCCGCGACTCTCGCGGCGGAGGCCGAACAGGTCATGTCCTCGCTTCGCACAGGCCACGTCGGAGCGGTCGCCGCAAAAACTTCCCTCTAAAGCTGCCGGGATACAACTTTGAAGCCGAACCTTCACCTCAACAAGCGCCGGACGCGCGCGCCACATCAAACCTTCAACCACCCATCTTAAACCGGGCACACAACCATGACAGGAAACGACACGCCGCTGGAACAAATTTCGCTCTCCGATTTGTTGAAGAAGCTCATCGAGATGGGCGGCTCTGACTTGCACCTGACCACGAACACGGCTCCGCAGGTGCGCGTTCACGGCCATCTGGCTCCGCTCGAAGGCTTTCGCACGCTCACTTCCGCCGACACCAAATCGCTCGCCTACAGCGTCCTGACAGACGCGCAGAAACACCGATTTGAAGAAGCGCTCGAACTCGACTTCTCGTTCGGCGTGCGCGGCCTTTCGCGCTTTCGCGCCAATCTCTTCAACCAGCGTGGCGCGGTCGGCGCGGTCTTTCGCGCCATCCCCTACGAAATCAAATCGTTTAACGATCTGGGCTTGCCGACCGTCGTTTCGCAGCTTTGCGACCGACCGCGCGGGCTGATTCTCGTCACCGGCCCGACCGGGTCGGGTAAGTCAACCACGCTCGCCTCGATGCTCGACAAAATCAACCGCGAGCGACACGAGCATATCGTCACCATCGAAGACCCGATAGAATTTTTGCATAGCCACAAGTCGTGCATCGTCAACCAGCGCGAGGTCGGGGCCGACACGCGCGGCTTCGCCGAAGCTCTGCGCACGGCGCTCCGACAAGACCCGGACGTGGTGCTCGTCGGCGAAATGCGCGACCTCGAAACCATCGAATCGGCGCTGCGTATCGCGGAGACAGGCCACCTGACTTTCGCCACGCTGCACACCAACAGCGCGGCTTCGACCATCAACCGCATCATTGATGTCTTCCCTTCCGCGCAGCAGTCGCAGATTCGCGCGCAACTCTCGCTCGTCCTCGAAGGCATCCTCTGCCAATCGCTGCTGCCGCGCGCAGACGGCCACGGGCGCGCGATGGCTCTCGAAATACTCGTTCCCAATCCCGCCATCCGCAATCTGATTCGCGAAGACAAGGTGCACCAGATTTACTCGATGATGCAGACGGGTCAGGGCAAGTTCGGCATGCAGACTTTCAATCAAGCGCTCGCCACGCTCTATCACAAACGGCTCATCACGATGGAGGTCGCCATCCAACGCTCTTCCAACGCGGACGAACTGCGAGACCTCATCGAGCACGGAGCCGGAATCAACACAGGCAACGGCAATGGCGTGCCCGGAGCCGCCAAGACGCATCCCTCGCCCTACGCGCAGCCGCGCCCTGTCGGCGCTCGCCCGCCAGCGAGATAAAGAATTTGCGATTTTAATTTTTTGATTGGCGATTGATAAAGACCATTCTGATTACAAATCTCAAATCAAAAATCGCCAATCAAAAATTATCAGAGGAGTTTTGATTCATGCCTACATACGTCTTTAAAGGCCGCAACCGCATGGGCGAGATGGTCGTCGGCGAGCGCTCGGCGGAGAACCGCGAACTGCTGCGCCAGCTTTTGCGGCGCGAACAGGTGATGCTCACCTCCATCAAGGAGAAGGGGCGCGAAGTCGCTCTGCCCAAGCTTGGCGGTCGCAGCAAGAAGGTCAACGCCAAAGACCTCTCGATCTTCACGCGCCAGTTCTCTGTGATGATTGACGCAGGGCTGCCGCTCGTCCAGTGCCTTGAGATTTTGTCGCAGCAGCAGGAGAGCAAATACTTCGCGCAGGTGCTCACGCAGGTTCGACAGGACGTGGAAGAAGGTTCGACGCTCGCCGCCGCGATGGCACGCCATCCGAAAGTCTTCGATCAACTCTTCGTCAACATGATCGAAGCGGGCGAAGCGGGCGGTATTCTCGACCTCATCCTCCAACGCCTCTCGACCTACATTGAAAAGACCGTCAAGTTGAAGCGCGACATCATCTCGGCGATGATTTATCCATTGGCAGTGGTGGTCATCGCGATTGCTGTCATCACCGTCATTATGATCTTCGTCATCCCCTCATTCCAGAGCATCTTCGTCGGGCTGCTCGGCCCGGGCGAACAGCTTCCCCTGCCGACACGTATCGTCGTCAACATCAGCGAATTCATCGCCGGATTTGGCGGCCTCGTCATCCTCGGCGCGCTCATCGCACTCGGCTTCGGCATCCGCGCTTACTACAACACCACTCAAGGCCGACGCAAGATTGACGGGCTGCTGCTCAAACTGCCTGTCGTGGGTCTGATCCTCCGCAAGGTCGCGGTCGCACGCTTCTCGCGTACGCTCTCGACGCTGCTCTCATCGGGCGTGCCCATCCTCCAATCGCTCGACATCACGGCGCGCACCGCCGGCAACGTCATCCTCGAAGAAGCGATCAGCAAAATCCGCGTCGGTGTCGAGCGCGGCGAATCGGTCGTCGAACCGCTCAAGCAGACGGAAGTCTTCCCTAACATGGTCGCCCAAATGGTCGGCATCGGCGAACAGACCGGTGCCCTCGACGCCATGCTCGGCAAAATCGCCGACTTCTTTGAACAAGAAGTAGACGCCGCCATCGCCGGTCTCCTAACACTCATCGAACCCGCCATGATCGCTTTCCTCGGCGTCACCATCGGCTCCATCGTCATCGCCATGTACATGCCACTCTTCACCCTCATCGGCAAGATGTCACAGGGTCATTGAACCCTCGTAAGTATTCGTGTCCATGGGGATTAAAGTCTTGTTCCGTGTAACAAAGTCCTGTTCCGTGTAACAAAGTCCTGTCCTGAGAGCAACAAAGATAAACGCCCGCGAGGTAAACCTGACGCGGGCGTTTATCTTTTCAGGGGCTTATACAACATATACTCGATTCGGACGAAAGCTTTGGTCATCTCAGAAAGAGCAACGGCTACTTCCTTAGAAATCGTGGGTGTTTGTGTACTGCCATGCCCCGCTAATGGAGTTATATTTCTCGACTCGTATACGTTCAGGATATAGTCCAAAATCTTATCAGGTAATGCCGAGTCCTTTCGGTATCTTTCGAAGAAACTCTTTAACGTTTGATTTTGTACAGTTGGAACGCCGACGACATCTTTTGCTAATGTTTCAAATATGCTCGCGCTGGAATGCAGGACGCCGGAGTAGTCACCGCGTTTAAGTGCATCGCTCATCCTATCAATCAGCGTTCGGATATTCGGGTGCATAGGGGCGGAATCTTCTTCTAAAGGACGTCCTCCTTTTTCTAAAGGTGTCTCAGTCCTGAAGTCTTCAATTAGATCTGCATGACGGGCTAATAAATTGTCGCGCATTTCCTTGATATTGCAGTACTTTCTCGTAAAGCCCAGAAGGGCATTCATTCGCTCGGCCCGCCTTTCGCTGTCAACACACTGATTTATATCGTCAATGCTTTGTAAGAGAGCACCGCCTGCAATCAAGCTGTTAGCCGATCTAGACCGTTCGATAAGCTCCTTGAGCTCACCTCCTGACCACCACCGGGTACGTTCGGCAACTGCTTCAAGACTGATTGAGGCTTCTAGATTAATGTCACGCGTGAGCACCCTCAGAATGTCCAGTCGGTCTTCTTCGTCAGGATACAAAACCGGAAGAATAGCTTTGAATAGCTCTAACTCTCTATTTGAGAGTGCCTCGGGGTTGCGAGCTGTCGCTATGATTAGTTGTAGGTCATTCACTTCCTGCATTCTTTCCAAAAGTAATTGATAAGCTGCCAGGTGGCTGGACCGTAAGTTGGCGAATAGCTCGTCAACGTCCTCAATCATAAGGCCTTTTATATGGTAACGCTGTATTGCGTCAAAAGCTTTCTTGATATTAACAACTGGATTGAGGAAGATTTCCGAAGCGACAAGTTTGGTTGTTATCCAACCCGAATTATATTCGGCGGCTTCGTTAAAACATCCGCTGGCAAAGGACGTTTTGCCACAACCGGGCGGCCCGTATAAAAGTAGTTTTGACAGCCGCAGCCCTTCAGTACTCATATTTTCTTGACGCCGATTTTACTCGGCACCTTTGTCCCTAGATTCTAATAGATGACCTGTGTATACCTTCAGTCTTAGAGCGTCCGGCCATGCGCGGCTTGGAGCGGTCCCATGATAATTCCGAGGGTGCGCGTAGACCCGATGTATGGGCAGCTCCTCGCTGGGCTCAAGATTGAAGAACCAAATAGTCGCGCCCGGGTGCGGGCTGTCTGCTAAGCGCGATTCAAGTCCGCGCACACGCACCCTCCTGCCTACCATGTCGCGGATCTCTAGGCCCGCGACACTCCCGTCGCTCAAGTCGCCGTCGAGCACATGCCCCCATACGTCAAATGGCGCTACAGGCCCGACTACCGACGTTCGCATCCACCAGGACGGGGCTTCACGTAAGTACAATGGACAGCGATGTCGAATGCGACATCTCCAACACTGGGGGCCTGTGCTCGCGGCCGTTTCTGCCTCCAGCGATGTTCCCTCAGGCAGTAGCGCCGACACCTCCTCGAGAGTTTCGTTGACGGCCGCTCGAACAGTGTCGTCCCAAGGAACTTCTACCGTTTGGGCGCCCTCTAGCCATAATCTAACCTTTGCCCCTGGTTCTACCTGCTCGATCATTAGAGCGTACAAACGTATTTGTAGAGCATAATTTTCGTTGGGTCGGCCCTCCCGATCGATTACTGGCCCAGTTTTAAGATCAGTTACATGGATTGTTCCGTCGAGATCACGTTTAAGATGATCCGGACGGCCTGATAGACGTAATTCCGGCACCACAAGAGGTATCTCGGTGCCGGCTCGTATTGTGTCCGTCCTAGCTTTGCGCGCGTGTGGAGTCGCCCTTGAATACCTATATCCCTGTACGCGGAAGGATCCGTCGTCGGGCCCGCGCGCGGTCGCCACGGCGGCCGCCCAGTTTTTTAGATACGCTAACCTGTCTCGCCAAGCTGTCCGTCCAACCGCGCGCCTGAGCGGTACCAACTCCCTTGTGGCGATGTCTTCATACAAACGTTGCTCCTCTAATTTAAGGAGTTCATCGAAGACGGTCGTCGCCATTTCGACGGCTATTTTCGCGGAACTCGGCGACGATCGCCGAACCTTATCCATAACGTCGTGGACCAGCGTTCCCAAGAGAGCGCGAGGATGTGGAGGAAGTAATTTGTCATCATCCAAGCCATGCAACACCGACAAAGGGCACCGAAGAAGATCGGCGAAGTTAGACGGGCTGAAACAAGAGGGTACACGTACACTGCTCACCGACGAAGGTAGTTCCGCGATTTTGTTGCCGTCATCGTCGCTCATGCTCTTCGGGCCGCGCGGATCCATTCGCGCACCTGAACTTGCCTACGTGCAAGATTGAACGTGTCCCAGCAGTCGGCTGCGCCCTCGACCGATGCCTCTTGCTCGGCACGCCATAAGATTGTGTCTTCAAGCAAATCTTCTCCCCAATCCCAAAGCGGGTGCGCGACAAGCACCCAGGGGGAAAACTCCCGGCGGCCGATGCCGATCCTAAATGCCGGCACCATACCGTCCGCGAACGACGTTATCTCTCCGCCGAATCGCTTGACCATCTCCTCGGCTAGTACGGTTGCGGTCCGCCGCCACCCGTCGAGTCCAGGAAAGTCGAAGTTTTTGTCTAAACCGCACTGGAATGTCGGGTCGATAATGGCCCGCAAATAGCATAAAGCCAGTTGCCAGTCTAAAAGGCCGTGAAAGTGTTGATTACCGTATCTCAGCAAGCATCTATAACAAGCCGTGTCGCAATCCTGATGCTCTTTCGAGTAAAAGTTCTCCAAAGGGTATGCTGACCGATCCGTCAGCATAGAATGTAGGAACCGCAAAACCCTCGGCACACCATGGTCCAGTTCACTCAGGTTCCGGCAGAAGCCCGCGCCGTTAACAAGTTGATCGGTAAGTTGGAGCAGAGGGAGTCTCAAGTCAGCACCATAACGTCGTGGCTCTAGTACGTCGAATTCCTCCGGATCGATGTCCAATTCAAACGATGCCCGGTTTACTATCAAGAACGTTGCAGAAAGTGCAGCAGCTCTGACTCCTTGCCACCGACTCACCCGGCGCGGATCAGGTTCCTCAGAGAGCGAAGGCAATTTATAGAGTGACAATCCTGGAAATACGTTAGCGGGTGCTAGGTAAAGCGAATCAGTAGTTTTAGGTGAGGCGAGCCAGATGAACTCTCCCCCGCCACGCACCTGAAACTCGTTAAGCTCTTTGTCGCGATCTATCGCCTGGAGTGGAAGTCGTACGGTTCCCGAGCCCAACGGCAGCACCTGCTCCCCGGTCTTTAGCGCGAAGCCGCGCCCTCCGTCGTCGTGCTCGGGGCCGCGGTTGAGGCGGTAGGTGCGAGCCTGCTCATCGAAGGCAAGGCTAAGCGATATCGTAAATCCTTCCGGTTCAAACTCAAATGTCTCAAAGTCCAGCACACTACCCTCTGCTTGAATTGACCTGTGGCGTGAGCCTCCAGCCCCCTCTTCTTTTTTCGATTTTGGCCTTAAGTCTGTTCGAAACGCATTGGGCACGACGCACTCACGACTATTGGCGTCACTCAATATTGCACCGCAGGCTTCACATGGGATTTCGCC
>CAXTRQ010000094.1:0-23077 GCA_964246705.1 uncultured Pyrinomonadaceae bacterium
TATCGCGCCAAGGCGATTTCATGGGTGACCGCGGGCGGCGTTGCCGCCGCCGTGGTCGGCGGGGCGTGCGGAAACTTCCGGGTCGCGGTTATTCATCCGGCCGCCCCGCGCCGCCCCCTGATGCCCGCCCTTGCAACTGAGTTGCGCGCCGCGCGGCGCGCGGACTGTTTCCGTTCGACTCATAAGCTAATCAAGCGTCAAAGATTTTTATGAACTATGGATTTCTGTCTCTCGTGTCTCCGGGCCAAAGGACGTGCAGCCATCTTCCCGAAGCGCTCTCCTCTCCGATAATCTGCTCCAACTCTCCCGAGTCGAGCCAGACGCCATTGCATGTGTCGCAGCGATCAATGTGTACCTCGTCGTAGATTTCCTCTTTGAGCGTGCCGTGACAACGCGGGCACTGCATGGACGATGCGGCCTCGCCTTTCGACTGCGCTTCGGCCTCAAGCGCGGCGCGCAACTTATCGAGCGACTCTTTGTCCTTGCGTCTGAAATAATCTTCCTCAAGTGCTTTCCGGCGATCATCGAAAACGTCTGACACTGGCGGCTCCTCCTAAAATGTTAATAATGCCACGTCTTGACCGCACGCCTCGCGCGGCGGCAGACACCCGATACTTGAAGCGCCTCTTCGAGACAGGGCGCAGCCTTTCATTTGAACGATTATGTAATAGCAGAAAAAGACGCTCTCGCGCCACTGGCGATGGTCGGCGCGCTTGATAGAATTGCGGCATGCCTCTATGCTGTGGCTCATGTTCCGACAATTTTACAGCGGAAAGGCGAGAACCTACTGATGGCCGTGAGTCCGCGCTTGCGCGTCCTTCTGATTTCCATCGTCCTGCTGTCCGCGCTCGCCGCGCTCGTCTGGTATCTGAGCACGCGCTACGGGTCGCAGCCCGTCACGCCCCGCGCGCTGCCTCAAGGGACGGAGCAGACGGCGACTCCCGCCGCCACCATGCCGCCCGCCACGACGCCTGCCGCGACCGCTTCGCCCTTCGCCACTCCTTCCGCGACACCGACGCCAACACTCGAAGCGACGCCGCAGGCACGCGCCGCGCCGACGGACGGCGCATCGCCGCCGTCACAAACCGCGTCGAACCCTCCGCCCATCTCGAACAACTCCGCCCAACTAATCATCCCCGTCGCGGGTGTCCGCCCCGAACAGTTGCAGGATACCTACACGCAGTCGCGCTCCGAGGGGCGCGTCCACAACGCGATTGACATTCCCGCGCCGCGCGGCACACCCGTCCTCGCCGTCGCCGTCGGAAAGATTGTCAAACTCTTCGACAGCAAGCCCGGCGGCATCACCATCTATCAACTCGCTGAAGACAACCGAACCATCTACTACTACGCGCATCTCGAACGCTACGCCGACGGCCTCACGGAAGGCCACGTCGCGCGTCGCGGCGAAACTATCGCCTACGTCGGCGACACAGGCAATGCCGGAGCGGGCAACTATCACCTGCACTTCTCAGTCTCCATCGTCTCCGACCCCAAACGCTGGTGGAGCGGCGAAAACATCAATCCCTATCCGCTCCTTCGGGGAGAGAGATAGAAATCAGAGATTAGAGGTTTGAGGTCAGTTAAAACAGCGTGTCTTTTAACCTGCCTCTGACCTCTGACCTCTAACCTCTGACCTCTATGTATGCTGTTGCCGTTCGCTTATGGTGCAAACCACAGCCTTGCGGGAGGGCGCGCACGGGCGAAAAGCGCCTGTTATCGAAGTAGAGTGCGTCGGAACAGAGGTTGCTAAGTGGACGCGGGATTGATGGCAAGTGCGCGCGTCAGCCCGTCGTCGCGTAGTCCTAAAGAACTCAGAGTTGATGAACAGCAGCAGGCACGAAAGAGTTCTCAGAACTTGTCACACGTCGCCCGGTCGCTGCTTTTTGAGGAAGAGTAAACATGAAGAAGAGTTTATATTCAGTGATTGTATCCGTCATCGCCCTGTTCGTTTTAGTGGCGAGCGGATGCGTGCAGGAAACCAACCAGACAGCCAACACAAACGTTAACACCAATAACGCTTTGCCCGCGCCGACGGCCTCGCCGCAGACGAGCGCGCCGACGACCGCCAGCAACAGTGCCAGCAATATGCCGGTGACGCTCCCTGTCCTCGACGCCATGTTCGCCGAAGAAACATTCGCGGGCGAGTTGAAATCAAAGGTGCAACTCACGGACGACCAGATTGAAAAGCTACGCACCATCGCACGCGAAGAGACGGCATCCTTAACTGAAAAAGAAGGCGCAGAGCACGGCGGGACGACGGCGGCAGCGACTACACGCGCCAACGAAAAAATACGCGAGGCCATCGGCGCAGAGAAAGCGCAACAACTTTTCGCTTTCGTCAGCGAGCGTTGGAGCGGCGGCGCGAGCGGCGGTGGTGCGCCAGGCGGCGCCGCCGCGAGCAAATTGAACTCGGTTCCGTCCGACACGCGGATTGTCGTCAACATCCCGGCTTACCGGATGGACGCTTTCGAGAATGGACGACTCGTCAAGTCGTACAGGGTCGGCATCGGCTACCCGGAGTTCCCGCTCCCGACCGGCTTGCGTAAGGCCGAGACGATTATCTTCAACCCGACGTGGACGCCGCCCGACGAGCCTTGGGTCGAAGGCTCGAACAAGGTCAAGGTCGGACAGAAGATCGAGGCCGGAAGCAAACTCAATCCGCTCGGCCTGATTAAGATTCCCATCGGCTCACCGTCGCTAATTCACGGCGGCAAGTCTCCGGCCAAAATCGGCACTTTCGCCTCGCATGGCTGCGTCGGCCTGACCAATCAACAAGTACAGGATTTCGCGCCCATCATCGGCAAGCTCGGCGGCGCGGAGATTTCACCGCAGGACATCGCCGCCTATGCGAAGCAGCGCGCGCAGACGAAGAACGTCAAACTAAACAACCCCGTCCCCGTCGAACTGCGCTATGAAACAATCGTCGTCGAAGACGGCAAGCTGCACGTCTATCGTGACGTGTACGACAAGGGCACGAACACCGAAGAGAATCTCCGCGCCGTGCTTCAGGCCAATGGCGTCTCGCTCGATCAACTCAGCGAACAGGAGCGCACGCAATCGCTCGACGCCCTCAAACAGATGGCGCGCGATGCGTCGGGCAAGCCGACCGGCGAGACGGGGCCGGGCACGCAGCCCACATCCGACAAAAAATCTGCGGGCAACAAGAAAGAGAGCAATCCGCAGGTGACGCGGACCATCAAAGGACAGAAAGAGATTGTCATCGAGATCGCCGCGCTCCAAGGCAAAGGCTATCCAGCGCCCGTCAACCTGAACACGGGCGGCGCGCCGCTACCGAAAACGACGCCGGTCGCCGCAAATTCCCAACCGCGAAAAGCAACGCGCTGAGAATTAAGCTGAGGATTTAACCGGGGCCATCGAAACCGCTCTCTTGCGAAGTGTCTAAATTTCAAACTCGCCACGGCGGATGGCGACGGCGATATTTTGTATATCTGCCGAGAGCGGACGGTCACAGGTCAACGGCGGCACATGACGACGCACGGCCTCATGAGCGCGGCGCACGCCGCGACCCGGCTGCAAGGGCGCGCGATACTCTAAGCCTTCGGCGGCGGCGAGCAGTTCGATGGCGACGACGTGTTCGGCACACTCGACAATAGAGCGCAGTTTCGTCGCCGCCGTCATGCCCATCGAAACGTGATCTTCCTTACCGCCGGAGGTCGGTAAATTATCTACGCTCGCCGGATGCGCGAGCACCTTCATCTCGTTTAAGAGCGCGACGGCTGTCACCTGCGCGATCATCAAACCGGAAGAGGTTCCGGGATGCGCCGTGAGAAAGGCGGGCAAGCCTTCGTTCATGTCCGGGTTCACGAGTCGTTCAGCGCGCCGCTCGCTGATGTTTCCGAGCGAGCAGAGCGCGATTGAGGCGTAGTCGAGCGCAAGCGCAAGCGGCGCACCGTGAAAGTTGCCGCCTGAGATAACTTCTGATGTTTCGGCAAAGACGAGGGGATTGTCGGTCGCGCTCCCCGTCTCAATCTCCACGCAGGAACACGCGTGCTCAAGCGCGTCGCGCACCGCGCCGTGAACCTGCGGCATGCACCGCAAGCTATATGCGTCCTGCACGCGCGGGTCGTTCTCCATGTGCGAAGCGCGAATCTCGCTTTCCTCCAGCAACTCTCTCAAATGAGCGGCGACCGCCCCTTGCCCACGATGCGGGCGCGCGGCGTGTATGCGCTCGTCGAAAGCGGCGGGCGTGCCGCGCAGGGCTTCCAGAGACATCGCGCCCGCCACGTCGGCGATGCGTGCGAGGCGGCGGGCGCGAAAGAGTGCGAGCGCGCCGACCGCAGTCAAAGCTTGTGTCCCATTCAGAAGCGCCAGCCCCTCTTTCGCTTCCAACTGAAGCGGCTCGATGCCAGCGCGCCGCATCGCTTCCGCACTCCCCATCCGCGTGCCTTCGTAAAAAGCCTCGCCCTCACCGATACACGAGAGCGCGAGATGTGCGAGCGGCGCGAGGTCGCCGCTCGCGCCGACCGAACCCTTCTCAGGGATCAACGGATGCACTCCGCGCTCAAGCATCGCGAGCAGCGTTTCGGCGATGATGGGGCGCGCGCCGCTCAATCCGACGGCAAGCACGTTGGCGCGCAACAGCATCATCACGCGCGTCTCCGCTTCAGAGAGCGGAGCGCCGACGCCGCACGAATGGCTGCGCACGAGATTGAGTTGCAGTGCGCGCAACTCTTCGGGCGCGATGCGTAAATCGGAGAGCTTTCCGAATCCCGTGTTCACACCATAGACGACGCGTTCTTCGGCGATGATGCGTTCCACCGTGACCCTCGACGCGCGCATGCGTTCGCGCGCCGAGGCCGAAAGCGTGACCGCTTCCATGCGCTCCGCAACGGCGGTAATCTGTTCGAGAGAAAGTTTCTGGCCGTCGAGTTCAAGCATAGATAAAGAGAGAGGTCAGAGTTCAAAAGTAACAGGCCAGTCAAAACCGCCCCGCCTTAAACTCACCTCTAATTTTTGAACTCTGACCTTTATGAAAGTGTTTTTTCTCCTACAGTCCGTTTGTCCACAGTCTGCTTGTCGCCGCTGTCCGGGCGTTTCCATTCGCCACTCATTTGCGGTGAGCGCGGAGCGCGTGTGCGTTCGCGTGCGCGTTTGGCGCGGCGGACGGTGGCGGCGCGCCTTGGGCTGGTCGCCACTTCACGCGTCCAGTCGGTCACGCGCCGGATCGTGGGAAAGTCGTGGTGCGTGAGAACCTCGCCCGTCGCTTCGCGTAGGCGCACGGTGACGATGGCAAAGACGGCGACGACGATGTTAAAGAGAATGCCGGCCATAAAGATGACCTCGCCGGGAACGACGCCGACGCGCGCGCGGTCAATGAAGGCATTGAAATCGTAAGCCGGTAGCGGGTGTAGATAGACTTTCAAATTCCAGCTTGCCGCCAGCAGCGTGAAAATCCAGAGATAGTTGCGGCGCAAGCGACGCCCGACCGCTTCCCATTCGCTGATAGTGAAATGCGGCGTCATCAAATCGTCAACGAGTATCTGCGTCCACGCATCGTTAACGGGCTGATCGGGCATGAGTATCTGCGCGAAATAACCCGTCTCGATGACGCGGATGCGGCTCGACCAGATTTCGTAATAGCGATAACGGCGTGCTTCCATGAAGAGGAAGAAGGCGACGAGAACCGTGTTGATGAGAATGACGAAATGCGGGTTGGTCGGCGAACTGAAGGCAAAAGAGAGCGTCGCGCCCGCCGTAATGACCGCCCAGTTGGTCGTCGTGTCGAGACGGTTGCGCCAAGTGTTGGCGCGCTGCACTTCGCCTCGATAGAAATGCACCATCGCCGTGTTGATTTCGCCGGGCGTCAGCTTGCGAAGCGGCAGACGCGCCGTCGCGGCGGTCGTCGAAGCTTGTTCGGGCGTGAGTGTTTGATGAATAGACGCCGTTTCAGGATCAGCGTTGGCGGCGCTCTGTCGTGTGGCTGGGCGCTGTTGGAGACTTCCTGATGTTCGTTCACTGCTGACGGCGCTGCTACTATCGCCACCCAATCTTGTGCGTGCCTCTGTCTTCATCTTGTCGCTTGAGCCTGCATAAACCTGTCCGTCGAGCGGCGGGGAGGGCAAACATGCCGTCTAACTTCGATAATAGCACGCACGCACCCGGAAGCGGGACAGAAAGTGGAGATCACGGGCGGATAAATTTCAAGCGGCGTCAATTTAACCTGTCTCGCGCGCCTGCCGGAACGCATCGAAGTGGTGCTCGCTTGACACCGGGCGCGCCCGTCCCTATATTCGATTTTTGTCTTTTGCTACTTGAAAGCGGTAGAGACGGTATGCGGGCGCAATGCTTGGACGAAGGCGCGACGGATGGAGCACAGGCGGACGTTTCGTGCGCCGACCAAAGCTGGATGCGCGAGGCTCTGAAGGCGGCGCATGAAGCGGCAGCGCGCGGCGAAGTGCCGGTCGGGGCGGTAATTGTGGCCGGGGATGGAGAACTTCTAGCCGTCGCCGGAAATCGCACGCGCACCGATTGCGACCCGACGGCTCACGCCGAAATCGTCGCCCTGCGCCAAGCGGCGCGAATTGTCGGCAACTTTCGTTTGACAGGCGCTATCGTTTACTCGACGATTGAGCCGTGTGCGATGTGCGCGGGCGCGCTCGTACAGGCGCGAATCCGCCGTCTGGTCTACGGCGCGAAGGATGTGCGGGCGGGCGCGGTCGAATCGGTTTTTCGCATCTGCGATGCAAGCTCTTTGAATCATCAAATGGATTTGACGGCGGGCGTGCTCAAAGAGGAATGCCGCGAAATCATGCGGGCATTCTTTCGCGCAAGGCGCGTCAGAAAAGATGAACGCTGAACTGTAAAACAAAAGCTTGCTGCTTTGAGTTCAACGTTGCGACGTTCATCATTTCCTATGCGGAGAGGTCGCATAGTGGATTAGTGCACCGGTCTCGAAAACCGGAGTAGGTGAAAGCCTACCGTGGGTTCGAATCCCACCCTCTCCGCCACTGAATCTAAGGATCAAGGATGAGGGCGGAAAGCCGATGATTGAGAGTGACCTGAAAAGCAAAACGAAGGTGTTCGCTTTGCGAGTCGTTAAACTATACGCGGCCTTACCTAAAAGTGTTGAAGCGCAGGTGCTAGGTAAGCAGGCTTTACGTTCAGGGACATCCGTCGGAGCGCACTACCGTGAAGCGCAGCGCGCAAAATCGAACGCGGATTTCATCAGCAAAATTGAAGGTGCTCTTCAAGAATTGGATGAAACTCTTACTGGTTGGAATTGCTTGATGAGTCAGGCATCCTCGCCGCCAAGCGTTTGAACTCGCTTCGTGCAGAAACAGGAAGAACTGATAAGGATTTTGGTGACTATTACCAAACGGGTCAAACAAAGAATGAAGGACGGATATCATAAGGAAGGTTGAGCAACCACTTTCAGCCCTCCTCCTTCCGCCTTCATCCTTGCTTTTGGAGAGGTGCAAGAGTGGTTGAATTGGCAGCACTGGAAATGCTGTGTACGGGGAACCGTACCGTGGGTTCGAATCCCACCCTCTCCGCCATTTGCTGAACAGTTGGATCGGTTTTTGACAATTTATCAGACTTCGGGCTCCGCACAACGCTTGCCCTACGAACCCCGCCAGGCCGGGAACGGAGCAACGGTAGTAGAGGCGGCGTGTGTTGCGGGTCGGTCCGGAGTCTGGCCACATCGGAAAAGAGTTGTCCCGACAGACCGGGCGACGCCGAACCTTGCCGAAGCGCTGCCCGTTGGAGCACAATCCAGACGGGTCGCAAAAGAGCTTCCGGCAAGGCGACGCGCGCACCGAAGCCGCCTGTCCGGGGCAACTCTTTTTTCTTGAGCGTTCATGCAAAAATTCAACCGCTCGCAAGTTAACTATGAAAATCAGCATTAACCGTTTGAATCACGTGCAGGTTTCTATTCCGCGCGGCGCGGAAGATGAGGCGAGAGAGTTTTACGGCAAACTTCTGGGGCTGGAAGAAATAGAAAAGCCGGAAGTGCTCAAGGCCAACGGCGGACTGTGGTACAGCGTCGCCGACGTGCAACTACACATCGGCGTCGAAGATGCGTTGCCTCCGTCGAAGCGCCATCCGGCCTTTGAGGTGGAGAATATCGAGGGCATCAGAGCCTATTTGCAGGAGCGAGGCGTTCGGATAAAAGACGAGCCTTCCGTCCCCGGCATGAACAGATTTTCTTTCTTCGACCCGTTCGGCAACCGTATCGAGTTCATGGAAGCGTCGCGGACGCATCAGGAGTGAAGCTTCTTCCGGCGGAGAGTTGCGGCCGAAGAAAATTGAACCGAATTTCAGAGAGATAACCCGCATCGAAGGCGCGTGAAGCGCGAGCCGCGCGAAGATTCTTTTATGGCCTATCAAGTCATCGCACGCAAATGGCGTCCGCAGACCTTTGAAGAGGTCACAGGACAAGAGCCGATAACGCGCACGCTGCGCGGCGCAATCGAGCACGACCGTCTTCATCACGCCTACCTCTTCTCCGGCGCACGCGGCGTCGGAAAGACGACGACGGCACGACTGCTCGCCAAGGCCGTCAACTGTCATCGCTTCGACCGCCCGACGCCGACCCCCTGCGCGTTCACAGACCCCGATGCTTGCGCCTCTTGCCGCGAGATTGCAGAGGGGCGCTCGATTGACGTGCTTGAGATTGACGCAGCCTCGAACACGGGCGTCGACAACGTGCGCGACGCGATTATCAACACGGTCGGAGTCCGCCCGGCGCGCGACCGCTACAAGGTTTTCATCATTGACGAGGTTCACATGCTGTCGGGCGCGGCCTTCAACGCGCTGCTCAAAACTTTGGAAGAGCCGCCGCCGCGCGTCCTCTTCATCATGGCGACGACCGAATCGCACAAAGTTCCAGACACTATTCTTTCCCGCTGCCAGCAATTCGAGTTTCGCACCATCGCCGCGACGAAGATCGCAGAGCGCCTGCGCCTCATCGCCGACGCGGAGAAGATTGAAGTTTCGGAAGACGCGCTGCGTGAGATTGCGCGTGCCGGTGAAGGCTCGATGCGCGACGCGCAGTCGGCTTTCGATCAAGTCATCAGTTTCAGCGAAGGAAGCATCGGCACAGAGGATGTAGAAACCGCGCTCGGCATTGCGAGCGCCGAACTGCGCGCACGCGTGATGCGCTCGGTCGCCGACACCGCGCCCTCGGAGGCTCTCGCCGTCGTGGACGACCTCGTGATGCGCGGCCACGACCTGCGTAATTTCTGCCGCGACCTGCTCGCGCACCTGCGCGACCTGCTGGTTGTCAAAGTGTTGGGCGAGGGCGGAGCCGGTTCGATGGACGCGAGCGAGCAGGAAAGGCGCGCTCTGCTGGAAGAGTCTGCGGCCTTTTCCGAGTCTGATCTGGTGCGCTTCTTTCACAGTTTGACGGAGACGGAAAAACATCTCCGCGAAAGCGCGCACCCTCGTTATCAACTCGAAATCGGACTGGTCAAACTCATCGAGATGCGCCGCCTTGCGCCGCTCGCAGCGATTGTCGAGCGTCTGAATGCGCTCGAAGAATCCTTGCGCGACGGGCGTGCGCCCGCCAAGGGTGGCGGCACATCAACGCCTCCCACGCCCGCGCCCGGTGGCAGCAGCAACGCGCCGCACCGGGGCAGCGGTAGCCGCCGTGGCAGCGCGAAGGGCTTGAGCGGAACGGACGCGAGCGCGAGCGATACTTTCGAGGCAAGCAGAGAGGCGCGCGTCGAAAATATGGCCGCGTCTTCGCCCGCATCGGAGTTGCACGACGCCGCGCCTCAGTCGCCTGTCCCGCCATCGAAGGAAACAGCAACGCGGTCGAAGGAGACGGCGACGCCCGCCGCGCGCCAGTTCGCGCCGCCGCGCATTCCTAGTTTCGTCACACCGCCCGCCGGGTTGAAACTTGTGCCGACGCCCGCGACTGAAGCACGCGATAGCAGTGGTGCGCCCTTCACGCTCTCGAATGACACCGCGCCGTCTCCGACGCCGGACGACGCAGCGCCTTTGCCTCTATCAAATCACAATAACGGAATCTTCACCTATCACAGCAATCCATCCGCCGTACCTGCGGAGCCATCCTTCTTCGACGCGCCAGCCAACGGCGACAGCGGCGAACAAAAGATGCAGACGGGTGTCTACGGGAACACGGGCGGGGCTTCGCCTGCTGCGGTCGTGGCGGAGTTGAAGGACGACGACATCTCGCGCATCAAGAGGGCGCTCGATGATAGACGCAAACCATTTCTCGCCATCGCGCTCGAAGGCGCGCGTCGCGTGAGCATCGAAGGCGCGGAACTCTACGTCGAGTTCGCGCCCGAAGGAAAGCACCTGCGCGAAATGCTGTCGAAGCCGGACAACGTGCGCATCGTGCGCGAGACGTGCTGCGAAGTGATGGGACACGAGATGGGCGTGCGAATCGTCTCTAAAGAAGCTGGCGCCTCGGAGGACGTGCCCCTTTCGCAGCAGGACGAAGAGCGGTTTGAGAAACAACGTCTGCGCCAGTGGGCTGAAGAGCAGCCGGTCGTCCAACAACTACTGAAAACATTTCGCGGCGAGATTATTGACGTGCGTCGCCTCGACGGCGAGCCGTCGCCGCCGCCTCAACCTGCGAACAAGTAGCCGGTTCGGTTGTGCGCCGCCTCGTCGGCGCAAGTTCCGTCGAACAAACTTTCGCAGGTGCGCGTATAGCCTGCTTGAACGGAGGTGCTTAAAAAATGCGCGAGCCAATTCTGGCAGGTCTGCTCAGTCTGTTGCTTCCCGGTGTGGGACAAATCTATAACGGCCAAATTATTTCCGGCATCATCTGGCTCATCCTGACAGGCGTGTCGTGGATCGGGTCGGTCGGGACACTCGGCTGGATTGTCCACATCATCTGCGCCTATTTTGCTTACAGCTACGCGAAAGAGCATCCGGTGCGCGGCTGAACACAACTCAATAAACGAAGAAAGGCGCGAGGAATATTCTTCCTCGCGCCTTTCTTGTTTGCCGGAAACGTAATTCAGAAATTACTCAACTTTTGTTTTCTTTGCGTCTTTGCGTGAAACTATTTTTCACGCAAAGACGAAGGACGCTGTTCAGCGTTTCTCTTCCGGCTTGGCCGTCGGCGTTGGCTTGCTGATGGGACGCAGGGCGCGCGGGATGTCGTCTTCGAGTAGGGGTGCTGCATCGTCCGCCTGCTCTTGCGATTGAAGTTTGGGCGCGCCGTTGC
Organism: uncultured Pyrinomonadaceae bacterium; assembly: GCA_964246705.1. Lineage (GTDB taxonomy): Bacteria > Acidobacteriota > Blastocatellia > Pyrinomonadales > Pyrinomonadaceae > DASZCR01. Next base: position 11,165 of record CAXTRQ010000094.1, read on the forward strand.
GGAGAGCGGGCGGCAGCCTCGGCGTCGGGATTTTGACGGTGGCGAGCGTATCCGTGCGGCGTAGAATCGTGCCGCCGCGCCCGGCAACCCACGCCGCAGTCCCGCCATGATAGGAGACGGAAAACAGAGAGGCGCTGGTAATCGTCGGCAGCATCGCCCACGTCTGGCCGCCGTCTTTCGTCTGCAACACGCGCCCCTGATCGCCGACCACAAGCACGTCTTCGCGCGAGGCCATCGAAACCGAATAGAGATTAATCTTCACACCGGACTCTTGATCATGCCACGTCACGCCGCCGTCGTCCGTGCGGAGGATTAGTCCATTCTCGCCGACGATGTAGCCGCGCGCGCGGTCGAAAAAATTAACGGCGTAGAGCCATTCTTTAGCGTTCACTTCGACGAACTGCCAAGTTTCTCCATCGTCGTCCGAACGCAGGACAGTTCCGTTCGAGCCGACGGCGACGGCGTGCTTGTCGTCAAGAAATGAGACGGCTTCGAGCCACATCTGCGTCGTCGGGGGCTGCCCGTTCCACGTCTCGCCGCCATCATTGGTGGTCAGAATTGTGCCGCGCGCGCCGCAAGCGATGCCGTGCGCGGCGTCTCTAAAGTGGACGCCGTAGAGATCACCCTTGGCTTCAGTCACGACACGTTGCCACGTCAGCCCGCCGTCAATCGAGCGCAGGATGGTTGCTTCTTCGCCGACCGCCCACCCGCGCGTCTCGTTGATGAAGAAGACCTGATTCAAGCGCACATTGACGCCCGACGGGCGCACCGTCCAACGCTTGCCGCCCGAAGAGGTGTAGAGAATCTTACCGCGCGCGCCGACCGCCCAGCCGCGCGCGCCGTCGAGAAAGAAGATGTCCGAGAGATCATCGCGCCCGCCTTCGGTTAAGCGTCGCCACTCGATGCCGCCGTCGTCCGTCCTCAGAATAAGCCCGTCGCGCCCGGCTGCCCATCCCGTGTTCTCGTCAACAAAGTGAAGCGCGGCGAGACGCGGTCTGGTTCTGATACTGACGGGAAACCATGTCGTGCCGCCGTCGCCCGTCGAGAGTACCTGCCCTTCGTCGCCCGCAATCCAGCCGTGCTGCTCGTCCGCAAAGAAGACCGACAGAAAATCCGTGCGGAGCGAAACATCGAGGGGCGTCCAATCTTTGCCGCTGTCGTCCGTGCGATAGACCTGACCGCCGAGGCCGACCGCCACAGCCTTCTGCGTTGCGGCGACAAAAGCGACGCACGTCAAGGGCAGCAGGCCATCGCCGAGCGTCTGCTTCTGCCAGTTTGCGCCGCCGTCGGAAGTGACGACCAGCGTGCCGCCGTCTCCGACCGCGACTCCGGTCTTGGCGTCGGCAAACGAGACCGAGAAGAGATGCGCGCGTACGCCCGACGCCTGCTCCTTCCAAGTCCTGCCGCCGTCGTTCGTCGCCACGATGCGACCATAGCTGCCCGTCGCCCAGCCATGTAGATTGTCCTGCGCGAAAGCGACGCTGTAGAGATGGTCGCGGACGGAGGTCGGCCGCACAATCCAGCGCGCGCCGCCGTTAATGGTCGTCATCACCAGCCCGCGCGAGCCGACGGCGACAGCCATCTTCCGGTCTTTGACGAACAGGCCATAGATCGTCACGTTGGCCGGAGACTTCTGCGCCTCCCAACGAAAGCCGCCGTCGCTCGTGTGCAGGACGACGCCATCCGCGCCGACCGCCCAACCGTTCAACTTGTCCGCCGCAAAACGCACCGCCTGAATCGTGTTCCCCTGCGGTAAAGGATTCTGCCAAGACCAACCGCGCTGCTGCTGCTGTTGCGCCAACACGCACGGCGCGCACAACCCTGCGACGAGCGCAAGGTACAACAACCATGCACAGGCGTGCGGACGTGAGTTGGTCGGAGCGATTAAATGCATGAAACGATCAAATCCAAAAACTCCATGATGACGATTACGCGCCCGTATCGCCGACCGCCACTGCGGCTTCGCGGAGCACTTCTTCGTCTGCGTGTCCGAGCGCCGCGATGCGCCGCGCCGCCGTGTCCACAGCCTCCTGCGCCGCGTGTCCGGCGTGGCCTTTAATCCAACGCCATTCGACGCGATGAGGGTTGACGGCCTTATCGAGTCGCGCCCACCATTCCTGATTCGACTTGCGACGGAATCGCCCGCACATCGTCTCGACGACGTAGCGTGAATCAGTATGCACTGTGACGCGGCACGGCTCGGTCAGTTGTTCGAGGCCGAGCGCGGCGGCGGCAATCTCCGCCTGTTGGTTCGTCGCGTGACCGAGAAAGATTCCGAACGCCCGCCACATGTCCCTGTAACCCAACAGCGCGACCGCCGCCGCGCGCGGCGCGGCCTGACCGTTGCCGAGACTCGACCCGTCGCAGAAGATCGAAACAGACTTCAAAGAATGCTGCACGCCGGGCGCTGAACGGTGAACCGCAGAACTCTTGTCTTCAACTTCATTGACTTCTCGTTCATCATTTATCGTTCCGCCTTCATCTTTCATCCTTCATCCTTCATCCTTTTCACGCTGCTTCCTCCCGCTCGCGCGAAGTGACCGGGATGACGTGATCAACCGTCTCCTCGAACGCGTCGTCGTGCGAGATGACGAAGAGTTGGTCGAAGTGGCGCACCTGTCCGAGTTGCTGCGCGAGCCGCTCGCGCCGCTCGGTGTCCATGTTGACGGTCGGCTCGTCGAAGAAGGCGATGCGAATGTCGGAAAGCTGCTTGAGAAGCGCGAGTCTCACGGACAGCGCGGCGACCATCTGCTCGCCGCCTGACAAGACGGCGAACGGGCGGTCGTGCCCGCCTTCTTCTAAAATGATGTCGTAATCCTTCGACCAGCGCAGCGCCCGCCCGCCTTCGCCAGTAATCTCACGAAAGAACTGGTTCGCCTCAATCGAGATATTGTAGAGATAGCTTTCGGTGACGAGCGGCCCAGCCTGTTTGAGTATGTCCCGCACGAAGTCGGTTGCCTCCTGCAATTCTTCGAGACGCTCCTTGGCACGAAATTCTTCGCGTAGCGCGACGCGTACCTCGTCAAGCGCGGCGATCTCCGCGCCGAGTTTCGCCTGCACGGAGCGAGCCGCGTCCAACTGCGTCGAGACGGTCGCCAGCCGGACGCGCGCCATCTCCAAAAGTCCGCGCTCTTGGCTGTGCCGTTCGCGGTCGTAAGATGAAAGCGCGCTCTCGTGCTCCTGCCGCGCCCGTTCGGCCTCCTGCCGCGCGTCGTCGGCCTTCCCCGTAGCCGTCTGCACGTCGCGCGCGCGCGCGGGCCGCGTCGCCGCCAGAGACGCGCGTTCGAGATATTCCCGGTATGCGCCCGCAGGCTCTTCGCGCCGCGCCGTGATTTGCGACCACTTCAACTCGAAATCGCCGTAACGCTTCAACTGTTCATCGAGCGCCCCGCGTTGCTCGTTCAGAGAACCGAGCGCATCACGCGCGCCCTGAGCTTCCAACTGTAGAGCCTCTTCGCGCACAGCCTCCGCACGCAGACCCGTCGCGCGCCCGCGCGGGTCGTTCAAAGCAAGCAGACGCCGCTCGACTTCCTTGATGTCTCCGGCGAGACCTTCACCCGCGTTGGCAGCGGCGGCAATCTCGTCGCGCGCCTCCCGTTTGCTCTTGCCTTCTTCCTCAATCTCTTTCAAACGTGCGCGCAGCGGTTCAAGCTCTGCGTAGCGCAGAGCCTCTTCGCGTGCGCTTTTGAGAACGGCGTCAATGCCCATCAGTTCGGATTGCAACTTGTCCTTAAGCGGCTCACTCGCCTCCGCCAGTTTCGACATCTGAGAATCAACGGCGGCCAGCGTGTGCTCGCGCTCCGAGAGAAGTTCGCGTTCCTCGACGAGACGCGTGCGCGTCGTCTCGAAGCGCGTCTGGTTCTTCTCGGCCTCGCGCGCGACATTGAGCTTACGCACGACGCCCGCCGCCTCTTTTTCAATGGTTGCGAGTTGTGTGCGATTGGCTTTCAGGTGATCGCCGAAATAAGTTTCAAACGTGCGCCCTTCGCTAAAGCTCGTGCAACGTTCTCCGAGGACGGGGCACAAGCCGCCTTTAACTTCCGCGCGAATCCTCTCGTCGTGCGCGATTGAGGCGCGAAGCTGCGCGGCAGCTTGCGTCAACTCGCGCTCGCGCGCTTCGAGTTCGACGGCGCGACCGGCTTGCGCCGCGACAGCTTCAAACTCGCGCGCCTCGCGCTCAAGCGCCGCGACGTTGCGACGCAGGCGTTCGATTTCGCGCAACTGCTCGCGCCGCCCATTGGCGAGATGCTTCTGGTCGTTCAGAGCCTTCTCGACTCTGCTCAGGTGCGCCTCGACGCCGCCTCTCTCAATCTCCAGCCCCTCGACCTTCTCCTGCGCTCCGCGCGCTCCTTCCGCCGCGCGCACGCGCCGGGTCGTCTCCGCGTGCTGTTTGCGTAAGCCGTCTAACTCGCGTTCGAGCCGCGCCAGTTGTTCGCGTGCGGCGACGGCGCGCGCGTAGAGGTCGCGCAGACGCTCGCGCTCGCGCTCCAACTCTTCCTGCGTCGTAATCTCCGCTTCGAGTTCGACCAGCGCGGCGCGCGCTTGCCGTGCACGCTCGACCGCTTCATCAAGTCGCCGCACATCCTTCTCGGCAGCCACGACGAGGCGCGCGACCTCGTTGGCTTCGCCGCGCAGGCGTTCACGCTCTGCGCGCTCCGCTTCGAGCGCGCGTAGTGTTTCGAGGGCTTCGAGGTGCGCGCGATAATCCGTTTCGGTCGCACGCTGCCTCTCGCTGGCCTGCCTCGCCGTCTTCAACTCGTTTTCCAAATCTTCGAGACGACGCGCCGCCGCCGCGCGCTCAACTTCTGAGCGGTCAGCCTGTGCGCGCGCCTCGCCGACTCTCCGCTCGGCTGCGTCCAACTCGCCGACCGTGCGCGCACGCGCCTCCGCCTCTTGCCGCAATTCAACAAGCGACGTGTTCAATTCCCCGACGCGCGCCTCGGCTTCCTTGTGCTCCGCGACCGTGCCATCGTAGCGCGCAAGCTGTCCTTCGGCGCGACCGATGCGCTCGCGCGCATTCGTCACGCGCTCGCGGATAAGTGTGATGGTCTCGCCGAGGCGTTGCGCGCTCTCGCGGTATTCTTCGACTTTCAGGAGGCGGTCGAAGGCCGTCTTGCGTTCGGTCGGCGTGCGTAGGAAATCGGTGGTGAAAAAACCTTGCGGGACGCCGATAGCCGAACGGAAGAGCGCCTTCAAATCCGTTCCCGGCTCGATGCCGAGACATTGATCGAGAAACTTTTTAACGTCGGCCTTCTTCTCGGCAACTTTGCCGAGCGTCGGGTCAAAGACATAATAGCCCTGCCCCGTATCCCGATAGACTGTATATTCGCGCCCGTCCGCGCCCTCGAAGGTGACGCGCACCGAACCCTTCTTCGCGCCGCGACGCAGAAAATCGTCCTTGCTATATTCGAGCGTATCGAAGAGCGCCCACGCAATCGCTTCGAGAATCGTCGTCTTGCCCGCGCCGTTCTCGCCGACAATGGCGGTCGTCCCGCGCTCGAACTTGTATTCGCCGCGCTCGTAAACTTTGATGTTTTCTAATTCGACGCGTGTGACGTGCATCTTCTTCGCTTAAATTTCGCCGACTTTTTTTACCGCCCCGGCGCGCCTCTCTCAAGTCTTTAGAACTACCCGTGAGGACTGCGTAGCATTGAGACTTTAGCCTATCACGTCTCGTCGGTTTTTGCTTTGCGCGGGAGCGCGACGAAAAGCGTGAGCGGCCCGGCCAGTAACAACCACATCATCGCGCCCAGCCCGTAGCTTTCGGCGAACCTTCCGAGCAGGAGCGGGATGACTCCGGCGACGAGTCCCGCCACGTCGCCGAGCGCGAGCACCGTCCCGCTCCTTTGCGGCATGGACGCGTACAACTGCGCCTTGAGAATCGAATACCAACCGGCATTATTGATGCCCATCAGCGCGAGCAAGAAGAGCTTGACGGGAATCGTCGGCGCGAGCAGAAAGGCCGGGAAGAGAACGAGCATGACGCGCACGCTCCAGCGCAAATAGCTGAGACCCGACACGCGCTCAAGCAGCGGGATGAGCAGGAAGTCTCCCACCAATCCGACGCCCGTCCAGACGGCAATCGCCAGCCCTGCCTGCGCTTCCGACATGCCCGCCACATCCACAAAGTAGAGCGCGAGAAAACCGTGCAGCCCGTCGAGCATCAGGTCTGCGAACTCAAGCAGCGCGAGCCAGCGCACGACCGCCCCGCGCCGCAGCGCCCGCCACGCTTCAACCGCGCGCTCTTTAAGATTGAGACGAGCGTCGCCTGCTTCCTCCTCACCGTCTTTAGCCGCCGCGCCGAGTTGAAAGCGACGGGCGCGGGCGACGAGCACGAGCGTCGAGAGGGCGGCCGCAAAAAACCACGTGCGCCAATTCGCTCCCGCCGCCACGAACGCGCCGAGCGTCAGCGAGCCTGCGACGGAGCCGAGCGAACCGGCGAGCGCCCAGCGCGCCATATTCTGTTCACGACGCGTCTCGTCTGCGTCCATCAGCGCCGCTTGCGAGAGGCCGACGAACGCGCCCGAAGATGGACTAAACAGTGCGAAGCCCACCAGCAGAAGCACGAAGCCCTGACTCGCCGAAATAAGTAGTGCGGCGAGCGCGAACGAGACGCCGCCGCCCAAAATCAACGCGCGGCGATGACCCGTATCGCCGAGAAGGAACAGGGGCGGCTCGACGATGCTGCCGAAAAGATGTGGCAAGCTGAGGAGCAGACCAATCTCCGTGTAAGAAAGTTGCAGGTCGTGGCGAATGAGAGGCCACGCGACTTGTCGCGCGCCGTCAATCAGTTCGTCGAGAAACTCTATCACGAGAAGCGTCAGCGCGAGCGCGCGCAGGCGGCGACCGGCTGCGTTAACAGTGTGTCGGGCAGTATTCGAGCGGGCATGATCCGGCATTCGTTGATTCCTCTCTCTCCTGAAGTGCTGACGATGGCTTTTGTGGAAGCGATGCGTCCGTTCAGGGCGGTGGAATCAACGAGCATGCAAGACCGTACCGGCGCTTGCGCGACAGCGCAGGCGCGGCTGCAATTGAGATGGATGCTGTCTGTCTGGAAAGTTACCAGGGCGGGAACGTCAGTGTGATGTTCATCAGAAACTACCTCGCCGCGTTTAGTTCGTACTTCGTGAGGCGATTCTACTCGTTGACCTTGAGCACGGCAAGAAAAGCTTCCTGCGGAATCTCGACCTTGCCGACGCGCTTCATGCGCTTCTTGCCCTCTTTCTGTTTTTCGAGCAGCTTGCGTTTACGCGTGATGTCGCCGCCGTAGCATTTGGCGATGACGTTCTTGCCCAGTGCCTTGACGGTTTCACGCGCGATGACCTTGTTGCCGATGGCGGCCTGTATCGGGACTTCAAAAAGCTGGCGCGGGATGAGTTGCCGCATCTTCTCTGCCAGCGCGCGACCGCGCGGTAGGGAAGTGCTGCGATGGATGATGAGCGAGAGCGCATCAACGGGTTCGCCCGCGACGAGAATATCGAGTTTAACGAGGTCGCTCTCCCAATGACCGGCGAAGTGATAGTCGAGCGAAGCGTAGCCGCGCGAGACCGACTTCAGCCGGTCGTAGAAATCAAGCACGATCTCGTTCAAGGGCAGTTCGTATGTGAGCATTACGCGCTTTTCGGCGATGTACTCGAACTTCTTCTGCACGCCGCGCTTCTCTTCGAGCAGCGGCAAGATACCGCCTAAGTATTCGTCGGAACTGAGAATCGTGGCGAGAATCACCGGCTCTTCGATTTTTGAGATGCGGACGGGTTCGGGCATCTTCGCGGGCGAGTCAACTTCGATAACTTCGCTGTCGGTCGTCGTCACGCGGTAGCGCACGCCGGGCGCGGTCGTAATCAGATCGAGATTGAATTCGCGTTCCAGACGCTCCTGCACAATTTCCATGTGGAGCAGTCCGAGAAAGCCGCAGCGAAAACCGAAGCCGAGCGCGGCGGAGGATTCCGGCTCGTAGAAGAACGAAGCGTCGTTTAAGCGCAGCTTGTCGAGCGCGTCGCGCAACTCTTCGTATTGATTCGCCTCGATGGGATAGAGTCCGGCGAAGACCATCGGCTTGACTTCCTGAAAGCCGGGGAAGGGTTCGGTCGTCGGTCGTGACGCTCCGGTGATGGTGTCGCCGATTTGCACGTCGGCGACCGTCTTGATCGAAGCCGTGAGAAATCCGACTTCGCCGACGCCGAGATGGTCAATCGGCGTCGGGCGCGGGCGATTGACGCCGATGGTCTCGACCTGATACTCGCGCCCCGTATTGAAGAAGCGAATCTTCATGCCGCGCTTAATCGAGCCGTCAATGATGCGGAAGAGGACGATCACGCCCCTGTAAGAGTCGTACCACGAATCGAAAATCAGCGCCTTCAAAGGCGCGTCCGGGTCGCCCTTCGGGTACGGCACGTCGCGCACGATGGCTTCTAAAATTTCCGGCACGCCGACGCCCGTCTTCGCGCTCGCCAGCACGGCGTTGTGCGTGTCCAATCCGATAAGGTTCTCGATCTGCTCCATGGCTTTTTCCGGTTCTGCGCCGGGCAGATCAATCTTGTTGAGGATGGGAATCAGTTCGAGATTATTATCAATCGCCAGATAGGTGTTGGCGAGCGTCTGCGCTTCGACGCCCTGCGAAGCGTCAACGACGAGCAGCGCGCCCTCGCAGGCCGAGAGCGAGCGCGAGACTTCATAGCTGAAATCCACGTGGCCCGGCGTATCAATCAGATTGAGCACATAGTCCTCGCCGTCCTGCGCGCGATAGTCGAGACGAACCGCGTGCGCCTTAATCGTGATGCCGCGCTCGCGCTCCAAATCCATGTTATCCAAAACCTGCGCTTCCATGTCACGCCCCGCGACCGCGCCGGTCAGTTCGAGCAGACGGTCGGCGAGCGTAGACTTGCCGTGATCAATATGCGCGATAATCGAAAAATTTCTGATGCGTTCAGGGTTCATTCTTAAAGATGCTTAAATCTTCAGACTTCTAAAAGTTTAGACCTCTAACATAACAAAACGGGCGCGAAACCGCACGCGCGCCCGCCTTCCAATTCAGTATCTTGAGAAAAGGTCTGGTTGAAGGAATTTATCTTCGAGAGACTTCAAGCGGGCTGCGCGGCGAGGGTGAGCATGGCTGCGCCGATGGGGACGGCGTCTGGGCCGAGCGAGGCGGCGACGATTTGCGCGGCCTCGAAGCAGGGTTGAAAGGAGCGGCGTCCAGCTTCGCGGATAATCGGGTCGAGGATGAGTTCGCCCGCGTCCATCACGCCACCGCCGAGGACGACGCGCTCGACGTTGAGCAGGTTGATAACGGAGGCGACCGCCGTTCCGATGTGACGGCCTGTGCGCTCGATCATGAGGAGGGCAAAGTCGTCGCCGCGACGCGCTTCGTGCGCGATGTCGGCGGCGGTGAAATCCTTGTTCATCGCGAGGCGAGAGAGAGACGATGTGCCGTCGCGGTAGAGCCGCTCATGCGTGCGGCGGACGATGTTCGGCGCAGAGGCGACCGTCTCCAGACAGCCCGTGTTGCCGCAGACGCATTCGATGCCTTCAGACGCAATCGTGATGTGACCGATCTCGCCCGCAAAGCCCGACGCGCCTTTCCAAAGCTTGCCGTCGAGGATGAGCGCGCCGCCGATGCCTGTCCCGATAGTGATGTAGAACATATTGCGGCTGCCGCGTCCCGCGCCCACCGTGTACTCGCCGAAGGCGGCGGCGTTGGCGTCGTTCTCCAACAAGACGTGCAGGCCGGTCGCTCTCTCAATCTCCTCTTGGAGTCCGCCGCGCACCACTGAAGGAAGGTCGGTCGAGATGATAACTTTGCCGGTTTCAGGATTGACGAGGCCGGGAACGCCGACGCCGATGGCGGCGACGCCGTTCTTGGAAGCATCGCGCAGTTCGGTGGCGACGCGCGCAACTTGCGCCGTCACGTTGTCGCGCTCTAAGGCCATCTCGCGCCGCTCGACGACCTGTCCCTGCGCCGAGAGCAGCGCCGCGTGCATCGTCGCGCCTGAAACGTCAACCCCGATTAAGTCTGAATTTGTTCGTGCCGGGCTGGTCATCTTTCGGCCTTTCGTGTCGAGCGCATGAAAACCCTGCGCTCGTTCGGGCGAGAATTCGGCCAAAGGTTAACAAAGGGTCGGGGGGCTGTCAAACAGGCCATCTTGCGTGTAGAATACGCACGCCTGAAAGCAGAGGTCAGAGGTCAGAAGTCAGATCAGGAATTTTTCACCGACCTCTAACCTCTGACCTCTGACCTCTGTTGTTATGAACATTCGTTCAATCCTGCTGCCGACCGATTTCAGCGAGTGTGCGGCTTATGCCGTGCCAGCCGCCGCGTCACTGGCGCGACTGACGGGCGCAAGCATCACTTGCCTGCATGTCGTCGAGCCGATTGTGCCGACCGTCGGCTGGACGCCGGTCGCAGAACCGCTGCCGGTCGCCGACATCAGCGAGCATCTGGAGGATTCGGCGTCGCGCGAGTTGCCGAAGATTGCGAATTGCGAGGAATTCGCGGGCTTGGAGGTCGAAGATTTAATTGTCCACGGCGAAGCGGCGTCAGAGATTGTGAGAGTGGCGAAAGAACGCGCCGCCGAGTTGATTGTAATCTCGTCGCATGGTCGCACAGGATGGGGACGCATCTTGTTCGGCTCGACAGCGGAATCCGTGGTGCGCCACGCGCTATGCCCCGTGCTCGTCGTCAAACCGCCGGAAAGTGACAAGTGACCTGTGACGCGTGACGAGTTTAAAAACCATTTCCTACACGTCACACGCCGCTCGTCACTGTTTTCATCGCATGGAATTGCAATTTTTCTACGATCAGGTGGGGAGGTTCGGACTTCCGGCCATCTTCTTCCTCACGATGATTGAGGGAGACATCACGCTGCTGCTGGCGGGGGTGCTGGCGCACAGCGCGTTCTTTGGCGATTACAGTTTCGGGCAGGTGCTTTTGGCCGGGACGCTCGGCGGCGTCGTCAGCGATAACGTCGCCTACGCCTTGGGACGCGGCACGCGTTCGAGCGTCTGCCAGTATCGCTTTTATCGCCTCGCGCATCCGCGCATCCAACGCCTGACGGAAAAATTCGGGCCGCTCTCGATCTTCCTCTCGAAATTCACCTACGGGCTGCGCTGGGGCGCTTGCATGTTCTACGGCGTCGCGCACATGCCCTACAGCAGATTCCTGATGCTGACGTTTGGAAGCTGCTTCGTCTGGGTGTTAACTTTGAGCGGCGCGGGTTATTTCTTCAGCGGCGCGATCATCAATCTGCTCGGCGACTTTCACAAGCTCGGCAAGTACCTGCTCGTGATCGTCGGCGTCGGCATCGTCGGTTTCTATCTCGTCGAACGCTACTGGCTCTCGAAGAAGGTCGAAGAGGCCGACCCGGAACGCATTCAAAAGCTCGAACAGGCGGCTGAAGTAAAGCTCAACGAAATCAAAGAGGAGATACAGGAACATCTCCCGCTTGCGCACGCACGCCGTAAAGAACCGCCGAAGCGCAAGGAAATGGAAGGGGACTGAAAAACAGTGACGAGTGACGAGTGACGAGTGACAAGTTGAAAAACCTGTCCTGCTCTTCACTCGTCATTCGTCACTTGTCACTTGAGTATGATTATTGAAGCAACTGCACCGACGCGCGTCGATCTGGCCGGGGGGACGATAGACATCTGGCCTCTATACCTGTTTCATCCGGGCGCGGCGACCATTAACTTTGCGATCTCACTCTATGCGCGCTGCCGCATCGAGACGCGCGAGGACGAGCGCATCATTCTGGAATCGCGCGACCGCCGCATTTCGTTCGAGACGACGCTCGGCGAAGTCGAAAATTTAGTCCACGAAGAGCGGCTCGAACTCATCTCCAAGCTTGTGCATTTCTTCAGGCCGGAGACCGGATTTCATCTCGTGGCGGAGGGCATGGCTCCGGCGGGCGCTGGGTT
>CAXTRQ010000095.1:0-22757 GCA_964246705.1 uncultured Pyrinomonadaceae bacterium
CTCTCGATGGCGACGGCGGTGGGTTGCTGGCGCGCCATGCTGATGAATTGTTGCTCGATACTCTCGTGCTTCACGACTTGGACTCCTCCGAACCTGTGGGAAAGGTCAAGACCCATGAAATCGCACCACTCTCTATGATTAAGGACATCTCAATGGTCAATCCTTATTTGAACTTTGAAACCTTGAAGGTATGCGCCGGTTCAGTGAATGCAGTGACGGAAAGTTCTCACCCGGCTCAACCGGGCGATGCACCTCAATTCAACTCCGGCAGATCGAACAAATCATGGAAGACGCTAAACGTGAGCACGACAATCAACAAGTCATCTTCCAGAGCGTGACTGAGGGAAAATCCCGGTCGGGAGTATTTAGACTTGAGGAATTCTACGGAGTCCGGGTTGAAGTAGCCCTGCCTCTTGATCCTCGAATATGAGAGCAGGTCGTTGACCCACTCAATGCCCTGCTGCAACAGCGACGGCGTGCCGGGAGCGGCGAAGGCGAATTTTTCGCGGTTAATAATCTCCTGCGGGATCAGGTCTTCGGCGACCTTTTTGAGAATGTACTTCTCCGCGAAGCCGTGCAGTTTCAGGTCGGGCGGAATCTGCCGGCAGAACTCGATCAAGTTGCGGTCGAGGAACGGGTAGCGAGCTTCAATGGAATTCGCCATTGCCATCCGGTCGCCGTGGTCTGCGATGAGATGACCGGCCAGCCGCAGCTTGAAGTCGAGATAAGACCTTTTGTGAACGTCGTGCCTGTTCTCCAACCTCTCCTTGTTAATGACGGGGAAGTTCGAGCAATCAAAATCTTCGAGCTGCTCACTGAGGTCAGGCGAGTAGAGCATCGTCTTGATTTCTCTGAAGGCATACTCGTCTTTCTCGTAATAGAGATTCGGGTCGCCCCACAGCTTTTCTCTAATCTCGTCGCCCATGATGGTTTCAAGGTCGTACTTTTTTTCGCTCTCAGCCCGGCGCTTATCGAAGCGGTAGCCGACGTAACCGGCGAACAACTCGTCAGACCCTTCGCCGTTCAAGACGACGGTGATGCCGCTTTCTCTCGTCTTCTTCGAGAGCGCCAGCGACGCCGCGTTATAAGTTTCCTTAAGGGGACTCTCCGAATGATAGACAACCTGTTTCAGCCTCTCGGCGATGTCTTCTTCATCAAACGGGATTTCGTGATGCACAGAGCCGACGGATTCCGACATCAGCCTTTGATACTTCGCCTCGGTCAGCCTCTCGTCGGAAAAGCTGATGGAGAAGGAATGCCTCTGGATGCCGGGCGAGACCCGCCGAATCATGGCCGCGATCATGGAAGAATCCAAACCGCCGCTCAGGAAGAAGCCCACCGGCACGTCGGCCTGAAGACGATACTTGACCGACTGTTCAAACAAGTCGCGGAGCGCTTCGGCGTAATACGTCTCAGGCTTACCGTCGCTGGCTTCGTCAATTTTCGGATACTCCAAATCCCAGTACTCACGAACCTGAACGTCACCATTTTTGACCAACAGGTAGTGACCGCTCTGGAGACTACGGATGTCGCGGAACATGGTGCGCGGGCTGATCGTGCCGGGGAGCGAGAGCACCTGATCGAGTCCCGTCAAATCAACTTCGCGTGGAACCGACGGGTGTTCCAGAATCGCCTTGATTTCAGAAGCGTAGATAAACAGCCCGTCCGCCAACGTGTAATAGAGTGGGCAAATGCCGTACTGGTCACGCGCGAGAAAAAGCGTCTCGTCTTTCCGGTCGTAGATGGCGAAGGCGAACTGACCGTTGAGACGGTCGAGGAATCCCGTACCTTGTTCCTCGTACAGATGCAGCAGAACTTCAACGTCCGAGTTGGTGCGAAAAGAGTGTCCCTTCCGGCTGACATCTTCCCTTAGCTCGCGGTAGTTGTAGACTTCTCCATTGCAGGTCAAGACTAGCGAGCGGTCTTCGTTAAACTGCGGCTGGTCGCCCGTCTGAAGATCAATGATGCTCAGGCGGCGGAAGCCGAGACCGGCGTGCCCATCAACGAAATACCCGCTCGAATCCGGGCCGCGATGAATGAGGGCGTCTGTCATCCGGCGTAAGATATGTTCGTCAATCTTGCGCTCACGGCGGAGGTCAATGTAGCCGGCTATCCCGCACATATATTTCTCGCTTCCCCAAGGTGACGTGCCGGAGGCTCCGGCGCGGCAGATTAGAAATCCAGACTTTGATTGAAGCTTTCGATTAATTGTTTCCGCTCCCCTTCCGTGTTCGGTGCGAAGGAGGCGAGCGTGTTGTCAGCCGAACCGGCCACCATCTCTGCCAGCAATCTGCGGTACTGCTCCAACATCCGCCCGATAGTGGCGTCGTCGAAGCGCCGCGAGTTGTAGACCAACTTGAGGAGCAGGCGTTGACCGGGTTCGGCGACGACCGTCAGAGGGTAGTTGTTTCTTTCGACAAACCTCATGTCGCACACACGCAGCCTCCTGTCCGGCTCTGAGAGAGGAAGGTCGAGCGGAATATTCTGGAAGATAAACACGCTCTCAAACATGAGTTGTCCGCGTGGCACTGCGCTCCAGCCCTGAATGTCCACGAGCGAACTGGACTCGAACCGGCGTGCCTCGGCTTGCTGCGTCTGGAGAAGATGGAGCCATGACAGGAGCGGGGCTTCGGGTGATACCTTGACCGTCACCGGCAGCGTGTTGATGAACAAGCCCACGGTGGATTCGACTCCGGGGAAATCCACTTGACGACCCGACACCACGCTCCCGAAGACCACATCTTCTGTGCCGCTCCGCCGTCCGATGAGAAGCGCCCACGCTCCTTGAAACAGGGTGTTCAGAGTTAGTTGGTGCAGTCTGGCGAAAGAGCGCAGGGCGTCTGTGGCGTCCTCTTCAAGCAGGAGCTTTTGCTCGCGGTAGTATTCCTGCTGTTCGGTCAAGCCCACCGTCCGGTCGCCGCCCAACGCGGTCGGAGTCGTAAAGCCACGAAGCGTCTGCCGCCAGTAAGCTTCCGCTTCGCCCTTATCCTGATGACTCAGCCAATCAATGTAGTTTCCATAAGGGGTAGGCCGCGCAAGCTCAACGCTCTGCCCGCGACTGAGCGCGGCGTAGATGGCGAACACTTCCTGAAAGATGAGAGCCGAAGACCAACCGTCCAGAAGTATGAGGTGAAAACTCCATGTGAACTGGTAATCGTCATCGCCGAGCCGGACGAGCGTCATTCGCAGCAACGGAGCACGGTTAACTTCAAAGCCCCGCTCGCGGTCGGCGCGCAATAGTGCCTCTATCTTTTCCTGCTGCTCGGACGGCGGCAGTTCACTCCAATCAAATTCTTCCCACGGTAACGTCAGATGACGGTAGACCACTTGGAACGGGTCGCCGTTAGCTCCGACGATGAAAGCGGTGCGGAGAATCTGATGTCGTTCAACGACCTGCTGGTAAGCTCGCCTGAGAGCCGCCACGTCGAGTTCTCCACGTAGCGTATAGCTTTGCTGGTTCAGGTAGAGACCAGAGTCCGGTGCGTCGAGCGCATGAAACAACATTCCCTGTTGGAGGGGCGATAAGGGATAGATGTCTTCGAGCGCATCCCCCTCGCCGTCATTCGCACAATGCGCGGTCAGTGCGTCGAGGTCTCGCTGGCTAATCTTGATCTTCGGGAAGTCCGATGGCGTATAAGCGCCCGCGTCATGCTTAACAATCAACGGGAGCGGTGACGCGGACTGCGCGCTCGTCTCGACTACGGATTGTTCGCTCGTCTCGGCTGTAGATTCGGCGGCGATACCATCGGCCACGCTCGCCAGACGAGCCACCGTCGGGTGACTGAAGAGATGCAGAGACGTTAACTGCAATCCCGCGCGGTTGGCGCGCACGATGACTTGAATAATAAGGATGGAGTCGCCGCCGAGGTCGAAGAAGTTGTCGTTGACTCCGACCCGCTCGATTCGCAAAACCTGCGCCCAGATGTCGGCCAGTAGTTCCTCTGTCGGCGTGCGCGGGGCAACATACTGCTCCTCACCGACCACACGCTCTGGCGGGGGCAGAGCCTTGCGGTCAACTTTGCCGTTGAGCGTCAGAGGTAGTTGTTCCAGCAACACGAAGGCAGACGGCAACATATATCCCGGCAGCTTCGCTTGCAGGTAAGCACGCAGATCGGCGGCGCTGAGCGTGCCATCGCCGACGACGTAAGCGACCAGCCGTTTCTCGCCGGGCGCATCCTCTCGAACCACGACCGCCGCCTCCGTCACGGACGGCTGAGCGCGCAAGACCGTCTCCACTTCTCCTAACTCGATCCTGTATCCACGTATCTTCACCTGATCGTCGAGACGACCCAGATACTCCAACTCTCCTACAACTCTCCAACGCGCGAGATCGCCCGTGCGGTACAGCCTTTCGCCGCCACGCACGCCGAACGGGTGCGGAACGAAACGCTCAGCCGTCAATTCTGCGCGATGCAGATAACCTCTGCCCACACCGGCTCCGCCGATATACAACTCACCGGCAACTCCGATAGGCACAGGCTCCATCCCGGCGTCGAGCACATACGCGCTCGTGTTCGAGATGGCGCGACCGATGGGCACTCCGCCCGTCAAGTGCTCCGCCCCGGCTTCGTAGACCACACAGCCAACCACCGTCTCGGTCGGCCCGTATTCATTCACCAGACGCGTCGCGGGCGCGTGCTCCTGCCACCAACGTAGAGACTCGCCTTGCAGCGCCTCGCCTCCGATGACGAGGACACGCGCCGCAGCCCTCGTCCGGCGTTCAAGCCCGTTCGCGTCAGGAGTTTGTTGCTGATCTGATTGCTGCCACTGCTGCGACAGTACCTCAAGGTGCGCGGGGGTGATCTTCACAAGGCTGAAGCCGTTCGCCGTCTCCAATGCTTCACGCAAACCTTCGATGCCGACCTCTTCCCTCACCAGATGCACCGGACGGCCAACCAGTAGCGGAGTGAAGAGACTCGTAACGGTGAGATCGAAGGACAGCGACGAGTGGACGGGAGCGCCGTGGCCTGATGCGACATCGTAGTTGCGCGTCGCCCAAGAGAGATAGTTGTGCAGGCCGCCGTGGGAAATCATCGCGCCCTTCGGTTTCCCCGTCGAGCCGGAGGTGTAGATGACGTAAGCCAGATTGTCGGCTTCCACACGACAGTTAAGATTCTCCGTAGATTCATCCGCAAACACAGCACAGTCCGCATCGAGACAGATGAAGCGCGCCGCGTGCGCGCCGACTCGCTCTGTGAGCCGCGCCTGTGTCAGCACCGCCTCAACGCGCGCGTCTTCCAGCATCCATTCCAGACGCTCTGCCGGGTACGAAGGATCAAGCGGCACGTAAGCTGCGCCAGCTTTGAGCACTGCGAGCAACGCCACGACCATTTCCAACGAGCGTTCCAACATCACGCCGACCCGCACTTCCGGCCCGACGCCCAATTCGCGCAAGTGGCGTGCGAGTTGATTGGCTCGGCTGTTAAGCGCAGCGAAGCTGAGACGCTCTTCCTCGTAGAGGACGGCGACAGCATCAGCCGCCTGCTCGACCGCACGCTCGAACATTTCATGCAGGCCGTAGGGCGGAGGAAACTCGCGTGCCGTTTCGTTCCATTCGACGAGGAGTTGCGCGCGCTCCGCCTCGGTCAGCAAGGGCAACTCGGAGAGGCGTTGTTGCGAATCAGCAACGCTTTCGAGCAACGCGCGGAAGTGTGTTGCCATCCGGCGGATGGTGTCGGCATCGAACAGGTCGGCGTTGTATTCCCACTTCCCCGTCAAGCCCTCTTCGTTCTCTGTCATTTGCAACATCAGGTCGAACTTCGCTGTCCCGCTGCCTGTCTCCTCCGGCCTCAACCTCAGCCCGCTCCATTCCAGACTGCCGAGGGGCGCGTTCTGCAACACCAGCATCACCTGAAACAGCGGTGTCCGGCTCACATCGCGCTCGACCTGTACCTCTCCGACGAGCCTCTCGAACGGAACGTCCTGATTGGCGTAAGCTTCGAGCGCGACTTCACGCACGCGCCTGAGAAGCTCGCTGAAGGTAGGATTGCCGGACAGATCCGTGCGTATCACCAGCGTGTTAACGAAGCACCCGATGAGCGACTCGATGTCGGCGCGGCTGCGATTCGCAACCGGCGTTCCCACCAGTATGTCTCTCTGGCCGCTGTAGCGAGACAGCAATGCCTGAAGGCCCGCCAGTAGTGTCATGAAGAGCGTCGCCCCTTCGCGGCGTCCCGCATCGTGAAGCGCCCCGACCATCTCTCGCGGCAATGCGAACGGCTCCGACGCGCCGCGCGAGCCTTGCACCGCCGGACGCGGATGATCCGTCGGCAATTCCAGTAAGGCGGGCGCGCCGCTCAACTGCTGCTTCCAATATGAAAGTTGCGGTTGGAGGGCTTCCTCCTGCTCACGCTGCCATGAAGCAAAGTCTGCGTACTGCATGTGCAGTTCCGGCAGCGGTGAGGGCTGCGCTGAAGAATAAGCTTCATAATGCGCCGCCAACTCGCGGATCAGGACGCCGAGCGACCACCCGTCGGAAACAATGTGGTGCATGCTGAAAAGCAGCATGCACTCTTCATCGTCAAGCCGCAGCAGAGCCATTCTAACGAGCGGGCCGCGTTCGAGATCAAACGGACGGCGCGCTTCCTCGACCGCCAGTCGCCGCACCAATCGCTCGCGCCCTTGCGCGGTCACGCGCCGCAGGTCTATGACCGGCAGGGCGAACACCAGTTCGCGGGCGACGACCTGCACCGGCCCCTCTTCGGTGTTCTCGAAGGTTGTCCGCAGAGCTTCGTGGCGTCTGATGATTTCGTTGAGACCCTGCTCAAGCGCGGGCACGTTGAGCCGCCCAGTGAATTGCGTGGTGAAGGAGATGTTGTAGGCAGCGCTCTCAGGCTCAAGGCGGTTGAGGAACCAAAGTCTCTGCTGTGCGAACGATACAGGCAAGTCTCCCTCACGCGAGAGGCGTTGAATGGGAACCTTTGCCGCGTCGGTGCTGCGCGACTTCAAAGCCTCTTCAACTATGAGCGATAAGTCACGGACAGTCGGCGCTTCAAACACAGACCGCACGGGTAACTGCACTTGAAGAAGATTGGATAAGCGCGAGATGACTTGCGTGGTCTTGAGCGAATGACCGCCGAGGTCGAAAAAGTTGTCCGTCGCTCCGACTTGTTCGAGACCCAGCACGTCAGCCCAAATTCCCGCGACCACCACCTCGACCGGCGTCTGTGGTTTCTCAAACTCGCGCGTGCTTTCGTATCCGTTCTCATTTAGGGCGGGCAGAGCCTTGCGGTCAACTTTGCCGTTGCGCGTCAGCGGCATCGCTTCCAGCATGACGAATGTCTGCGGCACCATGTAATGAGGCAGCGTTTGTCTCAGGTGCACGCGCAACTCTCCGGCGTCCGCCGTCTCGCCCTCACGACTGACGATGTAAGCCACCAGACGTTTCTCGCCTGACGCGTCTTCCCGCGCGACTACCACTGCGTCCTTCACCGCCGGGTGATTCGAGAGTGTGGCCTCGATTTCGCCGAGTTCGATGCGGAAACCTCTGATCTTCACCTGATGATCGAGGCGTCCGAGAAATTCAATGTCACCGTCGGGCAGATAACGTGCGAGGTCTCCGGTTTTGTAGAGACGCGCGCCGGGACGCTCAGCAAAGACGTTGGGGATAAATCTCTCGGCTGTCAGGTCTGCGCGATATAGATACCCACGCGCCAGCCCGTCTCCACCGATTAACAACTCGCCGGGGACGCCCGTCGGCATCAGTTGGTGGCGACCGGCGAGATAGACTTGTGTGTTGGCGATTGGCTTCCCAATTGTTGGCTGAGCTTCCACACCGCCCGAGACCAACGTGAATGTGGAATAAGTCGTATCCTCCGACGGCCCATAGAGGTTGAAGACTCTCCGTACCCCGCGCTGCATGTAAGCCTGCTCGACTAAATCCCTGCCGAGCGGCTCGCCCGCCAGATTTATCGTTAACACCGAATCGGGAACACCACCGTTGCGCACCAGTTCCCAGAGGGCAGAGGGCACAGTATTGATTAACGTGATGGCGCAGCCGTGGTCGGAGGCCAGCAGTTCCAGCGCGTCTTTCACGACGATGACCTTGCCGCCGTAGCTGAGCGGGACGAACAACTCGAACACAGAGAGGTCGAAGCAAATCGAAGTGGAGAACAAGACCCCTTCAAGCTCGTCTGCGCTGAAGATTTCGCGCGCCCAATGGACGAGCGTCGCCGCGCTATGGTGCTCGATGGCGGTTCCCTTGGGTTTGCCCGTGGAGCCGGATGTGTAAATGAGATAAGCGAGATTTCGTTCCGTAATCTGCACCTCTGCACCGTCGCTCGACCCCGCAGCGGGTTGCTCCGAAAAGTCGGAGAAGCAGACTACATCGCCTCGATACTGTGGGAGGAGTTGCGTTAGATGTGGCTCGGTCAACAGCACCGTGGCGCGAGCGTCTTCGAGCATGAGAAAGAGTCTCTCCACCGGGTATGAAGGGTCGAGCGGGAGATAAACGCCACCGGCTTTCATGATGCCGAGCAGTCCAATAACCAACTCGATTCCGCGCTCCATCAAAATCCCGACTGGCATTTCAGGAGCGACTCCCAACTTTCTCAGGTGCTTTGCCAGACGGTCAGCACGCACGTTTAATTGCCGGTAGGTGAGGTGTTCGTCGCGGCACATGACGGCGACGGCCTCCGGCGTCTTCTCCGCCTGTCGCTCAAATAACTGATGGAGGCAAATCTCTGCCGGGTAATCCCTGCGGGTTTCGTTGAACTCTTGAAGAAGTTGTTGACGCTCGGCTGCGTCCAGCACGGGCAGTTCAGCAATCTGCTGCTCGGGGTCGGCGAGAATCCCTTCGAGCAAAACCTTAAAGCGTCCCAGCAGCTTTTTGATGGTCGCGGCCTCGAAGAGGTCTGTGTTGTATTGCAGCGAGACGCTGATGCCGTCTTCGACTTCCGCCGCTGCCATCGTCAGATCGAACTGCGCCACTTGCTGCGCGAGTTTGTAGGAGTCGAGCATCAGCGGCCCAAGCTTCAACCTTGCGCCCTCTTCGTTGAGACCGAACGCCGCCAGCGATTGATCGCTGGATGCCGGAGACTTCTGCAACACGAACATCGTCTGGAACAGCGGCGAGCGGCTGGGGTCGCGTTCAGGCTGCAAACGGTCGACCAGCAGCGCGAAGGGATATTCCTGATGCTCGAACGCGCGCAGGACTGTCTCACGCGTCTCCGAGAGCAACTGCCGGAAGCTCTGCCCGGCGGAAGATTTCAGGCGGATAACGACCGGGTTGACAAAGTAGCCGACCACCGGCTCGTAACGCGTGTGAAGCCGACCGCTCGTCGGCGAGCCGATCAACACTTCTTCCTGACTTGTGTGGCGAGAGAGAAGCGTTCCGTAAGCTGCGAGCAGCACCGTGTAAAGCGTCGCTCCGTATCGGCGTGCCAGCGCGCCCAGCCGCGCGGTAATTTCCCGGTTGAGCTTGATGGACTCCGACGCCCCGACGTAGGTCTGCACGGGCGGCCTCGGATGATCTGCCGCAAGGTCGAGCACAGGCAGTTCGCCTTCCAACTGCCGCTGCCAATACTTCCACAGCCGTGCACCCCGCTCGCCCGTCAACGCGCTTTCTTGCCAGCTAACATAATCCTCGTAACTAACTTTGGGTGTCGGCAAAGACGCTCTCCGGCCAGTTGCCTCCGCCTCTAACACAGCGTCCAATTCTTTGACGAGCACGGCCAGAGACCAGAGGTCAATGACGATGTGGTGCGCCGCGAGCAGCAGCACATGCTCGCCATCGCCACGGCTGAATAAGCTGACGCGGAACACAGGCCCGCTTTCAAGATCGAACGGGCGATGCGCGTCTTCCTCGATTCGTCTCCGTAGGCTATCCTCGTCGCAGATGGAAACGTCCTCTTCGCGGAACGACACGGCGGCTCCATCCTCGACGATTTGAAGCGGTGCGCCTTCACGATTCTCGAATCGCACACGCAGAGCCGGGTGACGGTCAATCAACGTCTGAAAAGCCTGCTTCAATAACCCGACCTCGACGAGTCCGCGCACGCGCGCCGCGCCGACGACGTTATAGGCCGCGCTCTCCGGCGCGAGCCGGTGCAAAAACCAGAGGGCGACCTGACCGCGCGAGAGCGGAAACGCCTGCGACCTCTCACCAACCGGCGACGGAAGAGATAATGAAACTTGAGGCAGGTCACGCTCGGCGAGCACTCTGTCAGCGAGGTCTGCAATGCTTACGTCCTCAAGGAAGCTGGCGACGGGGAGCGACGCGCCGAGAGATGCTTCGATGAGATGAACAAGTTCGATAGCTGCGAGGGAATCCAGCCCGTAGCGCGTGACCGGCTTGGTGATGTCAATCGCGGCGCGCTCGATGCCGAGTTTGGATGCGACCTTCGAGGCCATCCACTCGCGTATCTCTTCCAAGGTTTCGGGCGTCGTCTCATTTGCTTCGACCTCTGCCCCGGCCTCTGAGGCTTCAGCCACGCGCCACTGAAAGATTACTTCAAGAGTTCCCTTCAGGAACGCTTCTTTGATTGCCCGCCGTTGAATCTTGCCGCTCGAAGTTTTGAGAATCGTCCCCGGCTTGATAAGGACAATCGCGTATGCTTGAAGTTCGTGATCTTCGGAGACGGCCTGTCGTATGGCTTCGACGATGCCCGCGAGGTTGTGTTCCTGATAATTCCTGACCACCTCCTGAACGATGACTAAACGCTCTTCACCTGCGATGTCAGCCGAGAACGCCGCGCCTTCGCCCAGCCGCAGCGCCGCGTCCGTCCGCTCGACTGTCAATTCGATGTCCTGCGGATAGTGGTTACGGCCACGGATGATGATGAGGTCTTTGAGTCGTCCCGTGATAAAGAGTTCGCGGTCGTCAACGAAGCCGAGATCACCCGTGCGCAGGAATGGCCCCTCGCACGTGTCCGAAAGGTGTGCATGAAAGGTGCGCTCCGTCTCTTCGGTCTGATTCCAGTAACCGCTCGCCACGCTCGCACCCGCAACCCAAATCTCTCCGATTTCTCCCTCCGTGCACTCGATGCCGGAATGAGGCTCGACAATTCTGACTTCCTGCTCCAGCCACGCATGACCGCAACCGACGAGAGGCCGCGCATCTTCGTCTTCGACCGAAGCCGCGAGAACGCGATTTTGTTCCAGAGCCTTGCGTTGAAAAATGCGGACGGAAGGCGCGCTCATTTTCATGCCGCCTGAGACGAAGAGCGTCGCTTCGGCGAGACCGTAGCAGGGGTAGAACGCCTCGCGTCGAAATCCGCAGGGCTTGAAAGCGTCTGCGAACCGTTCGAGAGTTTCGGGGTGAATAGGCTCCGCGCCGTTGAAGGCGACACTCCAACTACTGAGGTCTAAAGATTCGCACTGTTCGGGCTTCATCTTGCGTACGCATAAGTCATAAGCGAAGTTGGGGCCTCCGCTGGTCGTGGCGCGGTAGCGGGAGATGGTTTCGAGCCAGCTCGCAGGTCTTTGGAGAAAAGTCAGCGGCGAGAGCAGGATACATTTCGCACCGACGTACAAGGGCTGAAGCACGTTGCCGATGAGTCCCATGTCGTGAAACAGTGGCAGCCAGCCGACGATGATGGATTCTTCGCTTTGCTGGAAAGCCTGCTGAATCATGCGCTCGTTGTGAAGTAAGTGCCGGTGATTGACCATCACGCCCTTGGGTCGCGCGGTAGAGCCGGAGGTGTACTGAAGAAAGGCCAGAGTTTGCCCGCCCACATTAGGCTCGCGCCATCCTTCGGCACAGCCTTCGCCGATGGTGTCAGTCTTGCCCCAGAAGATCGCCTTCAGCCCCGGTGCGTGCTCCATCCGGGCTTGGATTTGAGACATGATGACGCTGGTCGTGAGCGCCGCCGCCGGTCGCGCATCCGCGATGATGGCTTGGAGACGGTCGAAGCCGCGATTCGGGCGCGGCGGGTAAGCAGGAACGGCGACAGCCCCCGCGTAGAGGCATCCGAAGAATGCGGTGATGTACTCCAACCCCGGCGGGTAGAGCAGCAGCACACGCTCGCCGGACATGCCCGCGTCTTGCAGCCATGCGCCGATGGCGCGCGCACGCAAGTCCAACTCACCATAGGAGAGAGTGCTTCCCTCCGCCCGCCCGTCTGACAGGAAGGTATAGACCTCGCGCCCGGCATGCTGCTCCGCCCGCCAGCGGAGCAGGTCAATCAGGCTTAGCGGCTCAAGGCTGCGCTCGGCGAGGTCGTCGTAGGGAGTGTAGATCGGGCTTTTCATACGCGTCGAAGCGATGCTCAGGCGTTGCTGCCCGCTGGCACGATTAGTTCGAGGTCATCCGGCACTCTGAACTTGAGTTCGTTCGTGCAGAAGTTTTTCCACTCGTCGCTCACCTGATTAAAGAGCACGTTCTCTTCAGGCCAGATCGAGGTGGTCACCGTGAAGTCCTCATGTAGGTAGACGATCTTATCGTCCGCAAGCGACTGCGCTCCGCCCGTGCCGTTGCCGGAGGGGCTGCTACTACTGACAGTTCCCCACTCAAGCGTATTCTCCGTCCACGCGGGGAACTGCCGCAGTTCTTTAAGGTGACAGGCCAGACAGTATTTCCGCTCAGGACGACTCGGCTTGTCGCCCTCAACTTTTGTCTCCGCCTGCCGCAGAAGCTTCACCACTTCTGCATGACCGGAGGCAAGCGCAATCATCGAGGGCGTCCGCTGGTCGCGGCCTACTTTGAAGATGTCCGCGCCGTGCTCAAGCAGCAGAGACACCATCTCAAGGTTGCCCTTGCCTGCCGCCCAATTCAGGGGCGTCCACCCGTGTTTGTCCTGCTGGTTCACGTCCGCCCCCGATGCGACGAGTTCTTTGGCGGACGCGACGTTTCCGGCCTTCACGGCCTCGATTAACTCCATCTCACTCATTTCTCTTCTCCTTAAAAGTTACGGCACGGTGGGTTTTTGCTTATTTACTCGTCCTTCACCGCCGGCGCTTGCGCGGAGGCTTCGATGGGGCGGAGGTGTCCGCGTCCGATGAAAGTTTCGAGGTCAATGTCTGCGACGCACCGAACCTTTTGGTAATTGAGAGTTACATCGCCCTCCAGATGCACCGTTCCCTTGCGATTCTCGAAATCAGCTTTCTCAACTCCGAGCGCCGCGCGGTCGAGTTTGATGCCGAGCGTGGTTCCGCCACGAGTGCCTGTGAAGTTAATGTTCACGTAGCCCTGCTTAATGCTCTCCTGAAACGCCTGCGCGCTCTGCTCAGGTCTGAGGTTGACTTCGACGGGATGACCCGGCTCTGACAGGCGTTGTACTAGATCATCTTTCTCAGGGGCGGAAGCGGTCTTCGGCGCACCGTTGTCGGAGGCTGCGGTCTTACTTCTTTGCGCCGCCTCTTCCATCTTCTTCCTGAGACTCAACGGCCTCATATCAGTCCAGACCTCTTTGATGTAAGCGAGGCATTCTTCTTTCGTTCCGGACTTATCGGCGTCGTTCCAGCCGAGAGCGTTTTCGCGGTCGGCTGGCCAGATCGAGTACTGCTCGTCGTGGTTAACAACTACTTTATAAATGGTGTTGTCTTCCCTATCGTATGAACTCATGTTGGTCTCCTTCGTTCTAGCTCGCTCATGACTGCTGACGAGCAACATGTTGGTTGAATCGCTGGTTCCCTTAAAAAGTGTATGTCTTGGCGACGAAGGCCGCGTCGCTGTAGGGAGCCGACACCGGCATCATATAATCCGGTCTCGGTTTTGAAGACGCGGATTGCACTCCGTCCAAACCGAAAGACCTATCAACCGCTTCGATTTTGACCGGACGCCCTGTTGCTACCTTTATCATCAACTCAACGCCCTCTTCGGGAAGACCATAAAAGTTCATCCCCCACGGCCTCCGCTGTTGCCCTGTGTTCCCCATAGCAGCAGATAGATTTTTCCCTTCGACCGTGCCTTCTATAATCTGGCTGTCCTTGTCCGCGAAGAGGTAGAGCAGCGGTGCTTTACGCGGCGACTTGACCCGCAAGCGGAGCGTCCTAAAGCCATCACCCTGTTCGCTCGAAAGCAACTCGACCGACGGCGCTGCGAGTGGTGCTGCCGGTGCGTCGGCATAAAGAAACGGCTCATCTGTCAGCGGGAACATCTCGGTCAGTAAACCCTCGGTCGGATGCGCCGTAAGAAACTGCGAAGTCCACTCGTCGGGCATGTCCTCCATGCTCGCCCACACGGCGCGGCCTGTGTCTGCGTTCAAGGCGTAGAAGATACTGTTCTGCTTGGGCTGCTGACGGTTGAACTTGGCGGTCGAGAGGCCGAAGACGGCGAAGCAGAGACTCAACACCAAAGCCGCTACCGGCACAGCCCATCCATCAAAGCTGAACCCGCGTTGAATGACTGGCAGCAAGAGGCCGAGAGTGAGCACCACCAGCAGCGCGACCGCCGCTGCCCCGTTGAGAGTCAACGCCACGAACAACTGTTTGATCAGCGGACTTATCAGGAACAATCCGGGAATGGCACAAAGCAGAAACACGACCCACCCGGCCACAGGTCTCCACTCTCTCAAAATGAAGTTGATGGCGAGACCGATGAGTGCGAACAGCAAAGGCCAAGTGAACAGGAAACTTCCGCCCGGAATGAGGATGGCGACGGCCAGCCCTAAGAATGCCCAACAGAGCACCGCCCCGATTGCCAGATTGTCAATGCTCGTCCTCTTCCCAAACCATCTGTACAGAGCCAACGTGACGGCCACCGCCAGAAGGACGAAGCTCACCGCGTAGAGTGTGCTGTTGTATGGCTCGCCCCAAGGCACGTATTCATAACCCGAATGGAGTCGCCTAATCAGTCTCCACATCAGGCTCACTAGGGCATAAGTCACAATCCCGCTGACTACTAAAGCCACCACGCCCAGAACGATTCCGCCGACGCTTAAAAGCTTCTTCCTGAATCCGAGGACGACTACCACGATCACAGCGAGCACCGTCACCAGCATCAAAGGCAAGGCCAGCGAAGCCGTATAGCTGACGAGAAAGCTGCCCACGGGATTAAAGTAGATAGCATTCCCTGCGGCATGCTGACTGAGGCTCAGATTCCCGAAGCGCCTCGCTAAAGCCAGCGCGTAAGAGCCATGATGTTGAAGGCTACGCTCATCCACATGATCGAGCGTGTCCATCGCTGTGTGATAGCTGTCAATCCCGCTGATGTATGCGAAATTGAGTCCGGGGAAACCGGCTCTGCGGAAGATGCTCAGGTCGGTATCATTACCTAGTCGCCTGTAAACCTCATACGAAAGTGAATTGCCGATAGGGTACGGAGAACCCTCATTAAACTCCTCGACGAGCCACGCATTGTCGTCGCTCGTCTCAAACATCATTGACGGCCCGCCGTTGCCACGCGCCTCGAAGTTGAGCACAACTCGAATGTCTTTAGCCCACGGGTGTTCGCCGACGAAAGCGCGCGCCCCCATCAATCCGACTTCCTCACCATCCGTTAGGAGGAAGATCACATCGTTCTTGAGCGGCGCACCCGCCTTCAAGGCGCGTGCAGTTTCAAGAATCGTCGTAACGCCTGAGCCGTCGTCGCTGGCTCCCGGCGCATCCGGCACTGTGTCGTAGTGTGCTACCAGCAGGACTGCCCCAGAGCTTTCAGTCCCGCGCATCTTTGCCAGAATGTTGCTCACCATCGCCGCGCGAAAAGGAGATGATGCGGATGCTCCGGCGACCGTCGTCGTCTGCACCTCTGGATTCACTCCCGCCGCCGCCAACTCTTTGAAAAGGTAGTTGCGCACCTCCACATGTTGCGCCGACCCGATTGGATGTGGGGACTGCGCCACTTGCCGTAAATGCCCCAGCGCCCGAGCCGATGAAAAATCAGTCGCCGAAGCATCTGCCGGAGTAGTCGCGGGCGGTCGCTGAAGGTAAATCGCCACCGCCACACACGCGCCGACGACCAGCAGCGCAAGGAGATTGCGAGCAGCGCGTCCGCCTCTCAGTTCCGCATTGGCTAAAGCGCGCTCAGGTTTATTAGAGCCACTAATCATTGATGCTCCCGTCAACCCATATATTGTGAGATATAGCCAGCCCGCAACACTGCAACGAAAATTTAGTAGTCAGTTCATTTCAATGTTGGACACAGATGGAGGTTTTCCGCTATGTGCGCTAACGCACAGACGAATGCTTTTCCCAGTGTTTTAATCACCACTAAAGTTAAATATTCGGCATCCGGTGAGAATGGTGGCTCTCTCCTGAATGCGATAAATAGCTCGGATTACATCTCTCACTATTTAACATCGAAAATGACTCACACTCCCCCAAAGTTGCCTTCAGGAAGAAATGGAGCCTCCTCTGGAGACGACTCCGCCCTGTTTTCGGGAGAAGATATAAGGGGTGATGTTGAATTCCGCAGATTGACTTTTGCAGGCGGAGTTTTGGATAGGCGCTTACGTTGATTCCACACGGAGAGAGATTTTAGACAGAGCTACCGCACTACGCTTGGCGAATTTAAGCTCGACCGGCAGTACCATGCTCGGAACCCAAATTAAAACATGTGACGCGCGAGCTTAATTCCAGATGCGCTGGAGAGAACTTCGTTGCCGCATTAAGTGCGCCGTGAAAAGTTGTTCGGGTCTCGATTCAGTTCTTAACGCTGAACCTCACGGCGTTTACTTCATTTCGTAGCGAAATTGTCTGACCGAGTGCCGCATCAACTTGTGTTGGCGAAACGGCATCCTGACTGTAGTCTTAAAAGAAATTGGTCGAATCTTTGTGCTAGTTCAAATCACGTCTGACTCATCGCCAGTTCAACTTTCTGTGCTGACTCGACATCCTCTTCCTCTTGGATGTGACCATCAAAGAGGTGCACGATGCGGTCGGCATGGCGCGCGAAGCGCGGGTCGTGCGTGACCATGCAGATGGTCGCACCGGCTTGGTGCAATTCCTGAAGAAGTTTCATGACGGCTTCGCCGTTCGTTGAGTCGAGATTGCCGGTCGGCTCATCGGCAAGGAGGATGCTCGGTTCGCCTGCGACGGCGCGCGCGACCGCGATGCGTTGCTGCTGACCGCCGGAGAGTTGGCTCGGATAATGTTTGGCACGGTGCTGCATGTTGACTCTTTCCAGAGCCTCGTTGACGCGCTTCTTACGCTCGGCTGCACCCATCCCCCTATATGTGAGAGGGAGTTCGACGTTGTCGTACACGGACAGGTCGCCAATGAGGTTGAAACTCTGAAAGATGAAGCCGACTTCTTGATTGCGAATGCGGGCGCGCTCGTTAACGGAGAGGTCGCGAACTGACTGACCGTTAATTATGTACTCACCCTTGGTAGGTGTATCCAGAAGTCCGAGGATGGAAAGCAGCGTGGACTTACCGCACCCTGAAGGCCCGGCCACCGAGACGTAATCTCCACGACCGATCTCAAGGCTAATCCCGTCGAGCGCGTGCGTCTCGACCTCCTCCGTGTAGAAAACTTTTTCGAGATTATCCAGACGAATCAATGATTGCGTGGACGTGCTCATCTAGTTTCTCCAGCCATCAGGGATTGGCTTCAAAGGTCTTTCAACTTCCATGTCGAGAGTTGTCCCGACCCGGATTGCCGCCGCGCGTTGCGACCGCATTTGATTTTATCCGCCGTGCTTCAAATACCGCCGGGTGAAGAAAGTCCCATAGGGTCTTCGCCGGGAAACGGTGTCTTAATGCGCTTTCATCGCGGACTGGTGCAACTGCTGCCCGATGATCTGCAAGATTTCCTGCTGCGCCCCGTAAATGAAAAAATGATCGCCGGGAAACAACTTGAGCATGAAGGCCGAAACGGTCTGCTCTTTCCACGGTTCGAGAAATTCCTTTCGCTCGCCCGTGTCCTCCAGCCCGCCGAATGCCGTGATCGGACATCGCAATGGCGGCCCCGGCTCATAGTGATAGGTCTGACAGACGGAAAAATCTGCACGTAGAATCGGAGCCAACAACTGCATCAACTCCGGGTGTTCCAGCACCTCCTGCGGCGTGCCGTTGAGTTGACGGAGTTCTTCGAGGAATTCCGGCTCTGGAAGGTTATAAGTCGAGCGCGCAGTTTCTGGGATTTGCGGTGCGCGGTGGCCGGAAACAAAAAGATGTACCGGCTCAAGTTGGTGCTCTTTTCGTATCAGGCGGGCGAGTTCCAGACTAATCATCGCCCCCATACTATGACCGAACAGTGCAAAGGGCTTGTCGAGATACGGATGCATATTCTCAGCAATCGCCGCGACCATCCCGGTTAATTCCGTAAAAGGCGTTTCAGCCAGCCTCGGCATGCGACCGGGAAGTTGGGCGGCGCAGACCTCAACGAACGATGGCAGACTTGCCTGCCACGTCCGGTAAAATGTGGCATTGCCTCCCGCGTAAGGAAAACAAAACAGTCGCAGACTAGCCCCCGGATTCATATAGGGCTGCGTAAACCAAGCGTTTTTTGAGCCGTTACCTATCACTACCATTCGCGTTTTTTGCAATTCTCAGAGCGCACGCTTCGTCACTTGAACAATTATATTTCTCACGCGAGCATTACGTCTCTCGTCCGCGCGCGTCCTTACAGTGAGCGACCGTCAACTGGCCTTCCTTACCCATTCTCTCTCTAGCACAACCCGTCCCTGATAGCTGATGGTTGTGAGCAGGATGGCCACTCTGTCCCGGTTTTTCACTTTCCCTTCAAAAATCCCCACAAAGTTTTTTAAATACCCTTTCTCAATGACCACCCTATCACCGGGCGACAACTCTGCTACGACACTATCAGCGGGCGACGACTCTTCCTCGATGCACACAAAACCGTCTTTATCAATTCTCGATTGGATAAGTTCGATGATTTCATCACTGATTGAACTGGGGTTGCCGCCAAAACAAACTACGTTTTGTACTCCCCTGGTGAAACAAACTTTATATAGCAGATCACTCGCCTTGAAATGGGCAAAGATGTATCGGGAGAATAGAGGTTTGATGAAATAGCTCGGCTTGCCTGTGAAGGTGTTTAAACGTTTCTCTCTAATCTTAGGCGTGAAAGTCTTAACATTCCACGCTCTCAAGTTGCTGTCAGCCCTATCTTCTTGCTTCGGCTTTGTATGAATAGCATACCAGCGAGGAATATCAACGATTCCTGCATGCATTAAGTTATGCATTGAGCTATCTCCCAGCCTAATATGTATAAACAGAAGAGGAGAGGTTACCCCTCCAGTCGGGTAGCGACACGAATCCCTTCAATGCTTAATACAGTCGGGAGTGACAAGTGAATTTACGGGAGGGTTGAGCAGAGGTGGAATTACATAAACCAGCGCCCTACGCTAAACACAGCTCCCTTAAAATCTATCACTTGAGGAATTGCTGCTTTTGCGCTAAGATGCGGGCTGTCCGGGCGATGCATCTCCTGCGCTATGCAGCGGTTGTATTGTCTGACTGGCCCCGCTGTTATCTACCAATAGCAGCGGGGTTTTTCTATACCCCTAGAATCTATAATTCAAATATTTGTTAAAGAAATCGGCAAGTGCATATAGAATAAGCGTTTCTCATCCTTCTTCTCTTAAGAAGTGTTGATAAAGCAAACACTTCTACGTCAAAGTTTGTTTGCTTACAACTAATTGTGAATATATTAAGTTTGGGTCATGGTGAGAATCCTTATTCTAAGATTACATGTGGTGATTTTAAGAAAACCTGTGGTGAGCCCACCCTTCACTTTCGGGACATTTTCATGATACATTAAGAATGTTAGTAACGTCAACAAAATCGTGAAAAAAATACATGCTCAACAAAGAGTCTCGCGTAAACAGCAGATTCAGGACATACTTTTGCCATGCGTGGCGTGTATCCGGACGACTAACAAGATAATGGCGAGAAATAGTTTGACGTAAAACCCGACACTCTCTCAAGGCTTTCCTCAAGCTGCTATCCTAAACAGGCTAGTTTCCTGCGCCGCTAAGGCCGTTCGTTAGTAAAGAGTTCGCCTTCGCGCGCACTTTCACTACATCTTCCGGTAACAAGAACCCCCCAGCCTTAAGACTCATCTCTGAAAGCGTAAGTTCAACAGGTTGGCCCTTAGTCTCCAGCATTGCGATACAGGCTTCGGCCAGATCGGTAACCTCATCTGTGGCGAGTGGGTGCGACTGGGTTTGAAAAAATTGGCTGCGGCCAACGTCCATGTGTGCCCGCGAATTGCGTGCCGTTTCAGTGACTAGACCGTACCTCCTCAGCACGTTATAGGCTTCGTGCTGAGCCACTCGCGCGGCCTTCGGTAAGCCACGATTTTCCAACCATATACGTGTGCGCTCATGCTCTCTGGCCGCCGCTTGACGAGCCGCCACATGCATGGCGGGTTCCAGTTCCGCACGTAACCGCACGACAACGTCCTCCAGCGTGATCGTGGCTGTCGTGTTCGGCATTGACCGCTCGCGCGGCTTTTCCGTACATCCAATGTTCGAGGGTTTGCTGACTCCGGGCGGGGTCGGTTCGGAAGAAATTTTATTCAAACGTAGGCTATCCGCGCCGTTTTTTGGCGCGCCGGAATTTATGTCTGTGTCTAAGTTTTCTTTAACAGCGAAGCTGTCATTAAAAGCTGGTTCATTGGCTGAAGCAGCTACGGCGTCGGATGAAGCAGGAGTAAAGGCCAAAAATTTTTTACACGCTTGAGTACGCCGCACGCCGATGGACGAGACCGCACGGTTAAGGAAGATGCGCAGCCCGACGCCATTTTTTCCTGAGAAATAACCGATAATTCCCTGTTCGTGCATCCACCTGAGAGCTTTGCTGGCCGTAGCGCTTGCGACGCCCAAGAGATCGCAAAGAATCGCCCACGCCTTCACAACCTTTTCGTTTCGTACCTCCGACACGACCCGCAACACACCTGCACGCTCCCAGAACATTTCCGGGGCGTCCACCATCCGCAGATAAATCTTGCTCATGAGCGACGTGATCTTATCGGCTTCTGGAGAGGTAATAACCGCCATCACCTCGCGGTCTATCTGATGGAAGTTCTTGCGGTACTCGTCTGGCGCAAGTTGCGTTTTCCGAATAAAACGCGGTTCCCGTAATGCTTGTAAACTCATGGTCAAATCCTTATAAATAAAAGGCTTGACAGTGATAACCGGTCTCTGTAAAATGTCACCCTAGTTTTGACACAAAACACCCGGCTCGCCGTCAAAGCGAGTTTTAGTTTGACCTGAAGCGTCTCGGTCGCCAAACACAAGCGCTTCAGGTCATTTACTTTTAGACGTCTCCAACAAACGCCGATTCTCGTTCCGCCTTATACTTACACTAATCTTGAATCCCTGTGAAGCCCGCATTTTTTACCGCACCCCGCAGTAATTCCTGCGGGGTGCGGTAATTCCTGCGGGGTGCGGTAATTCCTGCGGGGTGCGGTAAAAAATGCGGGGTGCAGTAATTCCTGCGGGGTGCAGTAATTCCTGCGGGGTGCAGTAATTCCTGCGGGGTGCGGTAATTACCGCACCCTAAAAGAATTATTGCGGGATACGGGAAATAACGAATCCAGCAAGAACCATCTTGAGCTTTAAATTGAAATTAGACGGAGTAGACTGTGTTAGGAAAATAAAGCTCAGTTATCGTTCAGTAAGACTCGATACTGGGTTCCTATCCGATTTGCGTTGGAGTAGTCGGCTATTTTTTCTATCAGCCCAAGTTCACTAAGATTACGAAGCACTTGTTGGGTCTGACGTTCTTTAAGTTCAGAATCGCTCATTAATTGGGAGATTTTGATGTAACAACTGTCTCCACCAGCCTCGCGGCACATCCCGACCATCACTCTGAGAACTTTTAACTCACCTTTACCGAGACGATGTTTTTTCTTCCACTTCTCCAATAAAAGGATATGGTTTGTGGATATCACAGGAGACGTTGAGGCCGACTTTTCCTCCGAACCAACAAGCGAGTCCTTGAGAACTGAAATTGCGGGGGCTTCAGTTGGGACAATCGCGGAATGTTCTCCGGTTTCCACGACCGTCTCCTTGTGAGGGGAGGGAACCGGGTCAATAGACAGAGATTCTTCAGAGGTTTCGATTGGGAGCGTGACCGTTGTGAATGGAATCGGAAAAACACTGACTTCGGGTTCCGATTGTTCGACGATAGGTGATTGTTGAGAGGATTCAACGGGCTGTGCCTGAACGTTATCGCTTAGAGCCTCAATTACTTGGGTCTGCTTTTGGTAATCGGCGAAGAGCCTGTCGAGATAGCTCCCGTCAACAGGCGGAGCCTCTTTTCTGGGGATAGAAAACTTGGATTTGCCAGGACTCCTCTTCGCCTTTTCGGGGACAGGCTTTTGCTTGGAATTAGCCACTTACAGCATTCTCCTACTTGGCCGCAGACACACTGCCCTGATCCTTCAGCAAATGAATATTTTTAGATCCGGTCATGGCCTTCAAACGACCGAGAATTTCGTCCGTCAGGTCGGAATAGAGCACCGCCGCGCGCGAATTCGGCGCATAAAGCTGGACAGGACGGTTGTAAGAAGGCGACTCGGCGAGTTTCACGTTCGTGTGAATCATGGTATCAAAAACCATATCCCCGAACTTTTCCACGAGCATTTTATGCGATTCCGCAGAGACGGTCGTCCGCGTATCGAACATGGTCGAGACGATGCCGAGAAGTTTCAGGCGGGGATTAAGACCGCAAACCTGCTTGAAAGTATGCATCAAGTATTGCAGCCCGTCTTGGGCTAAGGGGTGTGCAGAAACCGGAATCAGCATGTGCGTCGAGGCCAGCAGAGAGGTGGTCAATATCTGCCCCAGCGTCGGCGGCGTGTCAATGATGACGTATTCGTACTCGTCCTTCATCGCATCAAGGTGTGTGCGGAGTCGGCTGATGGCAATCGAGGGTTCTTTCTCGAAGTTCGAGAACTTAATCGAAGAC
>CAXTRQ010000096.1:0-22307 GCA_964246705.1 uncultured Pyrinomonadaceae bacterium
TGTCGAGCGCGGAGCGAAGTCGTAAGACTTCTGCTTCGAGGCGGCGGACGCGTGCCGCCTGCGCGACGATGTGAGAAATTTCCTCTTCGTCAAAAGGTTTTTCAAAGAAGCCGTAAGCGCCGCGCCGGATGGCTTCGAGGCCGCCCTGCTTTTTGTCGCCGCCGGTGATGACGACGACGGGTACGCTGGGGCGCGCGCCGCGCGCTGCTTCGACGACGGCCAATCCTTCGGTGATACCTTCGATGTCGGGCGGAAGATGGAGGTCGCAGATAACGACATCAATCCGCTCGCGCTGCAACTGCTCGATGGCCTCCGCGCGCGTTTCCGCTTCGAGCACGCGATGCTGATCAACAAGCGCCCAGTGCAGTTGACGCCGCAGCGGGCGGTCGTCGTCAACAATCAGCACTGTTGCTTTCTCATCTGTCGGTTCACTCATCCCGTTTGATTGCTTCCTTTATTATGAAAGGTGGGTGGCATACAATCCGATTTCAAAGCACGAGCGTTCCCACCTCCCAGAGGTGGCGGGCGGCCTTTTCTAACCTTGCGGGTCTCAAATGCGTCTTGGTCTGGATAGAGTTGAAAGGGCTTGACGGCTCAGCTTCCACGTCCGTCCGTACTAGTCGCAACTGCTCCCTTATGCGGTTGCTTCTGGCGGTCGCGCGATGAAAACAGGCTGGATGGTAGCACGACGCGAAAGCGCGTGCCAACGCCGAGTTGCGATTCCACGTCGAGACGGCCACCATGCGTTTCGACAATCTCCCGGCAGGTGAAGAGTCCCAGCCCGATGCCCTTCGTCTTCGTCGTCATGAAAGGACGAAACAGTCTTGAGCGCAAGAATTCTTCGCTCATCCCCATGCCCGTATCGGCGATGCTGAAGAAAACATGTCCGTCTTGGCGCATGCCCGCCTCGACCGTCAGACGCCCGCCTTTCGTGCTCATCGCTTCGAGCGCATTGATCACCAGATTCTCAATGACGTTCTCGATGCGCTCCGGCTCGACCGTGGCGACGAGGGCTTCGCTCATGTGCGTTTCAATCTCGTAGAGCGGCACGGAGGGTTCGACGTTGACGGCCAGCACGCGCTTGATGATGGGCACGAGGTCTGTCTCTTTAGCCGTCCGGCGATATTCTCCGCTCAGAGATTTCATCGGCTCGTTGAGGCGCGAGACGATGCGGCGCAGTTTGTCGGTCGCCTCGCGCAGAGACAGGATGGCGTCGGCGCGAAACTCTGCGTTGTGCGAATGCTTCTCCATATTGCTGACGAGCATGGAAAGCCCAGTGATGGAGTTTTTCAGGTCGTGCGTCAGCATCGCAGACAGACGCATGAAAGATTCAAACTGCTTGGTCTCGGCTTCGCGTGCGATGTGTTCGCGCAGGCGGTCGCTCATCAAGTTGAAGCTCTCGGCGAGCGCCTGTGTCTCGTCGCTCTTGCGCACGTCAATGCGCTGGTTGAGGTCGCCACCGGCAATCGCCGCTGCGCCCGCCGCTACGCGTTCGATGCGCTGCGTCGCGCGATGCGCGATTGACAACAGCAGCCCGCTCGCGGCGACGCCGCCCAGCAGGAGCAGCGCCATGCTCAACAGATTAGCGCGCCGGATGCTCGCCCCCGCCGCGCTATAATTGCGCGCCACAGCGACGGAGACATTCAGATCGCGTACCTGCGTGAAGGCGGCCAGCCAGCTATTGCCGTCCGGCGTATCGTACAACTCAAGGCCATCCATCGCGCCCGCCGTCATCTTCCCGGCCACGTTTTTGAAGAAAGGCATGACCTCCGTCACGGGGCGCGTTCCCGACGCGCTGTTCGTGCGATAGACGGCGTTTCCGGTCTGGTTGTCGAGGGCGACAACCATGCGCTCAGAATTCGCTGCCGAAGGATTGGAGAAGCCATCCGCGCCGGGGCGGACTTTTTCGGCGGAAGTAGCGGGGACGGTGACGGGATCGCTAATCTCTTCAAACAATGCGCTCAATTTCACCTCGACTACGAGCGCGCCGGACGGCTCGCGCCTCGGTTCGTCATCATTCGGGAAGATGGGAAACGTCAAACGCTCGCACGCGCCGTACGACGACTCGTAAGTGATGGGCGCGCGCAGAGCCTTCGTCTGCGTTGCCGCCCATACGCGGTTGTCGACATGCACAGTGCTCTCTGGAATGTCTTTGGTTATCATGCGCACTCCGACAGTTCCATCGCTGCCCCGGACGGTGTCGAGGTAAAGGAGTGCGTGACCTTCGCCATCGAGAAGCATGAGAGATTCAAAGTGCTTCTGATTGTTGTTGAGAATGTTGGTGATGGGAATATGCACTTTCTTCTGCACATTTTCCTGCACGGACGCCCCGTCGTTGGCAGAGTTCGGAGGACTGATGGGTGTGCCGCTCGCGTCCTGCTCTGCCGGTGTCTGAGATGGCCCGGCGTGCAGGTAGGCGCGAACTTCGGGTGAGTTAGCCCATGCGGAGAGGTGTGCTTCGTGCGCGCGCATCGTATCTTCAACTTTGCGTGCGATGCGCGTCGCGCGTCCCTGCGTGTCCTCGCGCAGCAAGCTCTCAATCGTGCTCGCGCCGCTCCGGTAATTGACGACGCACATCAACAGCATCGGCACAAAGCCGAAAGCGATGAAGACCAGCAGTAGTTTGGCTCGCAGGCTCAAAGGAAATTTACGCTTTCAGTCAAAAGAGAGTCAGAGGCGTGCGCGAGCGCCGAACGGCGTCGGGCAAACTTGTGCGAGGCTTTGCAGATGCTAACGCCTCAAGACGAAGACTGTCAAAAAAGTCTTCGATATTCATCCCTCGGCGCACATACCGTCGTTTTGTTGCCTGATATTCAACTCAGTTTGTAATGCTCGATAATCTGCCGCGCCGCTTCGACGGGCGCGAGATGTGAGGTGTCGAGGCTCAGACTTTCTCTGTCCGGCACAGCGGAAAAGAGATCGTACTTTTCCATCAGCCCGTTTAAGATTTCGATACTTTTTATCTTCGTGTAATCCTTCCTTGAGGCGGCGACGAGCCGTTCTTCCAGCCTTTCACGCTCGCAATAGAGCCTCACGAAGCAGACCTCGCCGCCATTCTGTTCGACCACGTTAACAAGACGATTGACTGAGGCATCATCGAAGTGGAACGCGTAGACGAAGGTGAAGATGAGGCCGTCGAGACGTGCGCGCGCCGATTCCTCGAAGACGGCCATGCGAATCATCTCGACGAGACGTGCGAAGGGTTCCGTGCCGAAATCGAAGACCGGGATCACGCAGTCAATACTGACGTGATTGTGAAAAAGCTTGAAGCCGGTGGCGACGGCCAGTTCAGTTGCGACCGTCAGTTTTCCCACCGCCGGAGGGCCATAGATAAAAATCAGCTTCATACGAATTAGGCGTGTGCTTGAAGACTTCGGGGCGCGCACGGGACGCCTGCTACTTCTCATCGAGCAGCTTGGTGTCGGACTCTGTGACGCTCGGCGGCTGGTTGACCGGCTGCCGGAGGTCTGAGGTGTCGAACAGACGCCCGCCGAAATTCGACGCAGGCTGACCGCCGGAGGATGGCGGTAGCGCCGAAGCCTGTCCGTGTGCGCCGCCGACATACTGCTGTGGCGGAACGTATGCGGGAGGAACCCGGCCTGTGCCGGACGGCGCACCGCTTTGAAACATGAGTGCGTAGATGACGCGCAGGAAGCCGCCTATCGTGCAGATGATGGCGGCGAGCGGGATGAATTCCCTGTGTAAAATTCCAAGCTTCGCAAGAAGGACGACGATAGGCACGATCAGCACCGTGCTCAACATCAACATCACGCCATGCTTCACCCCGCACCTGCGCGGAGACTCGCCCTGAGATTCGGAGCTTTGAAAAGGTACGGCGGCGGGCTGAGGTGTACGGCTCTCTCCCGTGACCAGCGTCCTGACGCCTTCCAGTTGAAAACCGCAGCGCGAGCAGAAACGCACCTCACTCGTCGCCTGCTGCTGACCGCATTTAGGGCAAAACATTGTCTCCGTCCTCCGGCTTTTGCGGAGAGACTTTAGCACACCGTGCGAAAGCCGCGCGCAATTTTCGTGCAGGTGACTCTACGAGCGAAGCGGCATCAAAGTTCGCGCACGCACGATGACTTATTGAGTGTCGGGGAAATTGATATTCACGACCGCAGCACATGGAGGCAGCACAGAGAAAAGAAATTTGTCTTCTAAGCGGCTGTGCGCGTGACGCTCTGCCGGGGGTGTGGCTTGCGGGTCAGTTGCTTTTTCAGTTCCATGTCGCGCCGCCAGATTTTTCTCTGTGTTATGTAAACCAGCAGGCACAGGCCGGCGAGCGCGCCGCACGCGACGTAGGGCAGGGCTTTGGTCATGTATTTCGTGCCATAGAGGATGAGCAGGGTGTTGTTGGCGATGAGCGCGATGCGAAACTCCGTGGGGCCGAGTTTGAGATGACTAATCTTAAATTCAGTCGTCGCCGCGAAGGATAGAAAAGAGTTGACCATGAAGCCGCCGAAGACGGCGAGCATCATGAAGAGAGGCGTGCGCGAGGCTTCCGGCAGGATGATCGAATAGCCGCCGAGCACCGTGCAGAGAAAGACGTAGTCGAGCAGGTGATCCATGTAGAATCCCCATTTGACCAGTCCCGTGCCCCTGTATTTACCGACCTTACCATCGAAGAAATCGGTCACGTACTGCAAGAAGATCATCAGAGATACGAGCCACAGCCAGCGGGTATTGGCCTTCGCCAGATAACTGAACCCGATAATCAAAGCGCACCACAGAAGCGTCAACAGCGTCAGGTGGTGCGTCTCCAGACGCGCCGGGATGCGCGGCACGACGGCGCGCGCCATGCGCCTCTCTAGAGGCGACAGCAGCGACGCGCCCATCTTGTTTGCTCCCGCGAACTGCTCTCTCCCGACGTTGAAATGCAAAGCCGTCTCACTCATGTAACACTCTAATGCAAATGTATTGCCACATCGCTCGATGCAGACAAGCTGAAACTAGAGGATAGACTTTTTGCGCCGATTTTGCTTCACAAGACTTTTGGTCTTGCGACTGGCACGGCTTCGGCGGGCTGAGAGAGGTGGGTTGAATACGAGTCGGATGCCGGTCAGTTGGAGTAATTATCCGGCACGCGCTGGCGACCGAACTCGGCGAGGAGCGGCGCGATGTGTTCAACGACGGAGGCGTGCGCCGTCGCGCTGGCGGCGATGAGACCGTTGCGATTGAGAATGTCGGGTGTGTTGTATTGGAGCGGCTTGCCCCAGAGGTCTGTCATGCGGCCTCCGGCCTCTCGCACAATCGCTTCGGGCGCGCAAGTGTCCCACTGCTTTGTGCCCTGCGAGAGATGGATGTAGAGATCGCACTGGCGTTCGACGATGAGGCCGACCTTGATGCCGACCGAATGACGCTGCACCTCTTCCGAAATCCCGAGCGACCGCACAACCCTGTCCATCCGTTGGCTACGATGCGCGCGGCTCGCCGCCAGTCGCATCTGTTGCAAATCCTTCTTCTCCTCGACGCGCAACTGCTGCGGCTCTAAACCGGGGCGCTCGACCCACGCGCCTGCGCCCCACACCGCGCGATAGAGCACGTCCGTCGCAGGCGCATAGACGACGCCGAGCACGCTCCGGCCTTCGACCGCGAGTCCGATCTGCACGGCGAAGTCGCCGGTTCCGGCGATGAAGCCTTTCGTGCCGTCGAGCGGATCAACCATCCACACCCGCTCAAGGCTCAGACGCCGCTCCGTATCAATTGATTCTTCGGCGAGAATGCCGTCTTCCGGGAAACTCCGTCGCAGACCGCCGACAATCATTTCGTTAACGGCGCGGTCAGCCTGCGTCACGGGTTCGTCAAAATCTCCCTTGTGCTCGACCCTCAGAGGCCCGCCGTAATAATCCAACGCCGCCGCGCCCGACACGCGCGCCAGTTCGACAGCGACCTGCAACTCCCGCCTGTAATCAACTTTTATCATCGCCCTACTCAACATCGTTTCTTTCGTCCGGTGAATTTGTTTTCAGCTATGCGCGCGCGGCGCGGCGCACGACATCCAGCGTGGTGTCTATATCGCGTCGCGTCGTGCGAAAGTTTGTGATTGACGCGCGCAGTGCGAAGCGACCCCGCAAGAGCGCGTTTGAAAGATACGCCTCGCCGCCGCGCTGGATTCTGTGCATAAGGCGCGCGTTCAATTCGTCGAGTCCTGCTTGGACGGACGCGAGGCGCGCGTCCGTCCCGGCTTCTTCGAGCGCGCGGCGCATCTCTGCGGGCACGTAGCGGAAACAGCAGATGCCGAGCGTTGCGGGCGCAAGCAGTTCTAAATCTTCCGACGCGCTGACCTGCTCAGCCATGTAAGCGGCGAGCGCGTTGTCTGCGGCGATGGCGGCGCTGATGCGGCGCAACCCGTAATAGCGCAGCATCAGCCAGACTTTCAACGCGCGAAACGGGCGCGACAACTCGATGCCGTAATCCCAGAACGCGAAGGCTTCATCCGGCTGCTGTTCATAGACCTTGATGTAGTCCGCCTCCGTTTCCGTGAAGGCGGCGCGTGCGCGCTCCGGTCGCCTGAGCAGCAGGCAGCCGCAATCAATTGGGGCATAGAGCCACTTGTGCGGGTCGAGCGAGAGCGAGTCGGACTGCTCGATGCCTTCAAACAGCGTGCGCTTCGTCGCGTCGAGCGCGGCGAGCGCGCCGTATGCTCCGTCAATGTGAAACCAGAGATCGTGTTCGCGCGCGATGCGAGCGACCTCTGCGAGCGGATCAACCGCGCCCGTGTTGACCGTGCCCGCATTGGCGACGATACAGCAGGGACGCAATCCGTTGCGGGTGTCGGCGGCGATTCTTTCGCGCAAGAGCCGCACGTCCATCCTGTAATGCTCGCCGGTCGGAATCAGGCGCACTTGCTCGCGCCCGATGCCAATCAAGTCAACCGCCTTCGGTATCGAGAGATGCACTTGATCGGAAGCATAAAAGATGGCGGGCGCACCCGCGTTCCACAGTCCCTTCGACGAGATTGCGCCTTCGGTCTCCCGTCTCCACTCGAATGCCTTGGCGCGATGCGCGATAAAGACCGCGTTGAGGTTCGCCATCGAGCCGCCGCTCGTCAGCAGTCCTCCCGTCTCTTCGACTGCTTGTTCAGTCGCGCCCTCGATGCTCGACTCCTTAAAGCCCGTCATCTCCGCGAGCCAGCCGACGACCGTCTTTTCAACTTCGGTTGCCGCCGGAGACGAGCGCCAGGAGGTCACGTTGACGTTGACGGCGGAGGCGAGCAGATTAGCGAACGCGCCGACGGGCGTCGAAGGCGAAGCGATGTAGCCGAACATGCGCGGGTGTCCGTTCTGCCTGCTGCCGCTGATGACCGCGCGGCAGTCTGCAACCAACTTTTCGAGCGGCTCGTGTTCGACGGGCAGCGGCACTCTCAAACGGCGCGCGAGGTCTTCGGACGAAATGTCCGGAAAGACGCGGAGTTCTTTCACCTGCTGAAAATATTCAGCCGTCAACTCGACGAAGCGCGCCGAGAGTTCGCGCATCTCGTCGTCCGAAATGTCGAGCGACGCGGCGGGCGAGTTTCCCTGTTCGCGCTCATTCATCAAGTGGCTCATCCGGCACGCTCCCCGCAAAAACATTCATCTCAAGTTTTGTTTGTCCGCTAACCCTACCACACCCGTCCCGCTCGGTTGAAGCTGTCACTAAGGGACACTGAGAGCCGAAACCGGAAATCATAAATGGCTGTGCTAAACTCTGGCGCGTTCAATCTTCAAAGCAAACAGATCGTGGAGGAATTCAACAGATGTCCATCGAAGGCCGGGCGACGGCTGAAGGCACGGCGCGTTATCGCGACCGCTTTCGGGATACTTTCGCCGAAAATCATTTTCGCTTTGAACAGAATCTCTGGCTGTCGTCCGTCGGTATCGGCACGTATCTCGGCAACTGGGACGAGGAGGCCGACCGTCTCTACACGGAGGCTGTCGCGCGCGCCGTCGAAGTCGGCGCAAACGTCATTGACACGGCGGCCAACTATCGCTTTCAACGCAGCGAACGTTCCATCGGCGCGGCGCTCGAACGACTGACGCGCGAGGGGCATTTCGCGCGCGAAGAGTTTGTCGTCTGCACCAAGGGCGGCTACCTGCCTTTCGATGGTGTGCCCGTGCGCGATGTGCGCCGCTACGTCGAAGAGACTTTTGTTCAGACGGGCATCATAGACTTTTCCGACCTCGCGGCGGGAAGCCATTGTATGACGCCCCGCTACCTGCAAAATCAGATCGCGCAGTCGCTCGGCAACATGCAACTCTCGACGATTGACGTTTACTACATTCACAACCCTGAGACGCAGCTTTCGGTCGTCACGCGCGCAGAGTTCGAGACGCGCCTGCGCGCAGCTTTCGGGTCGCTCGAAGAGGAACGCGCGGCGGGGCGCATCGGAAATTACGGCGTCGCCACATGGAACGGTTTCCGGGTTGCGCCCAATGAACGCTCCTATCATTCGCTCGAACGAATGGTCGAACTCGCACGCGAGACGGGCGGCGATGAGCACGGCTTTCGCTTCATCCAACTGCCCTTCAACCTCTCGATGCCCGAAGCGCTCGTGCGCGACAATCAGACCGTTGAGGGCGCGCGCGTCTCCGTGCTCGAAGCGGCACAGATGCTCGGCGTCACAGTGGTCGCCAGCGCATCAATCATGCAGGGCAAAGTCGCGCGCGACTTACCCGAAACCATCCGCGAGCCTCTAGGTTCACTGGCGACCGACGCGCAGACGGCTATCCAGTTTGTGCGCTCGACGCCCGGCATCGCGTCCGCTCTGGTCGGCATGAGCCGACGCGAGCACGTCGAAGAGAATCTCCAACTCGCGCGCGTCGCCCCCGTCACCCCCGACGCCTATCGCCAACTGTTCGCGCAGGAAGGCGAGTGAGAAGAGCAAGGATGAAGAAGAAAGATTTTGTTTTCATTCATCCTTCA
Organism: uncultured Pyrinomonadaceae bacterium; assembly: GCA_964246705.1. Taxonomy (GTDB): domain Bacteria; phylum Acidobacteriota; class Blastocatellia; order Pyrinomonadales; family Pyrinomonadaceae; genus DASZCR01. The sequence goes on from CAXTRQ010000096.1 coordinate 8,902, forward strand.
TCCTTGCTCTTAATTGCTACCGCTTTATATCGAGAGGAGGAAACATGGCTGAGCAGGAATTGAAATCATTCGCGGAGTTCTGGCCGTACTACGTCTCGGAACACAGCCAGTCGGCGACGCGCGCCCTGCACGCGGCGGGCACGATTGCCTGCACGACGCTCGCCGTTACGCTCATCGCGCGCCGGCGCTGGCGCTGGCTTCCAGCCGCGCTCGCTACCGGCTATGCCGCCGCGTGGGTCGCTCATTTCTTTATCGAGCACAATCGTCCGGCGACTTTTAAGTACCCTCTCTGGTCGTTTGCCGCCGACTATAAGATGGTCGCCTCGATGCTCACGGGAAGGATGGGCGCAGAGATCGAACGGGCGCGACCGCTCCGGGCTGAAGACAGTTCGCACGAGTCTCAAGAGGCGCGCGCATGACCGCTCAGGAGGTGCGCGGCGGGTGTTGCTGCCCTGCGGCGACGTGGTGCGTCTGAAAGCGGCGCAGGTTGTGCGGGAAGGTGGGCGGGGGCGGCGCGGGGATGCATGCGAGTTCTTCCGGCGTGCGCGCTTGGCGGCGCGCGAGTTCGAGCCTTAGAGATTCTTCGCCGCGCCGCATCGTCCAGCGATGATTGAACGAAAAGACCGGCTTCAAGATTGATGACAGAGCACGTATCAGCGGCTTTTCACTGCGTATGCGCCAGTCGAAGGTAATGTTGACGAACTCACCGTCCTGCTCGAACGTCCACACGCCGACGCCCCTGAAATCGCCATCGAACGCTTCGAGCGTGAAGCCGTGCGGGTGACGAGATTCGACCGTTCGCATCTTCCAGCGCAGCGTATAGGGTAGCCATCCCTTCGCATGAAACCGCGAGACTCGACCGATGCCGTGCGCGCCCTCGCCCTCTTCCAAGACTTCCACATGCAGATACACGGAAGGCCACCAACGCGTCAGCCCCGGCCCGTCTTCGATAATCTCCGCGACCTCTCCGACCACGCCCCGCACGCGCCAGTGTGATGTGAAGTGATATTCATTCGACGCCATCAGAAATTACACCTGCCGTTGATAAAGTCGCTGACCGCTCCGAATTGAGCACCGCTTTTATCTCTGATACCTCATCTGAGAATCGCGCTCAGGCGGACTCGCGCTGCTGCTGCTGCGTCTTCTGATAGAGGTACGAGACGGCGAGCAGGATTGCGCCGAGGACGATAAACGAGATGATGCGATAGACGCGCTCCAACGAAGATAGGTCAAGGAAGAAGACCTTGAGCGTCGTTAGCACAAGCAGTCCGAGCGCCAGCAGGCGCAGCATCCGCCTGTCGCGCGCGCGCCCGTAGATGAACATCACGCCCCCGTATGTCGCCCAGATAACAGAAAGCGAAAGCTGCTGGGCGAGTCGCAAATCCATGAGGCGTCCAGCCTCTAAATTGACCGCCGTCATCTTCGAGGCAAAATAGCCGCTCGCCTCCGCGCTCAGTGAGACGATTGCCAGCACGTTGGCGATGACGACAAGGGTGGGGACGATTGCCCGTTCGTGCGCGTCAATCGTCGCGGCTCGTTCGTAGAGCCGAGCGGCGAAGAGGTAGGCGCACACGAGTAGCACGAAGGCCATGAAGGTCTGGTTGACGAGCGGCACATGCCACGCGGCTGCGTAATACCAGAGATCGAACATCAAGACTTTGGCGGTTGCCCCGGCGAGCAGGAGCAGCGCGACGTAACGCAACGCCTTCAGATTACTTTTAACGCCGATGAGCAGCGTTGCCGTTCCGTACAGCGTCCAGAGCGCGGAGAGCGAAAATTGGTGCGTGTTTTCCAGCCGCGCCCTGTCGAGCGCAACCCCTACGCGCGGGTGCAGGAAGTAGTCATTAATATCGAAGGTCAGAAGGACGAACGCGAGCAGATTGGCGGCGAGAATCAGGAAGCTGCTCATTAGCTCCCGTTCATGTGCAGCAACATCTTCCGCCCCTTCGCCCGCGCGCCGGTAAAGCCATGCGCTCGCGGCGAGCGTCGCGACCAGCACGGCGCAGGAGACGGCGCGGCGATTCAGGAGCGGCACGAAGGTATCCGCGTGTCCCCGGAAGTCGAAGCTCGACAAATCCCAGCCGAACCAGTGCGCGAGCGCGATTGTGAAGACAAAGAGCGCGGCGTGACGCGGCGCGTTCTGTCGCGTCCGCAGACCGCTCCACGTCAGCATGAGACCTTCCATCGCCCAGCCTATCGTCACCCATTGCTGTTCGAGTTGAATCGCCAGCGCAATCGTCAGGAAGGTGATCGCCGCGCCGAGGTAGCTATAACCGAGCAGGCGATCCTCCCTGTGTCGGCTCCAGACGACGAAAAAGAGGAACAGGAAAAACCCCGCAATCGTGTCGGCAAACGCACCCGTCGCGCGCACGTATCCGGCCTCCGCCATCAATGCGTAGCTGACGCTAAAGTAAAAGGTAGCGTTCAGAATAATAAGCGAGATGTCGAACCAGCGCGCGGGTCGCTGCGCCAGTACGTTGTGCGCGATGGCGAGCAGCGAAAAGAGCAGGAAGAAAACGGTCAGGAAGAAAAGCGTCAGCCAGAGTTTCGGCGTCTCGTAAAACGAGAACGCCCAGCCCGTCAACATCAGGACGGTGGCGAAGAAGGCCATGAAGTTCAGGCTGCGCCAGCTTTTGAAATAAGCGAGCGTGAGAACGCCCGCGTCCAGCAGTGCGATGTAGGTGAACAGCGCCGTCTGATTGTCCTGCCCCGTCGAGAGCAGCAGCGGTGTGAGAAAGCCGCCGATGAGGCCGAGGACGGCAATCGGCAGCGCATTGTAACGCGCCGCCAGCAGCACGGCTGCGCCCGTCACGACAGCCATCAAAAGAAATGCCGGAGGCTGTTCGATGAGTTTGTAAAATTCGCGCGCGGCATAGACCGAGAGATAGAGAATCAGGATGCCCCCGCCGGAGAGCACATAGGCATACTGTCTGAGGCCGCGCTTGCGCAGAGTCTCGCCCGCCGCGAGAAATCCCAAACCCGCCACGCCGCCCAGCGCGACGCGCCCGAGGGGGCCGATGATTTGGCTCTCGAAAGCATATTTCAGGAAGAACGCGACGCCGAAGGTAATCGCAATGATGCCGATCCAGTTGAACCAACTGCCGCCGACTATTGATTCGACATCCCTGCGCGCCGTGCGCGCCGTGCCCGCGTCCGTCGCGTGAGAGTTGTGCGCCGCGCCGTCTCCGGCCTGTGCGCCCTCAGAATTTGCACGCGACGTTGCGGCTGCCGCCATTGTTGCGCTGCCCGTCTCGCGCGCTCCCGCCGCGTGCGTCACTTCGATTGTTGAAGCGGTGTGCGTTGAAGGCTCTGCTTGTTGAGGTGAGAGCGCGCCTTCGTTTCTCTCGTCGGTGAAAGATTCGTAGAGTGGTCTGCGCGAAGGCTCGACGGCGGGCGGGCGAAAAGTCAGGCCGAGTTGCCGCTCGATGCCGTAGAGGCGCTCGGTATGCATTTGCAGGACGCGCTCTAAATGTTCGAGCCGCGCGGCGAGTTGCCGGAGAGCGTCCGATGTGGAATTGTCTTCAGCCATAAAGTCTCCCTGTCCGTGTGCCATGATAGTTCAATTCACGCCGGAAAGGGATTACTGCCGGAGCTTCGCGGGACTTTGCGACGGAAGGGTGTGAAAGTTGAGATTCACCAACGCAGACCCCTCAGGGCACAGAGGATGCACAGAGTTCTAAAATTCGAGATTTGAAATTTGAACTTTCAGATTTGAAATCTCTGTGCCCGCTCCGTGTCCTGAGAGGTCTGCGTTGGTGAATCTTGGTTGCTAGACATTCAACTGAAATTTGCTCTCACGCTCGCTCTAGCGCGAACGTTTTTTGCCTCCGGTCAGAGCGCCGATGGCGTTCGTTATCGCCGCCGCGACTTTGCCGGTCGCCTCGGCGACTTTAACTGTCAAGGGCTTATTTCCCGCCGCGCCGTCCTTGCCTCCACCGCCTTTCTTGCCGCTGCTGCTGCGACCGCCGCTTTTGCTCGAACCCTTCTTTGCGGGAGATTTGGCAGCGCCCTTGGTCGCGCCTTTGCCCGCGTTGCCTTTCTTGGCAGCGCCGCCCGCGCCGCCTTTGTTTGAACTTTTCTTAGACGCGCCCGCTGCGCCGCTCTTCGCTGCGCCGCCGCTTTTTGAGCCACCCTTTGCGGCTCCGGTCTTGCGCGCGCCTTTCGTGGCTGAACCGCTGCCCGAACCGCCACGCACGGCTGCGCCACCCCCGCCGCGCGAAGCGCCGCCGCGTGACTTGCCGCCGGACATGCCCGTGCCCATACCCGTCGTGCGACCGATAGCCTGCCCGCCGTGCGCGCCTGTGCCGCCGGACGCATCGCCCGCGCCTGCGCTACTGCCGCCGTCAATCACGTCATCTCTGTTATTCCCTGAATCGCTTTCAGACATCACCTGTGCTCCTTTGTCGGAAGTAAAACCCGCGCCTGAAGCAATTCGCCTCAAGCGTCTGTTAATTCACTGCGAAAGTCCTGTGCAATTTTGCGGCGGAGCATAGCACAACTTGCGCGCCTGCGAACCACACTTTCACCTGCCCGAGCCATTTTTGCCGCATCCATATCAGGCGGCTTACGCCCGTCGCTCACGACGAAGATTCGCTCACGCTTCTCGACCGGCGGTTGCCCGCATCAATTCTTAGAGTTATAAATAACCGGCACGTTCAAAGCTTTCGATAGACGCGGAGTGGGATGGAAGGATTTTCTTCAGCGCTGGCCGTTCTGACGGCGATGATTACGCCCGCCGTCTTAATCTCGGCCTGCGGGACGCTCGTCCTCTCGACCTCGACGCGGCTCGGTCGCGTCGTCGACCGCGTGCGTGGGCTGTCGGATAAGTTTGAGGAGTTGACGCAGTCGGAACAGGAAGTGCAGTTGTTTGAAGACCGGCGCGCGGTCATCTTCAGCCAGTTGGATCATCTAACGACGCGTGCGCGACTGCTGCAACGCTGTATGACGGTCTTTTATCTCGCGCTCGGCATCTTCGTTTTGACGAGCGTCGCCATCGGCATCGTCTCGGCTTTGGGCGGTCACCACGGCTGGATTCCGGTCGTGACGGGTTTAATCGGCGCGTCGTTTCTCTTCTATGGCAGCGTTCTTCTCATCTATGAAGCACGGCTCGCACTGTCGACCATCACCGCCGAGATGGATTTCATCTGGCGGCTCGGCAAGTCGCTCGCGCCCGCCGAACTTGTGCAGCAGCACAGCCCGCATCACAATCGCCTGACGCTGCGGCGCACTCCGGCAAGGAAACATTGAACATGAATGAGAAACCTTCATACCTGTCGCTCTACGAAGGGGGCGAACTCGCGCGGCGTGTCGAGGCGTTGGAACGCCTTCTAAAAAGTTGCACCGTCTGCCCGCTCGATTGCGGCAACAATCGTTTACAGAACGAACTTGCTCGTTGTTACTCCGGAAGATTACCCGTCGTCTCTTCCTACACGGCGCACTTCGGCGAAGAGCCTGCGCTCGTCGGCACACACGGCGCGGGCAACATCTTTTTCGGCAACTGTAATCTGCGCTGCGTCTACTGCCAGAACTATCAAATCTCGCAGACGCACAGAGAGCAGATCAAGAATCAAGTGACGCACGAACAACTCGCCGCGATGATGCTCGAACTGCAAGCGCGTGGCTGTCATAACATCAACTTCGTTTCGCCCACACACTTCGCGCCGCAGATGGCGCGCGCCATCCTCATCGCCGCCGGAGAGGGCTTGCGCCTGCCTATCGTCTACAACACGAACGCCTACGATTCAATCGCCGTCCTGCGTCTGCTTGAAGGCATCGTTGACGTGTATCTGCCCGACCTGAAGTACGCGGACTCCGGCGAGGGCTACACCTACTCGAAAGTTCGCAACTACACGGAGCACGCGCGCGCCGCCCTCCGCGAGATGTATCGCCAGACGGGCGATAAGCTGGTTTTCGATGAACGGGGGCTGCTGCGTCGCGGCCTCGTCGTGCGTCTGCTCGTGCTGCCGAACGACGTGGCCGGAGTCGCCGACTCGTTGCGCTGGATTCGTGATGATTTGAGCCGCCACGTCGCCGTCTCTCTGATGGCGCAATACTACGCGACAAACCGCGCCGCCACGGACGAACGCTACATCCTGCTCTCGCGCCGCATCACCGAGCGCGAATGGCTCCGCGCCGTCAACGCGCTCGAAGAATTCGACATGGAAGAGGGCTGGATGCAGGAATACGACGGGGCGTCGCATTACTATCGCCCGAACTTCGATGACCCGAAAACGCCTTTCAGAGACATCAGGGACTTTCAATCGTGACAACTACGGGAATGAAGACTGCGACAGTCGGCGAGCCTGCCCCCGACTTTACACTCAAGGATGGAGACGGCGCGGACTGGCGTCTCTCAGACCAGCGCGGGAAGATTGTCGTGCTGCTTTTTTATCCCGGCGACGAGACGCCGGTCTGCACGCGGCAGTTGTGCTCCGTGCGCGACCACTGGGAGGAGTACGAGGCGACGGGCGCGGAGGTCGTCGGCATCTCGACCGACACAATCGAATCACACCAAAAATTCGCCGCGCATCACACGCTGCCGCTTCGCCTGCTCGCCGACACGGGCGGCGAAGTTTCGCGGCAGTACGGCGCAAGCTCTTGGCTTCCGAATCGAGCCGCCCGCGCCGTCGTCGTCATTGATGCGAACGGCCTTGTCCGTTATCGCAAAGTCCAGCCGCTTTCGCTGTTTCGCCCCGCCGACGGGGAAATCATCAACGCCATTCGCGCGGCGCAAAACGCTTCGCGCGTGGTCTAAGGTGGAGAAGCGCGGCGCGTGGTCTCTGTGCTATGTTACCGCGCCGGAGCTTAATCAAAGTTTTCAAGCGACCGCTTCAGGGAGAAATTTTTATGGCTGACGAAATCAAGTGCGCGCATTGTGGAAATAAACGTCCGGCGCTCGGCTATGCGCCGTATCCGGGCGAGTTGGGGCAGAAAATCGGGACGGAAATCTGTCAGCCTTGCTGGCAGGAATGGCTGATGAAGCAACAGCAGATCATCAACCATTACGGCCTTGATTTAATGAACCCGGATGCCCAGAACTTTCTGCTCGACAACGCCAAAGGCTACCTCTTCGGCACTACCATCAACGGTCAACCCGCCCAGATTGACACGTCGAAGGAAGGAACCGTCAAGTGGTAAAGCGGCAATCAGTTTTTAGGTTTTAGGTTTTCAGTTTTTGAGGTGTAATAAAAGTGGCTGCGATAAACGCTTTTGACTTGCGTATTGGCGCTATTACTGATTAATATGCCGCGCGGCAGATAAGCCACTTTGAAGCTTTTTGGCAGTTCTACCCGACGAGTGCACGCCGCTACGGTGAGTCGTGCGCTGCGGGTTCGCATCCGGGTTTCCCAAAATTCAGTTCTAAAAAATCACAGTAAGTCGCAGGAGAAAACATGAAGAAGAGCAAACTTGCAGCAATCGTCGCGGGCACCGCGCTGGCCGCCTTTTCCGCCGCGTGTGGTGATACCACCAACAACGCCAACACCAATGCCAGTAACGTCAACTCGACCAACACCACGACGACCAACACCACGACGACCAACACCACGACCAACACGATGCCCGCTAACACCGGTACGACCAACAGCACCAATACCGGAACCAGCGGCAATATGAGCAACGCTAACCATGGCAACGCCAACGTGGGCAACGCTAACACCAAGACGACCACGACGACCACGACGAACAGCACGACCAAAACCAACACCAATAAATAGTCAGGCAGTGTTCGCCGTTCGCGCGTTCGCATGAATAGCCACCGTCCCCCAAAGAACGGTGGCTATCGTCATTTCACGAAGCACCCCGACCGGTAAGCCTCCTGCGCGATCCTCTCCCATGCTCTTCCTCCGCTCAAACCTGTCCGTCCGTCGGCTCGAAAAGAATCGCGCGCCCGTGCGCTTCCCTCTTGTTGTCCTGCCCGGACGGCGTTAATATACTGCGACAGCACAGAACCCCATCAGTATGAGAGAGTTTCTGAGACGTGCATGCGGCGCTTCAGCGCGAGCCTTTTCGGGCGGCGCGGCGTGTGTCAGTTTACAGAGATAAAAACACAGGAGAGAACATGAACAAAAACAAACTCGCAGCACTTATCGCTGGCACGGCGCTGGCCGCGCTCGCCGCCGGTTGCAACAGTACCGACAACGCCAACACGGCCAACGTCAACAACTCGAACACCGCTATCGTGACCAACGCCAACAATACGAACGCCAACACGAGCGCCAACACGAGCGCCAACACGAGCGCCAACACGAACTCACGGGCGAGTTATAACGCCAACATGTCGAGGGCAGACTACGATAAAGACAAAGCGCGCTACGAGCAGGAAGCGAAAAGCTCCGGCTCGAAGATCGGAACCGGCGCTAATGATATGTGGCTCTGGACGAAGGTCAGAGCAGCCCTGCTCTCGACTGACGATCTACGCGATTCGACTATCAATGTTGACGTGGACAATGCCGTCGTGACGCTCAACGGCACGGTTGCCAACGGCGCGCAGAAGGTCAAAGCCGTCTCGGTCGCCAAGGGTGTAGATGGTGTCAAGAGTGTCACCAACAAGTTGGCGATCAAAGGCGACGGCGATTCAAACGCCAACAAGGGCGGCAGCGCGAACGCCAACAAGAAGTAATTGAGCGGCGCGCTCGTCCGAGACAATAACAACCGGGCGCGACCGTCCGCTTCGGATGTCGGCTGAACGGGCGGGCATCCCTGAGCTTACGAACTTTCCGCGAAGGGCGAGGACACCGAGCAGCAAACGCTCTGCCGCCTCGCCTCTTCGCGCAACTTTTGATTCGACACCTGTATGCTGGCGCATGGTGAGTTCGCCGCTCACGCTCCTTGAAACTTTGCCGGGGTCGGCTGCGTAGCAAGCAGCTACGTCCAACAAGAAGCATCTTCTCCATTTCACCAAGCACTCATGAAGGGGAAGTCCGATTCTTCTCGACGGGCGCGAAAAGTTAAGCCCTATCTTCTTTCGCTTTTAAAAGTCCTGCGCGCGATGCTCTTGCGGTCGTGTTCCTTTAACTGAGGGAACGCCGCAGACAATTTGCGCGCCCTCAGTTCTTCGAGCTTAATCGAAAGCTAAAAGCCTATGCGAAAACGCCCATCAGGATTGCTTGCCACGCTGGCAATGATCTCGCTCCTTCTTTCCATCTGGCTCGCCGCGCCGCCAAAAACCGTTGACGCACAGAATGCGCCGCTCGCGAGCAATACCGGCACAGACATTTATGCCATCACGAACGCGCGCATCGTGACCGTCTCCGGCCCCGTGATTGAGCGCGGCACAATCGTCATTCGCAACGGGTTGATTGCCGCCGTCGGTGAACGCGTCACCGCGCCGCCGGATGCGCGTCCCATTGACGGCACGGGGTTGACCGTCTATCCCGGCTTGATTGACGCCAACACGACGCTCGCCATCCCGCGCCCCAGCCCGACACCCGGCGCAGGCGGCGGCGGCGGCGGCTTCGCAGGTCTCTTCGGGCCGCCCATTTCTCCTTCGGCAACCTCGCCGAACTCGACGCAGTTGCCCGGACTGCAACCTGAAGTCAGTGCGGCTGACATCATCCGCCCCGGCGGCGCTGAGATCGAATCGGCGCGCAGCGCAGGCATTACCGCCGCGCTGACCGCCCCGCGCGGCAACGTCTTTCTCGGCCAGTCCGCGCTCATCAATCTGGCGGGCGAGACGCCGCAGCAAATGGTCGTCAGTTCGCCGGTCGCGCTGCACGTCGGTTTCACGTCGCTTGCGGGAGGCCAGTATCCCGGCTCGCTGATGGGCGTCTTCGCCTCGATTCGGCAGGCGCTCCTCGACGCTCAACGCTACCGCGAATCGAACGTGCTCTATGAGCGTAGCCCGCGCGGCCTACGTCGTCCCGAACAGGACAAATCGCTCGCCGCGCTTCAGTCCGTGCTGGCGCGACGAATGCCGGTCGTGATGCAGGCCGACCGCGAGCGCGAAATCATCCGCGCGCTCGATCTGGCGCAGGAGTTCAACCTGCAACTGATTATCGCGGGCGGGCTGGAAGCATACAAAGTTGCCGACCGCCTGAAAGCTCAGAACGTGCCCGTCCTGCTCTCGCTCAACTTTCCGAGACGCACGACCGCTCCGTCGCCCGACGCCGAGCCTGAACCCTTACGCGTCCTGCGCGAGCGCGCCGAAGCGCCGCGCGCCGCCGGTCGGCTCGCCACGGCGGGCGTCCGCTTTGCTTTCCAATCAGGCCAGATGACGAACATCTCGGACTATCTCGCCAACGCGCAGAAGGCGATGGAGAACGGATTGCCGCGCGATCAAGCCGTGCGCGCCATGACGATGTGGCCTGCCGAAATATTCGGCGTCGCAGACCGTCTCGGCTCCATCGAGGTTGGCAAGATTGCGAATCTGACAATCACGCGCGGCGATCTCTTCGACAAGAATCGCCGCATCACTCACGTCTTCATTGACGGTCGCCCGGTTGAACTGAACCCGGCGACGCCCGTCGGGATGGGCGGTGGCGCGCCCGCTTCCGGCACTTGGACGTTGCGTCTCAAGCTCGGCGGCGAGGCCGGAAGCGAATCCGAGACGACTATCACGCTCAACTTGCAACAGCAGGGCGAACGTCTGACCGGCTCGATGCAGGGGCCGCTCGGCACGAATCAGATCGCCAACGGTGCGGTGACGGGAACCGACATCCGCTTCTCCGTCAACGTGACGTTGCCCGGCACGGGCAGCCAGACGACGGAGGCGCTCTTTAACGGCACGCTCAGCGGCAACGAGATGATCGGCACGATTCAGCTTGTCGGACGCGGCCCCGGCTCGTTCACCGGCACGCGCACCGGCGGCGCACCCGCCGCACCCGGCGGGACGCCGACAACACCGGCTGGCAGAACAACGCCCGGCCAGCGCACGACGCCCGGTCAACAACCGCCCGGCGAGGGCGAGCCGACGACGCCAAGGCCGTCACCGACGCCCACGCCGACGCCCGGCAGCACAGCATGGTAAAAGTCTGAGAGTCTCAGGGTCAGGAGTCTCAAGTCATCAAAGTCTTTGACTCCAGACTGTAGGGCTTCAGACTCCAGACTTATTCGATGGAGAGCAATGATGAGAAATTTTTTGAGATTCGCAATTTCGTTTGTGCTGCTCTGCGTTGTGTGGAGCGGCGGCAGCACAACTCTCGCGCAGACGCGCGCGCGCGGTGCGAGCGAGTCGGCGACGACTGAAACGCTCGTTCGCAATGCGACGATTCTGACCGTCTCACACGGCACGCTGGAAAACGCAGACCTGCTGATTCGCGGCGGCAAGATTGTCGGCGTCGGCACGAACTTAAAGGCGCGTGCGGACGCGCGCGTTATTGATGCGACCGGCAAATACATCCTGCCCGGCATCATTGACGCGCACTCACATTCGATGTCCGACGCCACGAATGAATGCACGCTGTCCGTCACTTCGATGGCGCGCATTCAAGATGTTTTGAACCCGACCGACGGCGACCTCTACCGCGAACTTGCCGGCGGCGTCACGACTGTCAATGTTCTGCACGGCTCATGCAACGCCATCGGCGGGCAGAACTCGGTCGTCAAGATTAAGTACGGTCGTCCTCTCTCGGAATTCCTTTTTCCGGGTGCGCCTCCGGGAATCAAGTTCGCGCTCGGCGAGAATCCGAAGCGTTCAAATTTCAACATTCCCGGTCTCGCCCGCCGTTATCCGGCGACGCGCATGGGCGTCGAAGAGGTCATCCGCGATGCCTTCACGCGGGCGCGCGATTACAAGAGGGGTTGGGACGAATATCGCGCGGCGACGGCACGCGGCGAAAAGAACTTGATGCCGCCGCGCCGTGATTTGCAGCTTGAGCCGCTCGTCGAGGTTCTCGAAGGCAAGCGGCTCGTCCACGCGCACTGTTACGTCTCGGACGAAATTCTGATGCTTATCAACATCGCCGACGAGTTCGGTTTCAAAGTTCGCACGTTCCAGCACGTGCTGGAAGGCTACAAGGTCGCCGACGAGATTGCGCGGCACGGCGCGGGCGCTTCGACCTTCGCGGACTTTTGGGCTTACAAAGTCGAAGCCTACGACGCGATTCCTTACAACGCGGCGATTATGACCCGTCACGGCGTCAACGTCTCGGTCAACTCCGATTCCGACGAGCGTGCGCGCCGCTTGAACATTGATGCCGCCAAGATGATGAAGTACGGTGGGCTGTCCGAGAATGAAGCTTTGAAGCTCATCACGATGAACCCTGCATGGCAACTCGGCATTGATACGCGCGTCGGCTCGATTGACGTGGGCAAGGACGCCGATTTCGCCATCTGGAACGCACACCCCTTGAGCGTCTATGCGCGCGTTGATACGACCTTCATTGACGGCGAGATTTTCTTCGACCGCCAGCAAGACTTGGCCTCCCGCACGCGGCTCGAACAGGAACGCAAGCTGCTCGAACAGTCGGACGCCAACCGCCCGCCCGCCGAGGGCGGAACGCCGCCGCGCCCGCCGCGCGAGAAACGCACGGCCTATTCGCACGACGACGATACTTGGGACGGAGGTGACAACCAGAGATGAGCACGAGACGAAACTTCATCAACTCACAGAGAGCCTTTGCCGTCGTCTGCCTGCTGACGGCGACGCTCGTCGCATCTCTTCCGGGCTTCGCCCGTCGTGTGTCCGCTCAACAGACGGGCAGCGTCTCCGTGCAAACGATGAGCGCGCCGCAGGGCACTTACGCGATCCGCAACGCGCGCATCGTGACGGTGAGCGGGGCGGACATCGAGCGCGGCACAATTTTGATTCGCAACGGGCGCATCGAAGCGGTCGGCGCGAACGTCAACGTCCCGGCGGGCGTGCAGGAGATTGACGCGACCGGGCTGAGCGTCTATCCCGGCATGATGGATGCCGGAACGAACATGGGTCTCGTCGAGATCAGCGCGGTCGGTGCGACCGTTGACACAAGTGAACTCGGCGAGATGAATCCGAACGCGCAGGCCATCGTCGCCGTCAATCCGCACACGGCGCACGTTGACGTGACGCGCGTCGCGGGCGTGACCAACGTCGTCACGGTTCCGACCGGCGGCATCATTTCGGGTCAGGCCGCGATTCTCAATCTCAACGGCACGACGCCGCGCGAGATGGCGATTGTGCCGAACGCCGCGCTCGCTATCACCATCCCACGCGGCGGTGGAGGCGGCTTCTTCCAACAGCAAGCGCCGCCCAACCCGGAGGCGCTGGCGGCGCGCGAGCGGCAGACCGAACAACTCCGTAAAGTGCTGCGCGACGCCGAAGCATACGGGCGCACGCAGGACGCCTACCAGCGCGACCCGAAGAACGTCCCGCGCCCCGATACGGACATCGTCCTCGCCCCGCGCGTGCCCTACGTGCGCGGCGAAAGCCCGGGCATGTTTGCCGCCGGCCGCGCGCGCGGAATTAGCGCTTACATTAGCTTAGGGGTAGT
>CAXTRQ010000097.1:0-581 GCA_964246705.1 uncultured Pyrinomonadaceae bacterium
ATGTATAGCTTCAATAACCAAGGTCGGCACACGCTTGAAGCACATTATACACGCTTGACCTAATCTTTTCTCAAAGGTAGTATGCGCACTGTTTTTCAATCCGACGTGCCTCAAGAAAGGGACAATAAAATGTCGTTCAACAAAATAATTCTATGCGGAAACTTGGGGCGTGACCCGGAGCTACGTTATACCCCTCAAGGCACTCCCGTCTGTAGTTTTACTCTTGCCACCAATGAACGCCGCCGCGATAAAACAGGTGAGATGCAAGATCAAACCACTTGGTTTCGTGTGACATTGTGGGGACGGCAAGCTGAAACCGCTTCTCAATATCTAACAAAAGGCCGTTCTGTGTATGTTGAAGGCAGGCTTCGTGTCGAAGAATGGACTGATCGCGATGGGCGTTCTCGACATACACTCGAAGTGCACGCGACGGACATGCAGTTTATCAGCGGCGGTCGTGGTGAAGAAGCTCACGCGCCCAATCGGGATGATAACGCCGCACCTGCCTCTAGTACTTCGGATGGTGACATCGGAGACGATGATATTCCATTCTAGTGTGGAATGTCGGCGCGCCGACATTC
>CAXTRQ010000097.1:591-1206 GCA_964246705.1 uncultured Pyrinomonadaceae bacterium
TTTATAGTGTCTATTGTGGCGGCCCACAAATTCCACACTAGAATGGAATATCATCATCCGTTTAGTCCGAGCATACGAAGTTTTTGATAACGGCGCGCCAGACGATATTCAGTACCGCTTGCAATCACCTCATCTAAACTTCCTCGAAGAGCATCCGCGAGAGCCTCAGCAGTTTCGCTAAAAGATGTATGTGCTCCAAGCGACGGTTCCGGCACTACCTTATCAATGATGCCCAATTGTTTCAGGTCTTGTGCCGTTAATCGCAGGGATTCGGCAGCGCGTGGAGACTCCGTAGCATCCTTCCAAAGAATAGCGGCACATCCTTCAGGAGAGATGACCGAATAGACAGCATTTTCTAACATCAATACCTGATCACCGACAGCCACGGCCAGTGCCCCACCCGACCCTCCTTCACCAATTATAGTTACAATTATCGGCACACTGAGGCGAGCCATCACCAATAAATTTTGCGCGATGGCTTCGGCCTGCCCGCGCTCCTCCGCATCTATCCCCGGATATGCGCCCGGCGTGTCGATAAAAGTTATGATCGGGCGGCCAAATTTCTCTGCCAGTGACATGATTCTTAGAGCTTTGCGGTATCCTTCGGGTTTGGGC